>CAYQKF010000040.1:0-40587 GCA_964417935.1 uncultured Pirellulales bacterium
GCTGATTTGTAGAGGGTTCTCGACAGATGTAGTGCCTTATAGGCACGTAAATAACTGGATACTCGATACTGTATACTCGATTCTCGATGGTTGTGATGGTTCATTGGTTAATTTAGTTAATATGGTTAAATAATTAAGATATAATCTGGATCCCCGACTACGACATTCGGGGACAAGCTTGACTGGGCTTTTTGGTGTGTATCTGCTGATACGAAAAAGTGCGGTTCTCCGCTATATCTGTCGCCTGCTGGCGGTTCCCTTCGACAGGCTCAGGACAGGTTATGTTAGCCTGCTGGCTAACATGCGGGTATTATACCATATTTATCGTAGAAAATCAAATGAAATCAAAGAAATTGTCCATTAGAAGGCCCTGTTTAGAGTGAACATGTGAAGAGTGAATCGTGAAGGGTGAAGCGTATATCGTTGATGGATGCTTGATTCTAGTTAGTGAGGAATGAGATAAATTTGGATGCCGGATTCGGAATATTCGGAGAACTACCATCCACTTCGCTCACAGCGTTCGCTCAGTGGCTGCCACACGTCGCCTATAGTTAGGCATGGATATATTCCATCAATAATTGGTGCGATTCATCACAACTTAATCAACTATAGTTGTAATGATTTATTAATTGTGCCACTTCCGATTGACGTTTTCCATTTCTTTTTCTTGAAAGCTATGAAATAAGTCGATTCCACAAGCGTTTGATAAGTCTAACAGATAGAATAGAATATCAGCAAACTCATGCTTGAGCTCTGTATAGGACTCACGTTTGTCTTTGTCAATTTTGAGACCAATATACTTTCTCATGGCTTTAGCTAGCTCCCCAAACTCCTCGAGCATTAGGAGTACTTTGTCACGAGGAGTTTCATTATCGAAGCCTCGTTGAGCAGAAACTTGTTTCACATAGCGTTGGAGAATATTAAGTGTTGATTGAGGGCTAACCATGTTTGTACAACTATTTCGACGTGAAGAAAGTTTGTATGTAATATCTTCAATCTTATCTATTTTCTTCACGAAATTCTTCAAAGTAGTATCATTGCATGTCTCTTTAGCAAAGATTGGTTTCCCAAGTGAGAGAGCCCAACCAAGTTCCATTGCGGATGAAGGTCCAATGTAACCTTCGGGATTGTAAAGGTATAGAGCATCTGCATTTGAAATTTCATTCAAATGTGCACGTTCCAAAGCCTCAGGAGAAGCAATTTTATCTGTTTCTAATAAGACGAAATCTTCTTCAGGATCTACTATATTGGAATGCCGCGGTGATAGAACTTCAACATCTAAACTATCAAACCTCCTTATGACATCCTTAATTTCACTGTAATGTTTTCTAAACGAACCTGATATAACTATTTTAAATTTATCTTCTTTACTTTTAGTCATTATCATTACCTGAAGCAAAAAATCATATTCTTTGAGCAAATGATAATCTGCTATTATGCTTAAAATCGCTGAGTCTGTACGTCCTTATTATAAAGTATTTTATCCCAATCTTGATAAATAGTAAGTTTAAGTTTGAAATAATTACCCAATTCAAGTTTTTTCTCAAGGTCGCCTTTGATAGTATTTCCTATTAAATCAACAGCTTTATCAATATCAGATATAGGCTGACTTGCATTAATGAATTTTGCTATCTTATCAGCTTGATTAATTATCGCCTTTTTATTTTGATTATCAATAGAAAATGAAACATCAAGTTCAATAATCGTCTTCCTTTTGTTGAATTTAAAATCTAATATTGGATGATAATTAAACTTGAGCTCCTTTTTAATCGTTATTCCTTCCCATCTCAAGTATTCCTGAAGGCCATCTGATAAAATAAGTAAGAACGCAAAAGGATATGAGTTAAACGCTATTGGAAAAATTTTGGGATAGACACTGGATCTCTTATCTTCATCAATCGCATGTAGGCTAATAGCCAGAGCTGCCCGAGCAACATCTTGTTCGAGAACATATTCTGTGTACGTGTTAAACTCATCAGCTTTGAAAGGGTACTTTTTCGATCGGCCAATTAAGAATATCTCCTCGATTATTTTCCACATGAAAAAACCGCTAAGAACTCCATGATTTCTAAGGTCAAATTCTCTGCCCAAAAGCCTGGCAAGGTAATGCTTATGCTTATCTGATTTCTTATATTTGCGACCTTTGTCTATCAACTGTAGCTTTCCACCATATAAAGAACCGAGAAGATTAAAATAATAATAAAGTTGAGACGAATCGTAACTATGCATTGAAATATTTGGGTCTGTGAACGACCACCCAAATTCTTCAACGAACTTACTAATTCCTCTTCCTATTTTACCTAAATGCTGAAAAGGAATTGCAATGTCGTGAAATGTTGATACTAAAGTCCACAAATAGAAAATACGCTTGTCATAGTTGTAATTAGTTCCAAATGGTAACCCGACTTCCCTCAATTGCTCTGTTTCAACTTTAAACAAGCTTTTTGCTTGTTTGACTGTTAATTGTGTTATCAAAGTGGAGATGACTCGCAATCCGAAAACAAATGTGTTGAACATGTGAACAAAATGATCCCGATAACGCTTACCAGATTTTTCTTCCCTTTCCAATCCAAATAAAGCCTCTTCTATTTTCACAAACTTTTCATATATATCAGCCACTTCTTCGCAATCATACTTCTGCCAAATAGCTTTATTGAAATCTAAAGCATTTTTGATTTGTTGCATTCTGTCATATGTAGTCTTTGTCTGCGCTATTAAGACATCTTTGCACTTCCTTGTTATTTCTCTTCTCTCGGAAGTATCTGTGATATATCTCGTGAAATCCAAAACTTTTATGATATCCTTGGGTTTCAAGGGCTTAATACCCATTCTTTAACTCCTTCTATCAATATTCTTCGCTTTTTCTTTTACATCTGTATAAATAGTAAATCTTGGAACACCATGCTTAATGACTAATACCGAGGACAAAAAAACGTTTTCCATGCGCTGTCCCAAATCGATAAATCCAAGATGTCTCGCTATGTTGCTCACATAAAATCGTATATCGTATGTCTCCTGGATTCCTGCTTCCGCAGGAATGACAGCAAACAGCATGGTCTAAAGCCCATCCTACGACTCAAAAGAAGCACTCGCTAAGATGCACGCCCCGATGAGAAAACAGATAAGAAATTATCTCATGGGGTAAAATAACAGTAAGTGAAGGAAAAGGCAAGGGAAAATCAATTGATTATTGATTATTTACTATTGATTATTGGGTGATGGAGGAGATTGGCGCCACGGTGAGATAATGTTTCACTATCTCACGGGGCAAGCAAGCCGGCGTTGGAAGAGAAATTAGTCACACCCCTATATGTCGATATTAAAAGATGGTTTTTTTATAAAGCACGATTTTTCACTGGTCTTTATGGCCTTTAATCTTTTTATTCATTCGTTGATTTAAGGGAAGTATTAGTTATAATGTTCGTCCGGATAGTGTAATATAATGGCTGATTGCAGATGCAAGGAAGTTAGCGCTCTGTCACATGTGATTTTAGGGATTGTCATTGCGAGGCCGCAGAATGCGGTTCTGACAAACTCATACGTTAGAATTTAGATTGCTTCGCTTCGCTCGCAATGACATTTATCAATTTAGTTGTTACGAAGCAGTAGTTCTAATATGGATAGCAGGAGTTCCACGGATGGTGGTTTTGGTAGGAATAGATGAAGCCGGTTTTGGGCCGCTTCTGGGGCCGTTGGTCGTATCGTCGAGCACTTTTTCGCTGCCGCACCATATTTTGACATCTGACCTGTGGCAGATTCTGCAAAAAAGTGTCGGCAGCAGACGAAAACATCTTGCGGGGCGAATGCTCATTACCGACAGCAAGAAGGCTTACAGCAGAGCTGTGGGAATCAAGCATTTAGAGCGGACAGTCCTGGGGGCCTTGAAATGTCTCGATAAAGAGCCGGCCACGTTGGCTGAGCTTATAGAATTATTATGTCCGAGCTGCCTTGAGCGAATAAGTGCTTATCCCTGGTACCAGGGTACCGGAAGTTATCGCCTTTCGGCTGATGCTGCCGATAGGGGAATAGCCTCGGCGGTTCTGGCCGACGATATGGCAAAGAACGGCATCGAATTGCTGGAGTTGAAAAGCTATTGTCTCGACGTTGGGTATTACAACAAGATGGTGGCTTCGGTGAAGAACAAAGCTAATGTGCTTTTCACCACCACCTCGCGGCTTATAAAGCGGGCTTTTGATAATTTTGGGGGTGATGATTTGCAAATTATAGTCGATAGGCAAGGGGGACGGGTTCACTATCGGAAACATCTGCAGCGGATGTTTAGCGATATGGAATTGAAGATTCTCCGTGAGAGTCCGGCGGACAGCAGTTATGAATTGCGAGGCGGTGGTAAAGGTATGCGTTTGCATTTCGTTGTCGGTGCTGATGGGCGATTTTTGCCGGTGTCGTTAGCGTCAATGGTAAGCAAATATTTGCGGGAACTTTTAGTTCACAATATAAATCGTTATTTCGCCGGTTTTCATGCAGATTTGAAGCCCACGGCGGGATACTGGAAAGATGGTTTGCGTTTTATCGAGGACCTGAAAACAAATATTCCTCAACTTCAGGTAGATATGGAGCAGCTTGTTCGTTGCCGATGATGGGAGTAATATAAATAAAGTAATATAAATAAAGTGTTGACAATGTGAGCTGCTGAAGATAAATAAACGGCGTTAATAATAAATTTTTTGTAAGGAGTGAAAAGATGTCAATTCGAAGAATCTGTACAGTTTGTGTGCTTGCCGGTTTGATGTTAGCTATGTGCGGCTGTGGCAAGCCTAACTTGATAGGTACTGATGCTGCAGTTTATTCACAGGGCAAACTTTACGCTGTGTCCGGTCAGGACTTGAACAGCGTGTATGTGGCGACAGTGGCGGCTCTCCAGCAGTTGGAGATAGAGGTTACCGAGACAGCCAAAGATGTCTTTTATGCAAAGGTTGTCGGAAAAGTTGCGGATGGTAAGACCGTTACAATACGGTTGGAACCAGGGGCTGAAAATGTTACCGATCTCAGGATTAAAGCAAGCACGTTCGGTAACGAGGAGAGGTCACGTGTTATTTACGAGAAGATACAGCAAAACCTTGGAACCGGTTCTGGTAAGTAGCAAATCAGCCATATAAAAACATATAAAAAATAGAGGACGGAGGGCAGACGACAGAGGACAGACTCTGATTTCTGACTTCTGATTTCTTATTGGGATTTCAGCTTTTTCAGTTCGGTATTGCTGTGCCGGCGACTGAGGGTAACCGTTGATTGGTGGTCGATTACTGCTGCTCTAATTGTTCGGTGAGGAGGCGGATGTGGCGGCTCTCTTCTTTAATAATCTTATCGATAGTATCTTCGCTGGCCGGGTCCCGGGCAAAGTCCTTTAATCCGTTATAGAAAACGATGGCTTCCTTTGCTCTTCTGATAGCATCTTTAACTATCTGCTCTCTGCTTTCGTTTCCGGTCAGCCTTCCTGATGAGTCTGGTTTGTGGGAGAATACGGCCAGACCTGCCATGACGCGTGGATTTGACAAGACATAATTATCAGGGTCGAAAGTTCCGAATTCGCCGGTCTTTTCAGAGAACCGTTTTCTCCTCTGTGCGAGGATCTTTTCGTGTCTTGCTCTCCAGTTGGCCAGTTTGTAATACATGTTACGAAGTTCGGGGTCATCGAACAGTTCAGCCGTTTTAAGATAAAATATGGCACCGTTATGGTCGATTTTTCCGGCTATCTCCAGAATCTCGAAGACGTTAAATTTAGTCTCCATTACGCCACCATCTTAAAAAACCTTGCCTTTTTTCTTCTGTCTCAAGTCAATTATGTTTGCACAATAATTTACGTCTGAAAATACCACGCCTGGCGATGCCTTGCTTGCAATGATGTGTACGCTTTTCTACCAATAAAATACCAAATTTTTCCGCCAGATTCAATTAGGTAAGATATTTTTTGTTAAATTATTTGTATTGGCAGTTTCACCGCAATGACTTTGTGTTATCGCCTCAGCGTGACCACAGCCTGGTTAAGTAACGAAAGTGTGAAAAACATAGTAGTTTAGGTAAGAGTAACAGTAGGGATATTCAGATATTTTACAAACTCTTGATAAGTTATTTCAATGCAGTTGTCTGTAAGTTGATTAAGCCTTCGTGCACCACCGGGCAGGAGTTTCCCGTTTCGGGCGCGGAAAACAACATTGATAACTATTTTGCCAAAGTCTTTAACAACTTGGACGGCTGGTACGTAATCTTGGTCACCTGATATGATGACAGCTACGTCATAAATTTCGCGAAGCACAATCAAGTCTGTAGCCAGTTTTACGTCCACAGCTTTCTCTATTCCCAGTGATTTGTCAAATAGATTGTATGTTATTGCTCCTGCACGCCGAAACTCAATACGTGACCACTGAGAGGATATACCATCTTGTAACTTTCTCCATCCTTCAAAGCGATGACGCATGCCGTTTTGGCGAATACGAAGCTCTTTAACAATTTGCTCCATTTTTGTTAATAATTCAGTGCTGTTTGTATTTTTCAATTTATTCTTACACCACTTATCTTTACTAAGAAGCCTTCGCAATCCATCCGGATTATTCTGAGCAGAGGGGAATCTGTAGGGGAAAAAATCCAACAATTGAATGACGTACCAATACGTTCTTACTCTCTCACCTCCAGGAACTGCCTTGGATACAAACCAATCGAATAGTGCATCCCAATCAGCATTTTTGGGTAGATAATCGTTTGGATTAAACTGTTCAAATAAGTTTACGATGGAATGACGAAAGTTCTCCCCATCTATAAATACACAGACTTTCTTAGCCATTGTTGGTTCCCCTCTCTTCTAACAAAAAAAACGCGGGAGGCACGCAGCCTCCCGCCGTGGTATCGTGCTTGGGACGCACCCAAGCCTTTATTATCGCTATCATCTATTCTTTCTATATCATTATCGTAAAAAATGCCTGCTTGTTCAAGTTTAAATTTCAAATTTTTGAGAAATATAGTATTAATCAACAAAAAATGGTGTTTTTATACTATTTGCTGTCCCAAACAAAGCAACTACAAGCGGAGCTATTGTATTTTATTTGAGTTCACGGTCAAGCAAAAAACGGAGCAAAATATGTTAGCATTATTTTGTACCTTTTGGGTCCCAAACTTCCTACCCTTAGATTTTCAGGACGGCGGCGGCACGAAGTTTCGAATTTTTAATGGAACAAAGTACTTCGTTGGCCTGGCTTAACGGGAATTCTTCGATTGTAGGTGCGATAGGTATCCGGGCCGCTAAAGGTAAGAATTCTTCTGCATCCTGACGGGTAACGTTGGCAACAGACTTTATTTCTTTTTCGAGCCAGAGATATTCCGCATACTCCAGCGGTGGGACAGGTGTTTCTTTACGAATTGCGTTTATAATTAGTCTGCCGCCTCTTTCCAGAACGCTGAGGGCATCTCGGATACATTCCCCGACCGGTGTAAAATCCATAATCTTGTTCAACTTCTCAGGCGGCCGGTCACCGGAGCGACCTGTCCAGACAGCGCCGAGGCTTTTGGCTAACTCGGCGTGCTGAGCTGTTTTCGTAAAGACATAAACCGGGCTGTTAGGGAACTTATGTTTGATTATCTGAATTACGATGTGTGCCGATGCTCCAAAACCGAACAAGCCAATCTTTTGGCCATCTGTTATATCTGCAAGTCTGAGTGTGCGATAGCCGATTACACCGGCACATAAAAGCGGGGCTGCTTGTGAGTCTGAAAACTGCTCAGGGATAGGATAAGCGTATTCCTCATCTATGACAGTAAATTCTGCGTAGCCGCCATTAGCATCTTTGCCGGTCCATTTTGCCTGGTTACATAGATTCTCATTGCCCATTTGACAAAAATCGCATTTGCCACAAGCCGAATAAAGCCAGGTAATTCCTACTCGCTGTCCGATAGTAAATTTTTTTACAGCTTTTCCTTTATCTGCAACCGTGCCAACTATTTGGTGACCGAGCACAATTGGGGATTTGGTGGGCTTTAACCGGCCTTCAACTTCATCGAGGTCGGTATGGCAGGCACCACAAACCAAGACCTTAACAAGAATTTGATTGTCAGATGGCGTTGGTATGGGTAAATCAGCGGCTTTTAGAGGTTTTTCCTCGATTTGGGATTGTTTGTCTAATATTATTGCCCTCATTCTGAGACTTCCTGCTTAAGCTGATTTGCGAAGACCTGGTAACTATCATTGCCGAAGAGACAAAAGACGACCTTTTCCAGGCCGGTTTGGCCTTTGAGATAACCGATAGTTGTTTTGAGCATTATTTCGGCACAGCTTTCGATAGGAAAGCCGAAGATGCCTGCGCTGATTGCCGGGAAGGAGATGCTTTTTAGATTATTTTGGTCAGCTAATTTAAGTGAGTTCAGTGTTGCATTTTTTAGCTTTTCATTTTCATTTCCTTCGCCCATCCGAGGCCCGACAGCGTGGATTACATGTTTTGCTTTCAAGCTGCCAGCGGTTGTTATTACAGCACCACCTACGAAGGTGCCACCAATTTTGTTGCATTCTTGCTGGATTTCGGGGCCGCCTTTTGTTCTGATTGCCCCTGCGACGCCGCCGCCTAAAATCAATCGGGCATTGGCGGCATTGACGATGGCGTCAGTCTGCATTTCGGTAATATCGCCATCGAGGAGTTCCAGAACGTGATTTTTGATATTTACTTTCATAGTATCGGCCTTGTTTATAACAAGAACAAGACTTCTGCAAAATTGCAGGTTAGGCATACTTTGAAAAGAAAAAATTGTTTCCCACTTTCGTGGGGACAAGCTTTTGATTTTTTCTTTTCAAACAGCAAGTTTTTGTCTAATAAAAAGCTGGCTAATTATTTAAGAAAATCGAAAAAACCGATTTTCTTAAATAATATATGCTTAACCTCAATTTTGCAAAAGTCCTAATTAAAGATAAGAAAAAACAGGCGGCGGCCGGATTCGAACCGGCGAATAACGGTTTTGCAAACCGTCGCCTTAGGCCTCTTGGCTACGCCGCCGTTTTATACTACTCTGCGAAGCAGGGCTTCGCTGCGAAGCACGAGGATTTAGCTGTTAGTTTACACTTGATTGACCCTTTTTGCAATAAAATTTAGATGCCATTTTGTGTAGAAGTGCACCCCGTGGTGAATATTTGCAGATTTTTTAGCAATATTTTTACGGGCGAAAGCGTCTAACTCTTATGATGAACGACTAACAATTAACAATGGAGTTGCCTGATATTTTTGGTATAGGCGTATAAGTTGATAAAAGTGTGGATTTTACCGGAACCTGCCGCGTTAAACTTACGACAAACATCTGAAATTGGGAGCACTTGCGAAGTTGGTTTTTCTTCTTTCTTTTCTAACTTCTTAGTGTATAATAGGCAAAATTTGAACAAATATTTAGGCAAGTGGTAACTGTGTTGGAGAAGAATTTTATGTTCTGTAAGTTTCAGCTCGTGCTTCGCAGAGTAGTACCTGTTAAGTTGTTATGCTGGGTGCTTGGTATTGCTGTTATCTTTGGTTTTGCCGGTGCGTGCAGTCCTGAGCAGTATAAAGCCGATGCCGATGAGGAAGTTTATAAGATTATCGACAGCAAATGGCAGGATGACTTCGGCCTAAAAGCCAATTATACAATCAGTGATTATAACGACCCGGCATCACCAAATGACGTGGAAATCGCAGAAATGTTACCAGAGTCAGGTGTTATAAATCTTCAACAGTCAGTTGAAATTGCCACAAAATTTAATAGGCAATATCAATCTCAAAAAGACTCTCTTTATCTCTCAGCGCTCAGCTTAACGGGAGCACGGTATAATTACGCATTAAAGTGGTTTGGGACTATAGACGGCACTTACACTGACAATAAAAGTGGTGGAGATGATGTAACTATTAACACTTCGGGAGAGGTTGGCAAGACACAACTGTTCCTTGATGGAGTGTTATTCAATGTTGGCATTGCGGTTGATTGGGCACGCTTTCTTACCGGTGACCCGAGAACGACATTGGGTTCGGTTTTAAGCGGCGATGTAACCGTGCCTTTGCTGGGAGCCGGCGCCGGCAAGGCCGCAAGAGAAAGCCTGACCCAGGCCGAGCGAACCGTTTTATATCGGATTCGTACATTCAACCGCTATCGTAAGACGTTTGTGATTGACATTATAAGTGATTACTATAATGTGTTGAAGGCAAGGGATAGTGTGGATATTACTGAAGCAAGTTATCAAAGACAGGTTGAATCAGTAAACCAACTGAAAATGGAGGTTGAAGTTGGTCAAAGGGCACCGTCTGATGTGGATGAGGCCATGCAGAATCTACTTAGTGCAGAAAACAACCTCGTTACGACCCAACAAGGATATGAACAGGCCCTTGACAGATTCAAAATAAGGTTGTCTTTACCAACTGATGCCAACATCACATTGGACCAGAATGAGCTAAAAGCGCTGGAGGAAATTGGCATAAGCCGGCCTGAATATACGGAAGAGCAAGCAATGGAAATGGCATTGGCGCGGCGCCTGGACCTGGCTAACACCAGAGACAGTCTTGAAGATTCAGCACGAAAACTCGAATTAGCTGCCCAGGGTCTCGGTGTGCAACTTGACCTGATTGGCAGTTCTGATGTAAGCTCAGCAAATAAGACCGGTTTCGATAGGTTACAGTTTCATCAGGGGACTTACCGTCTTGGTTTTGGGGCCGATTTGCCGTTTGACCGAAAAGCTGAGCGTAACGCTTATCGAGAGGCACTAATAACAATGGAGCAACAGCAGCGCTCATACGATGAATATATTGAGAATGTCAAGCTGGACGTGCGCCAGGCTTATCGTGAACTGACTGAAAAGGCAGAAAGTTACCGGATTCAAAAAATCAGCCTGGAATTGGCCAGAAGGCGCGTCGAAGAGCAGAAATTGAAATTAGAATACGGGCGAGTTACAATACGGGATTTAGTGATAACAGAGGATGCCTTAGTTGCGGCTCAAAATAATGTTACGGTTGCTTTAGTCAATCACACAGTTATTAAGCTGAACTTCTTCCGTGATATCGGAGTACTACAAGTTAAACCGGATGGTATGTGGGAGCAAAGAACACAATGAAAAATTACAAAGACAAACAAAATCAGAACGTATCGGAAAATCAAAGTCGGCGTTTTGGTAAACGCGTAAAGCGGCGATGGTTGATTCTGCTGCTTATTGCAGCAGCAGTGTTGGTTACGGGATTAGTGGCAGCAGCGATAAAAAGGGATGCAGGCATAGAGGCTTCGAGTGGCGGAACCTTCACCGTGCGCCGTGATAATTTGACCATCATCGTTACCGAAGGCGGCAGTATCAGGGCCCATAAATCGAAAGAATACGTATGTAAGGTCAAAAGAGGATACAGGGACTCGGGAAGTTTAACAATACTCAATATCGTCACTGCAGGCACCTATGTAACTCAAGAAGATGTGGATGCCAACATGGTACTTGTGCAATTAGATTCTTCGGCCCTGGAAGAGCAATTGATACAAGAGGAAACGGATCTTACCAGTGACCAGGAAAGCGTTAACTCAGCGATAGAGACGCGTGCCATTCAGATAATACAAAATGAAAGCGATATCGCAGACGCTCAATTGAAAGTAAGGTTTGCCCTGTTGGACCTTCAGAAATATTTGGGAGCAGATATAGCAAACAGGCTGATAAAGGATGTAAACGAAGTTTTAAACATTGAGCAAAGCGACGTAAGCAATGTGAGCGACATGTCAATTAAGGGTGAAAATGGAGTCATTAACCTGATGAGTAGTGGCTTAGACAGGACCAACGATGAGCCGATTAATGACGTCAACGAAACATTCAGACTGACCGAAATTATAGCACCTTTTCTTGATGAGGTAAGGAATGACCCGAATTTGTTAGAAGGTTCGTCTGCCGGGGATGAATTGAAAAGATTGGAAGATAACATCACCAAGGCCGAGGGTGCCTTAGCAAAAGCAAAAAAAACGTTGACCGGGACTGAAGAGCTTCACGATGCAAATTACGTTTCCGATCTCGAACTTCTAACTGACCAACTGGCTGTACAAAATAGTAAGTTTGCAAGAGAAAGTGCCGTGGTGGCTCTGGCTTTGTTTAAAGAATACGATTTTCCGAAAAATGCTGAGCAAAACCTCAGTGACTACGTTGAGGCCGGTCGCCAATTGCAGCGGGTTGATGCCCAGTGCCGTTCAAGGCTGGCCCAGGCCACGGTGAGGCTAAGAGCGGAAGAAGAAGACTTGCACAGGAAAATAAATTGGGTAAAAGAAATAAAAGAGAAGATAGAGTATTGTACGATTAGAGCTGAGACTCCGGGTCTGGTGATATATGGTACCGGCGGTAGCAGCGACATCTATAGGGCTATGAGAAGCAGAGGCATGATGGGGTCGAGCAGCGGAGTTATTGCTGAGGGCGAAGCCGTTACTGAGGGGCAGACGCTTATATCAATGCCTGATACTGCGGCAATGGTTGCTGAAATCGGCGTCCACGAGACTGAGGTTGATAAGGTTCGTCCGGGTCAGCCTGCAACGATAGTTATGGATGCTTTCCCCGACAAGGTATTAGAGGGCGAAGTGCTTGAGGTAGCGCCACTGCCTGACCAGCAGCGTGGCTTTATGAATCCCGACCTTAAGGTTTACGAAACTTTGGTTAGAATAGATGGTACCCATGATTTTCTAAAAAGTCGGATGTCGTGCAAGGTACAAATTCTCGTCGAGCAGTTAGAGGATGTTATAATTGTGCCTATTCAGGTAGTGTCAAATCGCGTTGGCAAAAAAGTCGTTTACGTTATAACCTCGCAGGGTCATCAAGAACGTGTAGTGCGAACGGGGCTCTTTAATGATACATTTGTAGAGATTATTGAAGGTTTAGAGGCCGGCGAGGAGGTAATGCTCAATCCTCCGCTTTTCAGTGAATTGGGCGGCCCAGCTTCATTCCAACAACAGCAACCAATACCACAGAGGAGAGCAAGGCCAGGCGCGACTGATGCGAATGATACGGAAACTCAAGGCCGGCCCCGAGGAGGGAGAGCCGAACGTTCTGGGGACGAGCAAGACACGCGCAGGGGCAGACCACCGGAGGGTGAAGAAAAACCGCAGGGCATGCAGTTTGAACTAACAGATGAAAGAATTAATATGATAATGAGTGGTTTGGCAAAGTTCGATCCGGAAAAGGCCAAAGAGCTGGGACAACTGCGTAAGAGTGACCCGGAAAAGTTCAAAGCAGAACTTACGAAGAGTTTGCAGAGTATGCGTGATAAAATGAGACAAAGCGGAAGTGGTACGAGGCAAAGACAAGACGGAAGTGGTATGAGGCAAAGAGAAGGCGGTGCAGAAAGTGGACCAAACCGTTGATGTAAAAAGTGATACTCCGATATTAGCGATGCAGCAGTTGTGTAAGAATTACCAGCTTGGGACAGTGGAGCTGCGAGTATTGCGCGAAATTGACCTGACCATAACCAGCGGTGAATATGTAGCTATCATGGGCCCCAGCGGCTCAGGTAAATCCACGCTGCTCAATATGATTGGCTGTCTGGACCGTCCCACGAGCGGAGACTACTTGCTCGGCGGGCAGAGTGTTTCTCTGCTTGATGACGACCAGTTGTCGATGATACGCGGCACGCGCATCGGTTTTATATTTCAGTCGTTTAATCTGATCGCCCAATTGAATGTCGTCGAGAACATCGAGGTTCCGATGTATTACCAGGGCTTTAGTGAGGAGGAAAGTGCCGAGCGCGCGAGAGAATTAGCCGCAATGGTAGGGCTTGGTGACAGGCTTGGGCATCGGCCTTCAGAACTAAGTGGTGGTCAACAGCAGCGAGTGGCGATTGCCAGGTCATTAGCAAATGACCCTCTGATTATTTTGGCTGATGAGCCGACAGGCAATCTTGATTCGGAAAGCGGTGTCGAGATTTTGGCCATTCTTAACCGTTTGCACGAAGAGGGCAAAACTATGATAGCCGTTACCCACGATGAGGGTATCGCATCTGGTGCCGAAAGAGTCATACACCTCTTAGACGGGCGCATAAAAAATCAGGAATATAATAGGCGGTAAAGACGTTATGTTTTTTTTTCGTTTTAAACGCACATTTAAGCTGGGTACAAAAAGCCTGTGGATGCACAAGCTGCGTTCGACTCTGACAATGTTAGGCATTATCTTCGGCGTATCTTCGGTTATCGCTATGCTGGCCATAGGTGAAGGGGCCAGTCGGGACGCACAGGAAAAGATTGCTCAGCTTGGCAGCCGCAATATTATTATAAAAACCATTGACCCTCCTGAAGACCAATCAGCCGGTGGTCAACAGCAAACCCTGAAAGAATATGGTCTGACATACGCCGACGCCGAGCGTTTCCGCAACGGCATACCCGACGTCCAGGTTATAGTGCCTAATCGGCGTCTCTCCCAGCAGGCACAGTACCGCACTCGCAGAGTAGCCATAGAAGTAATCGGTACAGTCCCATGGTATCCCGAGATATCAAATGTCCGGGTAGAATACGGGCGGTTTCTCAGCAGCACAGATATGCACTATAAACGGGGCATTTGTGCTGTTGATGAAAAGCTGGTAAGAGAACTGTTTGCCTTTGACGACCCGTTAGGCCAGGATGTGAAAATAGCGAGTGATTACTATCGTGTAGTGGGCGTTGTCACTGAACAAACCAGTGCCCAAGCGGCAAATGGTTTTGAGAATAAGGATCCCACGGGAGCAAAGAAGGCCGGTGCAAACTTAGGCTGCGTCTATATTCCTCTGAATACGGTTCGGAACCGTTTTGGTGAGATGTCGATGCAGATTACCGCAGGCAGTCGCAATATAGAAAAAGTTGAACTGCAGGAAATAATCGTCAAAGTCCGCGAGATAGACCTTGTGATGGGGACACGCCAGAGCGTGCAGACGCTGATGAATCGATTCCACAAGAAAAATGACTATGAAATAACCGTTCCCCTGGAGTTGATGAGGCAGGCGAGGGAATTTCAGCGTATTTTCACTATTGTTCTCGGTTCAATCGCTGCGATTTCACTTTTGGTTGGCGGCATAGGAATTATGAATATTATGTTAGCCACCGTGAGTGAACGGACGCGAGAGATAGGCATTCGCCGAGCCCTCGGCGCCAAGAAGCGAGATATTATATTTCAATTCCTATCAGAAACGTTAATTCTCACGTTGTCTGGAGGTATCCTTGGAATTATTTTAGGGTCTCTAATACCATTTTTTGTAACCCATTTTGGGCAGATGCGCACGGTGATTACGACCAGCTCATTGGTGATGGCCTTTGGAATCAGTGCTGGGGTGGGGATAATCTTTGGTTTGTATCCGGCTTATCGTGCGGCCAATATGGATCCAATTGAATCGTTGCGGCATGAATAGGCCTGTGTAGGGGCAACCCGATGTAACCCGATGTGGTTGCCCTTGGCAGGCACATAGGGCCTGCCCCTACAGGGGTCAAGACGGTCATCAACACTCTTAATGCTGTATGTCTCGTGCTACTTAGCGACTTCGCAGAGTAGTACTATTGAGTAACTGCACCAGCAACAAGCGGAGCCATAGAGCTGTTGTCGAGCTGCCTTTGTGACTCCAGTAGATCCTCTGGCGTGAGTTGAGCATCCCCCAGTTGAATGCGAACTTTCTGGACCCACGAGACCATACCCTTAACCACCCTGGGGTCATAATCATATCCGGCTGAATCGACCAGAATTTCGATTGCTTCGGCAAAAGGCCGAGGCTTATGGTAAGGTCGATTTGAGGTAAGAGCGTCGAAAGTATCGGCTACAGCCATAATGCGGGCACCGAGTGGTATTAGGGTGTTAGATATGCCGTCTGGATAGCCTTGGCCGTTCCATTTTTCGTGATGGTGTCGAACGATGGCTATCTCCTGTTCCAGGAAGGTCATTTTCTCCAGGATGCGGACGGCTATAAGTGGATGCTGCTCGATGACGCTGCGCTCGCGGGGTGTCAGCTTACCTGGTTTTGATAAAATTGCATCAGGTATCCCAATCTTACCGATGTCGTGAATCATCGCAGCGCGACGAATGACATCTATTTGTTTCGGAGTGATTTTCATTGTCTGGGCTATGCCGACGGCGTAGTGCATTACGTTTTCCGAATGCTTCTTTGTATAAGAGTCTTTTGCTTCGAGTGCCTGAACTAATCCCCAGATACTTTGAATAAAGATCTTCTCCGCCTGCTCTGACAAGCCGTCAATGCGTCTTTGCAGCTTGGTAATTTTTTTGGTCTCTATGTCTTTATCGCTTAGAGCCTTTGACATAGTTTCGTCCCAGATCTTAACACAGTTTCGTCCGGCACTTTTGGCTTCGTACAAAGCCAGGTCAGCTCTGCGCATAACCTCCCTGGAAGAATCAGTGGGTTCAGATAAACTTTGTGCTATCCCACAGCTAATTGTCATCGGCATGTTTTCAACGACCTTTATTTCCTGAATCTTGCCTCGAATCCTTTCTAATAATGTGACAGCATCTTTTGCTTTGGTTTCCGGCATTATTATGACAAATTCGTCGCCGCCATAGCGTGTGAGCACATCCGCTGTTCTTTTCTGACTTTTCATACATTCGGCAAGTTTTCTGAGAGCATCGTCGCCGGCGGCATGGCCCAATATGTCGTTGATTGTTTTGAAGTTGTCGAGGTCTATTATCGCAACGGAGAATTGACGTTTGTAGCGTTTTGCGCGGGCGCACTCGGCTTGAAGTTTATCCTCAAGAAGCTTCCTTGAGCCTACTGCCGTTAGGGCATCGGTCAGAGAAGTCAGCCTTGCCTCCTGATATAGCTTTGCATTGTTCAGATGAGAGTTCAGGATTTCTCTTGCTAACTTGGCCTTATAGGAGGTTAGTTCTCTATTTGTGGCGATTGAAGCGGCTAAGCCGCACATGCATAGATAGTTGTTCGTAGCTACTCCGTTTTCACGGGGACAAGCTTGCCCCTGCGAAAGCAGGGGCTCGTCGCTCGAGACACGAGGAACGTGGGGGGAGACATTAAGCGGGATAACCACACGTGGTGGTTGTGCTCCGAGCTTTTCGCAGACGTGGGGTATGCTGTCATAGTGAAATTCATCTCCATCAGAAAAATTGTGTATATCTTTTTCATCCTTCGTAGTACTACGGATAATGGAGAGCTGCTCGAGGGACTCTTTGGGACAGGAGCAATTATTGTAGCTGACCAGTGTGGAGGCTTTGGTTGTAGAGCCGTCTCGGTGAATAAAAAGTACACATTTCTCGGCGCCGAAGAGCTTGGGCACCTCACGGGTAACTATGTCGGCGACTTCATTTAAGTCAATACTTTTCAGGCAGCTCGAGAGCATTGCGACTTCTTCGGCTGCGGCTCGGTCTTCAAGGAGCTGCCGTGCCATAAGGTCACGGGTCGAGAGTATTCCTACGACAACTCCGTTATCGACGATTGGAAGGTGGCGAATCTGATTAGAGGTCATAATCTCTCGGACTTCGCTGCTCGGAGTATTGGGAAAACAGGAAATAACCTGCGTTGTCATAATCTCGGATATAGTTGTTGTCTCAATGTCCATTGAGGAGACAACCACTTGGTTGACAATATCCCGCTCTGTCACAAGACCGATAAACTCCCCATCGTCATTGTTTACGATAAGACAACTGACTTTATTAGTGAACATTTTGACCGCGGCTGCTTTGATAGTGGCATTATGGCTGATAGTTATAATTTCTGCGGGTCGTTCAACGGTTCCATGCATTTTTTGGTCCTTTGGATGATTCATTATTAGACTAATTACAACTGGTCCCCGAACTGAAAATCTGTTTTTAGAGTTTTCGACCAAATATAGAGCTGCCTGAAGGCAGTTTATCGGCATTAATCATCCGATACTTCTGGAAATTTTGCAGCTAACAGAGAAATAAAGTTCCTGGAAAGGTTGTTATCGGTCTGTGGCTATGAGGGCAGATGCTACTCTGCGAAGTAGCTCCGTTCTCCGTAGCAGAGCTGCTGCGAAGGATGAATCGCTACGTAGCACGAGTGTCTCAGTAGGTGACCTGAATGGGGACTGTGAAATCGATTTGATAGACTTGCAGAGTTTGGGACAACAGATATTAATCTTGCCGGCTGGTATTTCAGTGACGGTATCTCTTAGCGGTTCCCAGCCGGCTCGATACTGCCGGCAGGTGGCTTCGTCCACACCCGGCAGAAAACCATTGATTATTGACAATTGACTATTGACAATAGAAAATAGTCAATAGAGAATGGTTAATAGCCAGTTGGTTTTTCGTTTTTTAGCTTTTTGGGGATAACCGTTGAGCGAGAAAAACAAGTTATCGGCGATAGGTACAGCAGCAAAAAAAGCTGGCATTTCTCGGCAATCTCTGCAATATTACCTTATGGTCGGGCTGCTTGAGCCTACAGAAGTTACGCCGACCGGCAGACGGATGTTTGATGAAAAGGGTATTGAGCTAATTAAACTGATAAAAAAACTTAACGACAGCGGCTATCCTTTGCGTGCCATAAGGGAGTTGTTTCTGGAAGGCCGCAGTGATTTGAAAGGGACTGAACAGTGAGTGACTATGAGACAACCCAAAGAAGACGCAATATGATTGTGGGCGTTTTTGTGGTAGTAGGTATATGTGCGCTTGTGTGGCTGATATTTAAGTTCGGTGATTTGCCAACGGCTGTTACCAAGATGGGTTCTTTTGAGGTTTTCGTTCAGTTCCCGACAGCACCGGGAGTGCAACAGGATACGCCTGTGCGCTTTTGTGGCTATCAAATCGGTCGAGTAACAAAGGTTATGTCTCCGGAGATACGAAGGGATATGGTGAGCGGCTTAGAGTATTATCAAACGGTGGTTATTCTTAGTATTGACGAAAAGTACGTTAATATTCCCTCCAACATTGAGGTAAAACTAATGACGCGAGGGTTAGGCAGTAGTTATATCGAACTTAAACAGCATCCTGGGATACATAGCGTGCCGCTTGACCCAAACCGGCCGGAAACAATATTTTTAGTGGACAAAATATGGCTGCAGGGCTCGACCGGTATGACCAGTGAGTTTTTTCCGGAAGAGAGTCAGAAAAAACTGGTCGAGCTGGTTGAGAGCCTCAGAGTTCTTAGTGGTCACGCCAATGATATCATTAGCAATCCCGACAACAAAGAAAATCTCCAGAAAATTTTGGCTAATCTAACTGAGGCATCAGAACAGGCTAAGGGGACAATGGAAGAATTCCGAAAGTTCGCCATTGCAGGGACAACAACCTTGAAAAATGCTGATGCCAAAGCAGAAGAGCTCATTGTTGCGATGGTTGATACGAGCGAAGAAATAAGTAAAGCGTCGGGGCAACTGCGGCTAATCCTGGAGAAAATAAACAGCGGTCAGGGCAGTGCTGCCAGGCTCATCAACGATGGACGGTTTTACGAAAATCTGCTTGAAAATGCGCAGCAAATACAACTGCTGTTGGAAGAGTTAAAGTCATTCGTAACACAAGCCCGTGATAAAGGTGTACCTATTAAATTAAAGTGAAATTGATGTTGTATCTCGTATTTTGCTCTACCTTACGGGATTAGTTGACTTTTTTATTCTCCGTATATTCTCTTTCTGTCACGTGGTGTTATGGAGCTTTTCTTTTCGGGGAACCGTCCAATGTCACCGGTGTCTTCTATCCACTTTTCCAGGATCCTCCGCATTTTTTCCAGCGTCTGTTGATATTTCGGCGAGGTCGCAAGGTTGTGAATCTCGTAAGGGTCTTTTTGGATGTCGTAGAGTTCCTCGTCCGGCTTTCGCGGCGCCATAAACAGGGCCTGGACAGGCGTAAGTTTTCCTTCGGCGTGCAGCTCCTTCATTAGATTCAACATCGGGTAGGAGCGTTCTTTATAGGCATTTGTCTGTGTATATGGCCGCTCTGGCATAAAGTTGCGGATATATTTGTATTGCTTTGTCCGGACGCAGCGGATGCGGTCGATAGTCTCATCGCAGCGGTCGCGGGCGGCAATGATATAGTCTCGTTTGTTTACGGGTTTCCAGGTGCCCTTTAAGCCCCATGTATCAGGTGATAGAAAGACCTTTCCTTCAATATGTTTTGGTAGGTTGACGCCGGCGATTTTCAGCGCCGTCGCCGAGATGTCGATTGCGCTGACTAAGTTATCGCAGAGCTGCCCGGCTTTGAGTTTGCCGGGCCAGCGAATAATCAACGGGATATGGATGCCGCCGTCGTAAAGCCACTGCTTGCCGCGGACGTGACAGCGGCCGTGGTCACCAATGAAAATGACTATGGTATTGTTTGCCAGGCCCTCATCATCGAGGCGTTTTAGAATCTTGCCGACATACTGGTCCATCATCTGGATGGAGTTAAGGTATGTAGCCCAGTCTTGGCGTGCGATGGGGTGGTCGGGGTAGTAGGGCGGCAGCTTGACCTTGGCCGGGTCAACCGGGTTGTTGAGCTTTTTGTCCAGGTCTTTCCATTGTCCGCCGCGGTGCGTCATACTGATGGATAGCTGTGCGAAGAACGGTTGGCCGGGCTTGCGCTGGTTCCAGTCACTGCCGTCAAAGGCGTTACTGAACTTGAAGTTGAAGTCCGTCTTGCCTGAGCCGCGCACGCCGGGGGCGGCAGTCTTTACGTTGGCTGTGAAGTATCCGGCCTGGCGGAAGTACTCGGTTATCAGCCGAACCGGTTCGGGCAGGGTGTAACCGTCGTCGCGGTGGCTGCGGTGATTGTGGGCGCCGATGGAGGTCTGGTACATTCCCGTAATCATTGCCGAGCGACTGGCCGAGCAGACAGGGCCGGTAGTAAATGCCCTGGTAAAACGAATACCCTGCTCCGCCAGCTTATCCAGGTTCGGAGTCTGAACTGCCGGGGTACCGTAGCAGCTCAGGTCGGGGCTGATGTCCTCGGACAAAATCCACAGGATGTTGGGCCGAGTGCCTTTACGGGCAGCCTGCCCAGAGGCGTTCATACATCCCGGCAGCGTTATAGAGACAGCGCCGATACCAACAGTTTTTAGAAAATTGCGTCGATTCATAATATAATCTCCTTCTGCTGAGGTCTTATTCTGTTTTCCTTTTAGCTTTTTCTGCCTTTGCCTTTTCGCGAATTGGCATCCGGTTCGTAGTCTGGATTCGGTCTGGGCAGCTTGGCGCGGGAAATCCTCAGCCATCTGGTTAATTTAGCATCAAGCTGCCTGACTTTTGCCGGCAGTACCTCTGAGAGGTCGTTGCTTTCAGACAAATCTCCCTTTAGATTATACAACTCAAAGGTTTTGCCCTCGTATCTTTTGATAAGCTTCCAGTTACCTTCTCGGATGATGCTGTAGGGCATAATGTTCCCGCGATAGTGGGGGAAGTGCCAGAAGAGCGTATCTCGGTTCAGCTTTTGGATGCCGTTGGATTTTAGATGGTCAAGAAGCGAGACGCCGTCAATGTCACGGTCCCTCGGCAGCGGAACACCGGCGGCCTGGCAAATGGTCGGGAAGTAATCAACGCTGGTTACCGGTTCGTGACTGACTATGCCAGGTTTGATAACCTTCGGCCAACGCACGAGCAAAGGTTCGCGGATACCACCTTCGTACGGATAGCCCTTGCCGGCACGCAGGGGAGCGTTGTTCGTTACGCCCATAAGCCCCCCGTTGTCACTGGTGAAGAAAATGATTGTTCTCTCGGCCAGGTTAAGTTCGTCGAGTACGGAACAAATCCTGCCTACGGCGTCGTCCACGCTCTCAACCATTGCTGCGTATTTCGGATTCTTTTGGTTTGTGGGTGTCTTGGCCTCATATTTAGCGACCAGGTCGGCTTTGCCCTGGATGGGTGTATGGACGGCATAGTGAGCCATATATAGGAAAAAAGGTTTATCTTTATTCTGGCTGATAAATTTAACCGCTTCATCAGCTTCGCGGTCGGTAAGGTATTCGCCTTTGCGACGAGGGTTTAGTGTCGGAATTGGTCCCTGGCCCTTTCGAGAATACGGGTCGAAATAGTTCGGTGGCTGGCCGAAGTCGCAGCCGCCGACATTGTAATCAAAGCCCTGCCTGTCCGGGTACCAGTCGTCTGCGCCCAAGTGCCACTTTCCGATGTGGCACGAAGTATATCCTGCCGATTTGAGTGCTTCGGCAATGGTGACTTCTTCAAGCTCCATCCACAGCGCGTTGGGCGGGCACAGCAGTTTCTTGTTTTTGCCGCCGACGTATTCAGTTGGGTTCTTTTTGTCTGCGGGAATTTTGCCTCCCTGGAAACGGGCGCGAATCCAGTCGGTAACGCCGAGGCGAGCCGGATAGCGTCCTGTCATAACAGCCGCACGGGTCGGCGAGCAGACTGCACAGGCGGCGTAAGCATCGGTGAACCGCATACCCTCAGCGGCAAGCCTGTCGATATTCGGCGTTTCGTAGAACTTGCTGCCGTAACAGCCGGTGTCTATCCAGCCTAAGTCGTCAACTAAAATGAAAACAATGTTGGGTTTTTTATCCGTCGCCTCGCTTGCCAAGAGCGTTGTAACACTCTTTGAGCCTTGAATGGCAAAAGCCACAGCTCCCAGACCTATGGTCTTGAGGAAATGGCGACGGGTGTAATCGTATTTGCTCATCTTAATTTCTCCTTGTTAATAATAACCACTACTGTTTGATTGATATGTGGTGCGGCGGCAGGGAAAGTAATCTGCCGACCATCGGTTGAGTTTGCCTTCACATAGTACTCCAGGTCGGTTTTAATCCGGTTAGCAGGAATCTTAACAGAATATACTCTACGTGCGATATGTGTCGGTGCAATTCTGTTATATTTACCCTTGCCTATTGGTCGGAAGTATAGAGCAATATCTTTGAGAGAGTTCTGGGCCAGGATGATTATCTTAAGCTTTAAGTCCTCGCCGATGTTCAGACTGGTGCGCACGGTCGGCGCAAATATTCGCAGTGGGCCAACGTAGCGATTCGAAGGCATTGCGTCTGCCGGCAGGTCCTCGCCTAAGATATTGGCCAGCTCCTGGCCGGGTTCGGTAAGCAATGTTGGCATTATGTGCTGCTGCCAGTTGGTTACATTGCCCATCGCACCGTTCGTGTTCACACTTGCCAACAGATACCGGTGCACATCGGCTACCTGAGCGACTAACTCCTTTCTGAGCGGCAAAGCGAGCTGCCGGGCTAATCTCTTCTGCTCATCAGTACCCTTCTGCTCTTTGACCTTCTTCATCGCTGCGTTGAACTTTGCCCAGGTGCAGTTGACCTTTCCGATCGCCCGCAGATAACGGAAATTGTTCAGCCAGTAGTCGAACCGCTCCAGATTGCCCGGGCCTTTGACCTGTGGGCGTAGTTTGGCCATTTTCTCGATGAATGTGTATTCCTTGCTTACCTGTTCCCACGGTCTTTCGTCCGGTTTGATGCCTCCGGGGCCTTTCACCCAGGTAGATGGCCGCGGCAGATTTGCGCTTCGTTGTCCTCTGCTTGTTTCCAATGGTCCTCCATCGAGACTTGCGAACAATCCGGCGATTGGTTTAAATACTTCGGGCCCGAACTGCGTCAACGCCCAGTCGGCATAGAAATCGTCCACCGGCAGGTCGCGCGGTCTGTCATCGGAATCCGAAGCCGACAGGTCAGCCTGGTAGTCTTTGTAAGCCGGTCCACCGCAGTTAATTTTCCTTGTAACGTCCTGGCCCTGTACAACAAAAGCAGCGATGCACGGAAACTCTACTACGTTCACAAAGTCGATGCTCAACAGACCGTCAGCTACCTTCACACCCTCGAATGTGTAATCCAGTGCCCTGTTCCTGCCGACCTCGGCGAAGATGTCCAGCTTGTCGATGACTGTTTTGGTTTGTAGTTTGACACCGAAGACTCGCTTGCCAACGGCGTTATAATGAGGTTCGCAGAATTTGAGTGTTACAGTATAAGACCCGTTCGGTACCTTTAGTGAATATCGTTTTATATCCCAGATGACCGTTTGGTAAAGCGGGTCCATCTCAGTGTCGGCTATCAAGTTATTGGGGAACTGAGCTACGCTGCCGCCCTGCCGAGCTTCTGAGAGTTTCAGTTCCGGTGGTTTGATTTTCTTGCCGAAGTCCGGGTTCCATCTCTTCTGCTCCCAGGCAGCGTGAGCCAGCGCCGAGACGTTGGGTCCGAGGATGCGTGTTCGCCAGTGGATGCCCATCAGGCCCGTGCATCCATAAGCCAGTGCGTCGGCAGCGTCACGCCTCATTCGGCCCGCCCAAAGCTGCGGGATAATCATAGCCGGGTCGTCCTCCAGCCAGGGAATGGCCCATTGCGGCCGTCCCTTGACACGGGCGAAGCCGGGCTCAACCGGTGAAAATCCCACGTTGCGGTTGATACAGCTTACGGGCATTTCCTTGGGCAGGACATTGTCGAACAAAGCTCTGTCCTTTGGCGGTCCCAGGACCCAGCCGCAGGTAGCTAACGTAAACGGCGGCTTGACCTTTTTGGCTGCTGCAATCGCAGAGCGGAAATCGGTCAGCGTAGCTTCAATCTGCTCATCTTTCGGGTCACCCCAGGTCCAGCCTTCGGGCGTCCAGAACCAGTAATAATCCAGTGGATATGCTCTGCTAATTCGCTGGAACATACCCTCGTAAAGTTCCTGCACAACAGCCGGCTCGGATGGGTTCTTGCCCATAGTTTTGATGCGCTCTTTTACGATGTCCGGTATGATAAGCGGTGTTTCCGTTCCCACACAGGTTTTAACGCCGAGGGCGTGGGCATACTCAAAAGCCTCTTTGAGCGTCTCGCCCATGCTATTAAACAATTCGTTGGCTTTTTCCTCAGAAAGCTGTGGCCAGGGGTTCATGCCGCGCATATAGTCCGGGCCGTAGTCGTCGCGTTCAAACATCTGCGCCGCACCGAAAGTGTAATCGCCCGTCTTTGCTGGCTGATAGCCCCAGGAACCGGTGGTGTTGGGCGTAGCGAAATGCCTTGACGGGTAGCTGAACTTTACGGTTCCGTCTTTGTTGAAGTCACCGGGCATGCCAATCCAGACCGTCGGCTCCGGCCCCACACCTCCCTGAGGATATGTATGTAATCCGAAGAAGTTCATACGCATCTTGGGTAGCTGTGCAATGATGGCTTTGTAGTCGTCGGTATTCCACCAGTCCGGCCCTTCGGGAAAATCATGGAATGGCTGAATTCCCCGCAGGTTGAATAATGGTTTGCCTTTTTCATCGAGTTTGGGCATTTTCAAAGCAATCTGCTTATCTGGAATTGTGTCGCCGTGCATATAAAAACGCACGCCCATAAGTTCGGCGAATCGGTAAGTGGCATAAAGCGTTCCGATAGAGTCGCCGCCGGCAATCAGCACAGCCCGTTGTTTCCTGAAGGTTATCGTCTTAAGCAGATATTGCTGAGGTTCCAGCGAATCCACTGCGGATGCCAGCATTTTATCTTCGTTTGACAATGCTTTGACGGCAGGACGGTCTTTTTGCCCGACGACAATCAGAGAGGTTTTTGAAGGTAGTTTGTTTTTACTTTGGATGATTGGGAGCAGTTTGCCGGTCCGCAAATACAGATAGCGGCGAATCTCTTTGGCCGCTAAATGTTCTGCCGCCGTTGCATCCGATGGGCTAACAATGGTCACGTCGTCCGCCACAGTTGAAATATCAGCTTTGGACGTATGACAGCTAATTGAAATTAAGGGCAGAGAAAGCAATGTTAGAATTAAAAAACAAGCGCCTTTTTTCATTTTACCAATCTCCTTATACTATCGTTGCAAGGCTCCTGCAAAATTGAGGTTAGGCATATATTATTTAAGAAAATCTGTTTTTTTAATTTTCTTAAATAATCAGCTAACTTTTTATTAGACAATAATTTACTGTTTGAAAAGAAAAAATCAAAAAACAATTTTTTCTGTTCAAAGTATGCCTAACCTCAATTTTGCAGAACTCATTATCGTTGCGCTAAAAGCTTTTACTGTGAGAGCACAAAGTTGGCCAAATCCGTAATTTCCTTATCAGACAGGTTGGACGTCCGTCCATGCTTATCATCCGGATTGTATTTTGTGAGGACTTCCTCAATAGTAACAGCTCGTCCATCGTACAGGTATGGTGCGGTCCGCCAGACTTCGACCAAAGTCGGCGTATCAAACTCACGGTTTTTATCCAGCCCTTTGCCTATGCCCATATTGTATTGCAGCAGGTCCGTATGCAGTGCTCCCTTATGACATGAATCGCAGCGTGCTTTGCTATATATTTTTTGCCCCCGTTTGGCTGAGGCGCTTAGTTTGCCGTTAACCAGATAAGGGCTCGTAACCGGTCTGAGTGACTTGAGGTACTTATCGATGGCAGCGGCATCCTCTTCCGGGCACGTGGCAAACTGGATGTGCCTGATTCCGGAACGCACGGCCACCTTGGCGCTTTCACGCACACCCGTAACCATCGCCGGCGGGGTTCTGTGTGAAAACAGGAGATTTTTTGTATTTTTAGGATTGCCTATGCCATCGTTAAGCAGGTCCCAGTTCAGGGCATCGACCCGCGCACCTCCCGGATGACAGCTTGCGCAGCTCTGCCAGTTCTGAAAGCAAAGCGAAGCATCGTTGAAGAGCATTTCTCCTCGCCGTCTGCGAGTCATTTGCGATGTTGAGCCGAGCGACAAAGCGATAGTTTGAGGTTCTGGTTTTTTGTTCATATCGACTAAAGTTATGCTGTCCGTAAAATATTCCGCGATGTAAATATTGGAGCCGACGATTGCAAGTGCACGGGGGCCTTTGCCGCAAAGCTTGATACGCTGCCGAATCCCGTAAAGAAAACTCAGCTCATTAGGAATGTTCGAGGAAGGTGTTGAGCTTGTACGGGCAGTTCGCGAACCGCCCCTACTTCCATAATCACCTTGCCCTATTGTACGATTCTGAGCGTTTCTTTGGTCAGCGTGATATTTCCTGATTTTGTCCATCATGGCAGGTGCATCTATTACGCTCAATTCATCGGTTCCAGCGTGGGTTACACAGACATACCTGCCATCACCTGTGCATGAAACGCCCCAAGGATTAGCTGCCCCATAATCCACATCGTCCAGAAGGACGGTGTCAATTAACTGTTTGTTCCCGATATCGATAATACTGAGCGCATTGGTATTTATCCATCCCCGTTCCAACTGCGTGGTTGGCACTGTATATCGGGCGAGGATGTGAGTGACATAGGCGTATCGGCCATCGGGTGAGATACAGATTCCCTGCAGCGATGTGGTACCGTTGGGAAGCTCGATGGTGGTTACCACCTTATTGGTCTTAGTGTTAATGACTGAAACCGTCGCAGCGATTAGACCGATGTTGGCGGCGCCGGTGGGCAGATGGTTTGCCACGAACAGAAACCCACCGTCCAGAGTAAGTGCCGCCGCGACCGGCTCACGCTGAACGGGTATTCGGGTCAGCTCCTTGCGGGCAGCTATGTCAATGACTGAGACGTTATTACTGAACCGGTTGCAGACGTATAGGGTCTTGCCGTTTGGGCTGAGTACGGGTGCCATAGGTGTATGACCTGCGGGCAGGGTATAACCAACTCTTCCGGCCTGCAGATTGACGACCTGAACCCGTTCTGTGGCCGATGTGCTCGTCTCGGCGGAGGCCGAAGCCGTAGCGGGGCAGGTGACATACAGGCACGACCGGTCGGCAGATAGTGCCAGTCCGCTCGGCTTACCTGGAAGCGAATACGTTTTGGTTACCCTGCTGGCGGCGATATCGAAAGCCCCCACCTGTTTCGCAGTGGCCTGTGCAATATAGAGTGTTCTGCCCTGGTTGTCTGCGACCAGTGCTGACGGAGAGAGATAGCTCTTCCCGGCTTTAGAGGCAGTCGTAATGCTGACAAAGCCGGCGAAAGCCAGGAACATGCATGTCCACGCTGTTACTTTCCTCATACAGCGTTTGTTCATACTAACTTGCTCCAGAACTACTTGTTAATTGGTGAGTGGTTAATTGGTTAATTCACTACTCAGCACTCACTACTCCCATCTCGCATACGACGCGGAAGCCAACGTTATGGACGCGCTGCCAGGTTGGGTAGCTCAGGCGAAAGGCGGAACGGCATCGTTTGGGGCGGTCACACCAGGAGCCGCCGCGAACCACCTTCCTGCCTGCTTTGGTTGGATAATCGCGACCATCACGCCTGTCAGAAGCGTGCTTTCCAGCATCAGCTTTGTAAGGATATGGTCTATATGTTGTTCGGGTCCATTCGCAGGCGTTGCCGTGCATATCATAAAGGCCCCAGGGATTCGGCTGGTAGCTGCCCACGTCTGCCGTTGCCACAGTCCCGTCGTTAAAACGTATATCGCAAAGGACATTCCCACCATAGACAGCAGACTCCAGGATGCCTTTACCGAAGTGGGCCGTAATGTTTGATTCCAAACCGCCGGTGGGGCCAGGCCGAACGCTGAGGGACTTGTCGGCAACATTTGCAAATCGGGAGAAATCTGTGTCCACGTTACCGTAAGAAAACGTCTCCTGAGAGCCTGCGCGACAAGCATACTCCCATTGGGCTTCGGTTGGCAGCGTGAACTTCAAGCCGCTCTTTGCCGAAAGCCAACGGCAAAAAGCAAGGGCCTGCTCCCACGATACTCGAACCACCGGCTGGTTCGGGTCGGAAAGCGACAGACCCGGGCCGTCCGGGCCCTGGAAGCGTTTCGTAAAATACCCCGATTCGTGGTCGGGGTCGAACCGGTGGTATTGTTCGTTGGTAACCTCGCAGACTCCCATCCAGAAATCTCGACTGATTGACACCCGTGCAAGCGGGCGTTCGTCGGTCTGGCTGTTCGGGTCACCCATAACGAACGTGCCTGCGGGAATCCGCACCAGCTTCATCTTAACACCGCCCAGGTCGATTATTTTCTCGAACACCCCAGCGGCCATTTGTCGGCGCCGGATTTCTTTGGCGTCGAAGGACCAATCGGCAAGCTCCGGGATTTTCGATTTCGTTTCAGGCATCGGTTCCGGCTGTATTGGCTCAATGGACAGGCGGTGAATTTCCGCAACCTGTTCAGGGTCATCTTCAGGACCGCCGTACAATCGGCTCAATTCACGTCGCCGGCGGTCGGCGCCGTCAGGAATTGGGCTTACATCGCCCCAGGTGCCGTGACAGGGACCGTTCAGGTCAATCCAGGTAATCAGCCGATCCCAGGCTTCTTTTTCCAGCCGAACATTGTAATGTCCCTTGCTGAGTATCTGTATTAGCTCGCTCGTATCGGCGTGGTATTCACCGGGGGTAAGCAGGCCGACATGGTCCTCGATATTGACCCTGCGGATATACGGCACTAGCTCTTCGTAGGCGGGTGTGTACCGAACCGCTGTGCCTCCGAGCTCTTCGCGTACCGCCGGGTGCAATCGATTTGCCCCAAGCCTCGTAAGCTCTCGTCCGCGATAGTTCTTCACATAACGTTCTGAGCGCAGATCGGCAATCCTCTGCCCATCCGGACGCGGTTGGTCGTTGTGGCAGGCGACGCAATATTTGTCAAGGACAGGCTGGACGTCCCTTTCAAAATCAAGACCTCTCGGCGGACCATACCACGGATTGATACGGACCGGTGGACGGTTGGCAGCCAGCTTGTTGTGAGCCGCGGGAATTTCTTTTGGCTGTTCGTGACAACCAACGCAGGAAACGGTCTCACTGGGCATCGCCGTGAACCAGCTCCGCATTAGTTGCACGGCCTTACCCTGCTCATCCAACGGCTGCACGGCCAGTGGCGTATTGGCCGGAACACTAAACATCGCTGAGCCGTCTTCGTGGACGGGCACGGTTCCGATGATTCGCATTACTTCCCAGGGTCCTCCGCAGCCGATTTTATCCGGTCCGGCCATTCCCGGATAGCCGAAGTGATAGGCCACAACGCGCAATTTTTTCACAGTGCCCCTCGGGACACCGGCCAATCCGGGTCCGGCATACACATCGTGCAGATAGACAACAGCGTCCTGCCGTTTCAGGTCCACCCGGTCGGGGATGACAGGTGGACGCGGTGTTTTGGTTAATGGGATTGGCTCGAACAGGTCGAACTTTGGCAGCACGTGAATCCCCAGCATGTTGTCGAACACGTCCAAAAGGTAGATTCCCCACGGAGATTTACGGTTAAGCTGGGAGGCTACGAGGAAATACTTGCCCGCCCCGAGCCCTGTCGAGGGGTCGCTCAGCGGGTATGGATGAAGGAACTTCGGCCAGGACTTATCAACCAGTTTGTCACGGATGACCGTTTTGATGGGTTTGCCGCGGCCGGGAATCCGCTGGACAACACCGTCGGCCTGGTGCCAGCCTTTAGTTATATCCAGCAGGCCCAACTCGCCCATCCGCGGCACACCGTGATAACCGGCGATAATGGCCACAATCTTGCTCGGTGAGCCGGGAATTCCTCGTGGATAATAAAGTGCGTTCGGCCAATAGGAGTTGCTTCCGTACACCGCCCGCTGGCCGGTGCCGTCAGGGTTCATTACCATCAAAGGGCGCAGGTATATATGCATAGGCCCTGTGTAGTCCCATCGGCTGAATATCACCTGTCCCGTAGGCAGTACGGCTGGATGGAGATCGAGGTCCTGGTCGAAACACAACTGTCGTACGTTGCCGCCGTCGGCGTCCATTAGGTAGATATTGCACGCTCGCTCTTTGCCGTGCCAGCAGGGCACTCCCGTGTACGAGGCGGTTGAGGCGAAGACGATGCGCCCATCGGGCAGATAACAGCCGTCAAAGTTGTCCACGTCTCCCCCCGCTGCCCCCGTCGTTTTGCTTCGCAAACGAAGCAGCGGGGGCAAAACGGCGGGGTCTCGCGAGACCTGCCGAAGGCCGCTGCCGTCGGTTTTAATCTCGAAGATTTGCCAACTGTTGCCTTTGGGCATAGTGAAAAGCAACCGGTCGGCGTCGAAATGCAGGTCGATTTCGCCGACGAACTGACGCCCCGATGGTTGAAAGAGCGTTTGTAACCTGCCTTCGGGACGGACAGGCTCTAATACAGCGATTTCGTTGTCGTAGCCGGTCCGTTCGATGCCGGAATTGCACTTGTGGTTGACGGGCAGGCCGAGTTGGCCACGTTTGCGTTTAAGCAGCAGAAGCTTCTTAAAATCAAGCAGTGGATTGGAAAGCAATGCATCGTATCGCAGCTTGTTGAGGTCTTGCGCAAGTTTTAACAAATTGGCTTTTGCTGAATCGTCACCCTGGTCAAAAGAGCTAAGAGCAGTTTTGCTTATCTCTTCCAGTCTATCCAGATGTTCTAAATACTTTTGGCCTTTTGGATACCTTTGTCCGAACGTTTCGGTAAGGTCTTTAATAGCCAGACGAAGGGATTCAAAATCAAAACTGCGCACATGTCGTACTGCTTCATTATAACTAAGACGGAACGATTGTGCCGATATATTGGCTGTTCTGCCGGCAAGTGCCGTAACTGGATTAGTTGCTAAAATGAATAAAATAAGGATGCTATATAATCTGAAGTTAGAGTTTCTTGATTTTCTTGTTATATGGCACATTATAAACCATTATACGTGGATATGTCGCCATAAGCAACCCAAAAATGTCTTGTGATAACGCAGTTCTCCAGCGTTTCAGCGAGCAAAGAGTGTTTCAGTCTCAACTTGGCACTGGACGAATTTTAAAAAAGAGCTTGAGAACAGGCGATAATTTCTGGTATTATTTTATGTAATAAGCTCGACCGAGTAGTTGAGTGAACGTTATAGGCAGACACAGCATAAAATGCTTTTTCAGGAGGCAACAGGATGAAAAAGCAAAACGCTTTCACCTTAATTGAACTACTGGTTGTAATTGCAATTATAGCACTGCTGATGGCGATTCTGATGCCTGCTCTAAGGGCAGCGAGGGAACAGGCAAGGAAAACCGTTTGCAACGTACATGTTGGAGGATTAGGACTTGCCCTGAGAATGTACGCTGACGACCATGATGGAAAGACACATGACTCACCTAATAACGGTCTTTGGGATAATGCACACACAAATCCATCAGTGATAAAGAAATATGGGCCAAACGATTCTCTTGCCTATTGGGGGATTGCATACGAGCCATACGCCGAGAATAAAAAAATCTTCCGCTGCCCCAGCACACAACGAGTGGATGATTGGCCGGAATGGGGGGCACCTTGGGGAAAACCGGCGCAGCAATACTTCGCATATTGTTCGTATGGTCTCAATGGTTACATTACAGACGAGAATATTGACATTGAATTCAAACATCAAAGTGAGGTAATTGCTTTTCAGGACCACATAGAGCAAAAGCTGGACGACAACGGAGATATGTTTCACATCCGGCCCGGAGAGACTATGAATCTGCCACAGTGGCGGAATGGTGGAACACTTGGTGATTTTCCATATGCAGTTGAGGAGTGTTTTCGCCACCGCGGCGTATCAATGACCTGCTGGTTGGACGGCCATGTGTCGGAGATTGCTGAGACCACCGGCGAAGACGTTCCTCGCAGATGGTACATAGGTAAGTCCGGGCAATAGGCCGAATCAGTCTTCTCGAACTTACGGGTAGATGAAGCAAAACTTTATGGGGAATATAGATTACTTTTCTCCATCATTGCGAAGAATGCTCATCATCTATTTAAATACGCCCGAGAGGACTCGAACCTCTGACCTTCGGTTTAGGAATACGAACCATACCCTTTTCATTTGCTCCTATCGGTGCCTTTTTAGGTTTATCAATTATTGCTTGTCCATCGGAGTCCATAGTTGTCCGTGTTGGTGCATCCCCAAAACAAGATTTTAACAAGATTTCGTTATCAGTTCCGGTCTTAACCTGTGCCTGTGTCTCTTTGCTCGGTTGTGTTAGGTCGGGCAGGGCTTCTACTGCTTGTCTCTGCTGCTGTTCTGAAGCGTGGGTATAGTGTCGGGCCATCTCTGGGCTTTTGTGTCTTGTTAGTTGTTGTCGTACCGCTTCCGGCGTGTCCGGATTCATACCAAACAGTGAAGCGCTTTGATGTCTCAGGCTGTGAAAGTCGAAATACTCACCGTTGCTGTCAACGTAAGGAATATCGGCGTTGGCAAGGTCGGACTTAACCATTTTTGAGGTCTTGTCTGTAAGGTGGAATACTTTGGTAGTCGGCAGCTTATTGGCGCAGTATTGTTTTAACTCTAACGCTGTGGCCGGTTTCAAATATACGAAAGAACGTTGTTTGTTTTTAATCCTGCCCGCTTCAATTATAATCTTTCGCTCCTCGAAGTTGCAATCCTGAACGCGTATCCGGTGAAGGTCAACGCTCCGCAGTCCCGTTTCGGTGGCGAAACGGTAAAGGAAATTGCGCTGCCGCCCAGTCATACCAAAGTTCTTCGGCCCCCTTAATGCAGCATCGAGAAAACGGCGAAAGTCGCCAAGCTCTAATACCCTGCGTCTATGCCGCTGGTCGGTCTGTGGATTATCAAGCCCATCCAGATAATCTATCGGTGAATCGGTTGCTTTCCTCTGTTTCACCATCCACCCACAAAACTGTTTGGCCGTTCCCAAAAGGCCGTTGTATCGGCGCTTACTTATGCCTCGGCCTTCGTCCCTCAAGCCGTCAAGGAAATTCATTAACGGCTCCGGTTTGATATCTGTCCATGTTACGAATCCGCACTCTCTGAAAATACGCCTTAAAGTTCCTGTAATTTCCCTGATGTGTTTCGGGTTGCGTTCCTTCTTTGTTAGATAATCTTCAAAATCCTCGATGTAATCTGATAGCGTTTTTCCTGCCACTGTCCTCTGGCCGTCCAACAGGCCGAAAATAATCAATTCTTTTCGTATCCTGGTTGGTAGCTGCTCAATAAACTTGTACTGGTCGGTAGTAAGTAGCTGTTTGTTCAAAAGAATCTGTACGAGGTCGGCTAATCTCTGCGTTGCCTGCCGGTTCGTGTATGCTTTTATATCCCTGCTTGTTCCCAGGTTGTCCTCGAAGCCGATATGCCATAGCTTAGTTTCACAAAGAAGTTTTTTGCCGTCTTTAGTCAAACGCGCTTCGTGTAAGCGTCCCCGCTTGTCTCGGTACTTCGCATATTTGCCACCTTTGCGTCGAAGTATTTTTGCCCCTTCAGGTAAGGGCTTTGAATATGATGATTTAAAAGGCCTCACTATTCTGCCCTTTCAAAAAAAGCCCCACGTCGCTCCACGCGAACGCTGTCAGACGAAAGCGCAGAAACAACGCAGGACTTTTATTTGTGATATTAGTTGAATTTCTGACAGCGTTCATAATCAGAATTGTACCACATTTCCAACTTTAATCAAACAAAAAATAATATTTTTTTCAATATTTTTTGCTATCCCATTCCGAACGTCCTGGGCAGCGAACCTCTACCCATTTTTCAATCTCTCTCCTGTCCCACATAGGACGGCCAAGATTCCTAATAGGTTGCGGGCCTATAGCACCAGAAGAGTTTAGTTGGTAAAACATAGACCGACTCAATCCTAACAGCCTCGCAGTTTTTTGGGCCGATAGCAATAAAGGATTCACGTTGTTTTTATTGGCTTCAACCATCTTTAGCACACTTGTTAAATATTAAAAAGCGGCGGCAACGGTTATCTGGCTTAATTCCCGCTCATTCACCGCCGCTCCGCAAGTTCCTGCCGTTCTCCAGTATTTCTCTCGTAATTTTCACCATAATACCCCCTGTTTCGCCTTCTGCCTGATCGACCTTTTATTCCGGCCAAGCTTGCAAGACATAAAATCACCAACCGCAGAAACTACCCTCTGCCTGCGCTGGCGTTTCATCCGGCGCTCTATTTCCAACATTACCCCAGGCAATATTTCTTTGATATGTTGCGGCTCACTCATAACAATTCGCTCCAACATAATTCCGGGGAAGGTCACTGAACTTCGCGTAGTCATGGACGAAAACGAGATTTGCTTTCCCAACAGGCCCCCGGCGATTTTTCGATACAATAATTTCAGCCATTCCGCTTGGCTCAAAGCCCGGCTTATCTTTGTTGTAATAATCCTCGCGATAGACAAATAGAATCAAGTCGGCATCCTGTTCCAATGAGCCACTATCGCGCAGGTCGCTCATCCGGGGCCGATTGTTTTCCCTACTATCAACCGCTCTGTTTAATTGGCTCAGGGCGACAAGAGGAATATTCTCTCTCAAGGCAATGGCTTTGAGTTTCCGACTGATTGTTGTGATTTCCTGTTGGCGATTCTCTGACTTCTTGCCGGTTGTCATCAATTGAACATAATCCACAAACACAATGCCGATATTATGAGTCTGCTTTAATCGGTGAATTAGTCCGGCTAATTGCTCTGGGGTGGACGCAACTTTGCTTAAAATAATATCAAGTTCCCTCAGCTCAATTCCTTGCTTATATATTTCCGTCCAGTCGGCCTCGTCTGCTTGCCCTGAATGTATTTTAGTCATATCAACACAAGCCAAACCACATATTGCCCTTTGTATCAGTGAGCGCTCGGACATCTCTAAACTTAAAAAGAAAACCGATGTTCCCGCCTTTGCTATCGACAGGGACATATCCAGAGCAAGGGCACTCTTTCCCATACTCGGCCTTCCTGCAAGTATTATAAATTCACCTGGATAATAACCATGAATTAGTTTGTCCAAATCCTCAAAACCTGTTGGAATAGCCCCGTCCCTATTATCCCGCATATCACCTGCAACTTTTGTGGCCTCTTTTTTGAGTTCCACAAAATCAGGCCCGGACTTTGTAGGCTCAAGCTCTAACGCTATATCCTGTATCTTCTGAATCATCTCGTCGACCGGTCCTGGCTGGTCAGGAATGTCGGCAATCTCAATGACGGCAGATCGCACCTCACGCTCCTTCTCTTTGGCCCGGACGATACCCGCATAATAAACCGCATTAGCCGAAGAAGGTACGCTCTGCATTATCTTAGCGATATATTCCACTCCGCCAATTTCTTCGAGCTTGCCCTGCTCTTTAAGTTCAGTCCTCAGCGATATTGCATCTATAGGTACGTTGCCGATGTATAGTTTCACCAAAGCATCGTAGATTATCTTATGCTCTGGCAAAAAGAAGGCTTCTGAGCGCGGCAATTTCGGCAGAATCTTAGCAATACAGTTTTTGTCGATAATCATCGAGCCGATGACGCCGGCCTCGGCCTCAAGGGAATACAACTTTTCAGTATCAAGCGGTTTGCTCTTGCTCATTAAGATTCTCCTTTTGTTTCTGAGTCTGCTCTTTCGCTAATTGATAGACACTCGGTCCTTTGGTCTCATTTGCCCGTTTCGTCTTTGCGGATTCAGTCAGATAATTTTCTTTAATGAAGTTGTCTTACAGGAATTGCCACCACTTATGTTCGGCGTCTTTTCGTTTCTCATATTTTACCGTCAAAAAAGTCGGCAGCGGCCAAATGTGCGTCCACCAATAGTCTGAGCCGAGCAGCACTTTGGCGTAGTTATCAATCGCGCCGCATACATCTTCGACCGAGTACCCGCTTTTCAGGGCATCAGTGATTGCGTTTTCGACTTCCGGTGAGATTGTGCTATCAGGTCTGAGTTTGTGGCTGTGCCAGGTTATTTTCGCCTCCTCATCATCCTTAAGCTTTGAGACTGACTGTGCTTTATAGCTATTCCAGTGATTGAAGATTTGAAGCAGAGGTATCTTCTTCTTTTCATCTCCTTTCTTCCTTTCTTTATTATCCTGTCGCTTCTGTGTCGCTTTTAAATCGCCGCTGCTGTCGCTTTTGTAGTTGTCTATGTTTTGGTAACGGTCGTAATTGCAAACAATTACAACGAATCCGCGTGTCGCTTTTTGTGTCGCCAACATTCGACAATTCTTCAACCATCTTACGCAATGGTCAACTTGAGCCTTTGAAGCCCCACAGGAAAGCATAATGTTATCATACTTTAAGTGGCATTGTCCTCGCCTGAGAGTGCCGTTAGCTGTGTAATGAACGCGGTTTACAATGTAAAACCATATCTTGAACCACATAGCCGGTTTCTTGGAGAAAACCTCGCTTTCTATCGTTTTTCGCGCCCATAAGGTGCAACCGCCCAGAACTTTATTTTTGCACTTGTTGCTCATAACCATCTCCACTGTTCCCCCTTCTCTTTTAACCGCTGCCAGAAAGTACTTTGGTCAAGTTCTACGATGCGATATTCATTCTGACCCCCAAAACCCTCTGTTTCATCCACCATTAGCCCCAACTTGACAATGGCGTGACGAACCTCGTTTATGCGGGCATTGTATTGAAGGCCGATAGCCGCAAGCTCTGATGTTGTGGCCGGGCCGCTCTGTAGCAGCTCAAATATCACCTTAGCCTGTCTGGATAGGCGGGGCTTATCTTCCGTCTCGACAGACCGATTCGGCGGTATTTGAAACTCCAGCTTCCGCTCAGAGTTAAGCCTGGTCAAAAATGTAACCTGTTGCTCTGTCATCTAAGATGCAAGCCTTTCAACACGATTCGATGGCCGCCGGCCTATCTTCCTCGGTCGTGAAAAAAATTTGAAATAGGGGGTTGACAAGTTATGTGGATTGACGTATCTTCGGGGATAACTTAAATGATTTACCCCACAGCCGCCCCGCCAGGCGGCTTTTGTTATTTTATAGCACATTGCGTTTCTCGTTTCATATCGTCACCATCTACTTGCTCCTGCTCTGCTCGTATCACTTGCTCAAGGTCGTACTCAGCTTCGATATACTTTCGGGCAGCCCTTATTATTTCACGCACCGCTACTGACGCTTTTCTCTTCGCCATTTTCCGTTTTGACGCTATAGTAGACATGAACAACTTATAACATACACAGAGAGCGCAAAGCAGAATTGGCCAGTAAAAGGCCAGTAGATAGCTTCTAATTGGTGGGATATTGAGCTAAAAAAGCGGGATATTTTTTTGTGAAGATTCTACTGGCCAGCCAGTAGCAAAGTGGTAATTAAAAGTGTTTTGTGCGGTTTATTACACCTTTTTCAATAGCGTTTTCTATATTTTGTGCTTGGTCGATTTGCTTCTTTATGTGTGCTTTCCAATTTTTTTTGTGTACTCTGCCACGTGGTGGGGGCGGTGATTTTCGTGACATAAATCTTATTGTACAATCGTGTTTGCGAAGGAGTTTTTTGAGCTTGCCGTAATCAAGACTTTTTAGTTCATAAATATCATAATCTTGACCAGCCTTATTGGCTTCTTTGATGGCTTCTTTGTTTGGATAAAAATTATCGTCATTTATGTTCCATGGCACTTTATTATCTTCTGTTACCTTTTTATCTTTAGTTGTGCCAGCGCCTAAATCAATCTGCGCTTCGCACCGTTCCAGCACCGTTTGTAATTCAGCAGATGGGCTTGATTTGATTTCTTTTGGTATATGTCCCTGAGATAATTCTTTCTCTTTGTATCTTGCCTCAAAACACACTCCTTGAAGTTCCCTATCTGGTATAAAATATTTTCCGGGGGGAGTGGGTTCAGAGGCTATAATACCTTCACTATTGGCAATCATAAAAAACACTGAATCTGATTTTAGATATAAAACTTCTCTTATCCTATCAGCGAATTGTTTAAGGTTATCGCAGCCGACAAAATACATTTTTGGTCGGCTCCCGGTCGGTTTGGATGGTAGGGCTTTATTTTCTTTTCTCCGCTTTTCAAGACGCTTCTTAAATTTCTGAAAATCTTTTTTACTCTTCGCGTGTCTTTTGCATCTTTTATCCATTTAACACCTGCACTTTCTATCGGGACGGCGAACGCGAAAGGCAGGTGTGCCCGAAAACATTCGCCGTCCCGATTCAGCCAGTTATTTTACCATAAATTTCTTTTCTGTCAATTACTCCTCGCAGAGTATTTCCGTACAGCCTTTTAGGTCATCATCGCTGAGCCGTAGATATATCTCTGTTGTTTTTATGCTGCTATGTCCGAGCAATCTTTGGATATGGCCGAGCGAAAGGCCTTTTTTCAACAGAGATACAGCAAAATAGTGTCTCAAAATGTGCGGCCCAAAACTTGGTATTCCCACCTGCTCTGATAGATACACGCAGGCGTTATACAGGGACTTCCGATTATGATAATGCGCAATCGGCAAGTTTTCATCGTCTTTGCCGCGCTCGTATTTCGATATAATCTTTTGGCAGATTGAGTTCACAGGGACACTCCTTTTTTTGTGGCACTTTCCGATTACTGTCAGCATCGTATTATCTGCGCTAACATTACGCCATTTTAAGCTAACAAACTCGCTAACTCGCAAGCCGGTATGGCTAAGAAATTTCACAACGTCACCATATCTTTCAAACCGCTTGGCGTCCTTTTGGGCTTTATGCTTAAGCGAAGCAACTTTGCACTCAAGACAAGCGGCCTGCTGCTCAGAGCAAAAGTCTAAAATTCTTTTGTATTCGTTCTTACTTAGCAATCGTGTTATTGCCGGCTCTTCCCTAAGCCTTCGGATTTCTTTCGCATAATTTGGTACGCCGTAGTTTCGTGAAAGCCATGAGCAAAATCCTTTTATAGCTACCAGGTGCCGATTAACTGTGCTGTTTTGCATTTTATCCAGCAGGCTATCAATGAATTTTTCTACATAGGCAGGGTGGAGCTTATCTATCGTCTTGACTTCGGCGGGCAAGGAATCCAGGAAGCGTGTTATCTGGCGCTTATACATTTTCTGGGTGTGTTCGGTGTGACGGGTGTTATGTAAAAACCACTCGTCAACTGCGGTAGTGATTAGAGTTTCTTCATGGTTCATCCTAACATCACCCACTTCCATCCTACGAGCGGCCAGTCGGCAAACAACAGACCTGGGCTTTTGAACATCTTTAATTCGGCAGGCGTTAGTAGAGAATCGCCTTTTGCCTGATTACATTCATTGCAGGCGCAAACCAGATTGTCGGCAGACCAACTGCCGCCTTTTGATTGCGGCTTAATGTGGTCGAGCGTTAACTGGATTCCGTCCTTGACAGACCTATTGCAGTATCGGCAGCGAAAGCTGTCCCTTCTAAAAACTGCCCAGCGTATTCGGTTTTTAAGGTATAGCCAGCGTTTGACTCTCGGTGGGATTTGATTTGGTTCTTTGTGTTCCATTTTGTTCCCCTTGTAAAAGTGGGCGGGACTTAATGACGCCACAAAGCAGCGCGCTCAGCGTTACCGACAGAGCTATCCCGCCCGTTAATTTGGATTTGTCAAATAGATTTGACGCTTTGTGTTCCATACCTCTATTATCGTCAGGATAGCCCCGCTGTCAATAGAAAAATAGCCAGAAAATAAATATTTTTTTGAAAAATGGATTTGAAATGTTAAGGCAGTGATGTTATTATTGTGGGTATGGATTTGGGCCACGACAAATTCACGTTCACGATTCTTTGCGCGACAAGCGGTGCAAGGCACTGCTTGGCAAGGTTCAACTCAATATTGCGTGGCACTATGCGGGATGAACAATTGTTTGTTCCGCATTTTTTTTCGACTGAATGAGAAGGGTATATTTGACAATTAAATAAAGTAGTACTTACTTTTAGCAGTCCAACTGAAACCGGCAAAATTCTGTTCGGAGAACTGCATAAAAAGTGGTGCTCATTCGTATTCTGGGCACTGCTTGCGTGTTCTCCAAAGGCCTTGCCGGGCCTCAGTTGGACATTGTGTAGCAGTGTCCTTTTTTTATTGCGCTTTTTCAGTACCCAGCATTCCTGGGATTGTTCATCTCGCACAGCTAATTTGCTGCACAGTAGCAGTGGTCGGTTTGCTGGCTTGTCTTGTTGACATGGCTTTGCAGTCCTACCGGCCGCTATTTTATTTAATCCGGGTTTTTTATGAAAGACCAGCTATAGAGAGTCAAGAATAAAATAGCGGAATTTTTTGTATAGCT
>CAYQKF010000041.1:0-39788 GCA_964417935.1 uncultured Pirellulales bacterium
AAACTATTATTGTAAAGCTACTTACCCGCGCACAAACGGGAATTTTCAATCGAGAGCACTATAATGTAGTTTTTGGGAGTTTTATATGAAACGCATTTTTTTAATCACGCTAATTGCAGTCACTTTTTTTCCTGGTTGCCAAAACATACCTGGTTCAATCAATGCTCCTCCAAATACAAAAAGTTCAACTCCGATCGTTTCAAAAGCTCACTGGATAACAGTGCATATCCGGAATGATGAAACATTTACATCATTATACACATTCTTTAAAGATGACCTGCAATTCCCAGTTTTTTTTCACCCTGAAAAATGGGGTAGCGCCAGATATACAGCGATTTTGGCTGGCAATGTTATTTTTGAAATATGCGGTCCATATCCCAATACGCCAATTCCAGGAACAGAGCTTATGGCACGATGTAACACTCTTATTTTTAGACCATTTGAATCAGGGCAGGCAAGTGCCAATGAACTGGAAAAACGGGGAATCAATTATGATGGACCTTCGAAATCTGATCTACAGAATGTAAAAGTTTTTGATTTGGAAATTCCAGTAAACATTAGCGCCACAAAAGAACCAAGCAAAGACTCCACAATAGATTCACTGCGCAACGATTTAAAATCAAGAAATGGAGGACTAATCGGACTGAAAAATGTAAAAGAATTATATATCGGATACAACAGCAAAGAGCGTTTAGACAGATGGATAAATCTCATCAAACCAGCAAAACACCAAAAAAATCTCTGGTACCTCTCTGAAGAACCAAACTTGCGTTTCGTTGAAGATGAATCTGAAAGGATACGAGCAATTGTATTTAAAGTTGAATCTCTCAAAAAAGCAACTGATTACTTGAAACGTAATGGTATATTGGGAAACCAGTCTAAGAAATCTGTTGAAATTGCAAAAACGAAAACAGGTGGTTTAAGGATTATTCTCGAAGAGTAAGCGACGATGATCTTCGAGACCTCACGTCAGGCACGATTCATGATTCCTATGGCTATCTCTCTGGGCTTTGGTATTCTGTTTGCAACAAGCATCACTCTGGTGATCGTTCCCTGCCTGTATTTGATGGCTGAGGATGTACATAGGGTCATTCGATGGTTGCCTTCTACCAGTCGCGAACCGACTGCCACACACAGCCCGGAAACGAGGTGAGGGTGAAAAAGAGTTGGATTTTGGAGAATGGGGAAGGAAGTAGCCTGAGTGGATTGTATTTTGGCGAGAGCCTAAGCACATTAACGGCCGCGACAGCAATAATAGGCCTGTGTATTAAGATTGATTTTTTACCATGGTAATCAACCTCCCGTGCCATTGCGTTGCTTAAGGATATAACGGGCGACCGCTTGGACGGTATCGAGCCACAAACCATTGGCCGGGTCCTGAGCATATTCGCAAAGGGCCTTGAGAGTTGACGAGCGAGTGGTCTGGCGTCCCCCTTCGCCGATTTCATGGCCGCAAAAAACAAGCCATCCACCATTTGACAATGTTCTATCGATTAACTGTTTCACCTGCTCGAAATCCTTGCCGTCCAGCTCTACGCCCATTAGTTGCGCCATATCGCAAAAGGCCGGGTCATTTGCCCACTCGTCCATCCAGCCGCGTCCGGCTAAAAATTCCTCTGCTATCAGCGGTACATAGCTTTTGAGATTTCGTCCCCGTCCTACAAATTTCTGTCCACAGGGATATGCGAACGAAACGGGCCTAACGCCGAGCAAACGCTCAATAATATTGTTTGACTCTTGGAGTTCGTACCGCATCTTATCAAGTGTGTAATTTTCCAGCGCCCTTTCACGTGCGAACGGGAAGTTACCCGAGCAGGGATGAGTTAGCGAATGATTGCCGATTTCATGGCCGTTGGCCACAGCTTTCTTCCAGGCATCTAACCGTTCCTCCAAAGGGCGGGTCGAAACATAAAAAGTGGCTTTGGCGCCGTATTCATCCAGGACTGGCAAGCCGCAGTCAATCTGGCTAAATCGGGCATCGTCAAAAGTCAGACTGATGGCGCCACGCTTTCCTTCAGGCCAGCTAAAATCCTTCTGTTGTTTGAAGGCCGATAGCTCTTCGTCTTGCAAATTAGATGGTGAGCAACCTATGAAGGCAACGATAACACAGCAATACATAACGATTAGACAAATTGGAACAGTTCTCATTTATACTCTCCTTCGGCCTTGAAAAAACTCAATAAAAAGCCTTTCACGAGCTCTATATTATCAAATATCGAATACTTTGCACGACTTTATATGGGAATCCGGGTTCATATTTCTTTCTGTGAAGCTTAGGCAGCAAAGGTGTTTCACAAGCTGACTCCCCTCGAAACCGTGGGGCCTATACTGAATCAATCGGTATAGGCCCCGTATTGACACAAATCTGCTCTTTCAACCGTGCAATTTACATTACCACCTGAATCCCGGCTTACGGCTCTCGAAGCGGATACAGCCTAATATCGTCAAAGTACATCTTACCTGAGCTACCAGTCTGTCCCGATACATCGGGATTCCTGTCACCAAAGCCAATAGAGAGTTTATCGACATTGGTCAGGTTTACGCCCTGATCTGCGAATGCTTGCAGGTCGATATTCCATTCCGTCCAGGTGTCCATCCGCGTTGCATTGAGATCTTCATGGTAGGCTACCGCAGTAGGACCTGTGCTGTTGGCTACAGCCACATACATCGGCTCAGGATCGTTGCTGAGTATGCCGATGTCCTGCGATTGCCACTGCCCCGTAACTGCACCAGTGACTTGGACGTCGGAGAATATAAACTCACAGGTTTCGTCAGTGTTGTTGCTCGATAACGCAAAGCCTATATAAACAACGGTATTCATCTGGACGGTAGCACTCGATCCAAGGTTTGTATCATTTACAGGCGCCCAGTTGATCCCGTCGGATGAATGTGAGGCCGTAAACCGGCCCGCCGCATCGCGATCCAGTTTCACCCAGTGTGGGAACGCCAATCCGTTTTCAACGGAACTCGATGTACTATCAGCTACCTCGACACGACGGTTGAACCTGATGCCGCCATCCGGTCTCAAGCACATAAATGTGTGTTTGGAATCCGGGTCAAGCGTATCGCGAATCATCACGCCGGCCTTGGCACTATTCGACGTATTAGTGATACTCTCCACCTTTACTGCAATCGAACCTGGGCCGGAAAGCTGCTTAAAGACATAATTCAATTGGTCGCTTGTGCCCCAGATATCTCCACAACGGGCCGTCATCATGTAAGAGCCCAGAGGCTCTTCTGTGAAGGTGCTGAAGGATGCCGGATAACCTCTGAACCACAACGACAACGCTCCAGCGCCTCTTATAGTCCAATCCCGCTGAGAACTCAACGTCATGGTTGCCTCAGAGTTCCCGAAATTGTTGTCGTAGAAAAACGGCATCGACTGCCTGCCGCTGTGAACAATCTGAGTCTCAACATGATGCTCTCCCGCATCCCAATCAGGTTCAGCATAGCCTACCGTGGAACCGTTTGTCGGGTCGTCCCATCCGTCTATCCATGTGTCGAATACCCTGTTGGGTTCATAGTCGTCATAGCTCTCAAAATCGTCCACGACAAAATATTCGTGTGTCGTAAAGTCCCAGACGTCGCCTTCACACATTGCGGGTGTCTCGGCTTCATTGACTTCATCGACCCGCCAGTAGTAAGTCTTGCCTAAATCGAGGGACAAGGGACCATAGCTGGTCTCGGTCACGTTAGTAACAGGAGTAGTACGGTCTATCACAGCCTGCTCGTCAGAGCTGAAATACACTTCGTGCTTAGCTGCCTGTCTTCCCGCTCTCCAGCCAAGGACCAAATCCAGATCCACATCTGTTGCTCCGGAATCCGGGTTGGGCTTTGTTGCCTGGACGGGTGTGTAGAAGAAGTTGACCTCACTCAGACCATATTGGTTCAGAAGGCCCCAGTTGCTGTTAGCGGTAATCTTGACGTACTTCGCTGCCACACCGCCAAAATCAAGCGTGGTATCGTGTGCATAACCAACCGCACCGGATGCCTGTGCAAATTCCGGTACGCCAGCTAATTCTACCCAGTCGATGCCGTCAGCCGAATACTCAATCGTAACATCTTTAAGACCAAAACCGAGAACAAGCTCAAACGCCTGATTGAAGTTCCATACCCACATCTCATGCAGTTTGTAAACCCTGTCGAATCCATACTGTATCCAGGTCGGCTGCGGCCCCGTAGGACTGCTAAGCCACATATCTGTCTGTTCTGCCGAGTGCAGGTCATCGACATCCAGTCCCGAGCCGTTCACGGTATTTTCCGGGCCGGTACTTTCGTTGTACGAGCTGGAAGCTGTGGCGGTTATGTCCTCACCGGGAATCAAATAAGCAAAAGGCTCGACCGTAAATTGCCAGACACGGCCTTGTTCCCAGCCGGAGGTGCTATCGGCCTCATCAACCCGCCAGTAGTAAGTTTTGCCAAAATCTAAGATTGCGCCGACAGGATAGAGATTAGGATCCTGAGTGATACCATCAATACCATCGTTGGCATCGTCGAAGCTCTCGCTAAAGAAAACTTTATGTTTTGGTGATAATTCTGCCACGAACTCTCCCGGCGTCCAGCTAAGGACCACATCCCGGGGCACATCTGTCGCCTCATCCGCAGGGCTCGGCTCAGAAGCCGTACCAGGTGGTGCAACTATCATGGTCTGCGCAATCTCCTCGGCCGTCAAAGCGACGTCGTAAACACGAAAGTCATCAAGGACACCCATTAGCGTCCATTCTCCGCTTCTGCTTATGCCTAAGGCGAATACGTTGAATAACGTATTGTTGGCACCGATAGCTCCGCTGTTAGACAAAGTGCCGTTGTAGTACATGTTCACAGATCCACCTTCCCAGGCTACTGCAATATGGACCCAGTCCGTGTTGACGGGGCCGATTGTTCCGCTGGGATTCATCCGGTAATTTCCTGGGTCTCCACCATCCACGTCAATCTGAAAACCAGGTTTAGGTAAATGGCTGGCAAACAGACTGCTCCATAGGGCTTGGCCCACGGTGTCCGCTTTGACCCACATTGTCACAGTACCAGCCGGCCAGGATTCTTCGGCTTCAAACTCATACCGGACCATCTGACCATGAGCCGTGAAGTGCACGCCACCGCCATAATACCCGTCTGCCCACTCCGGGGTGCCAACGAAGGTGCCGTTACGGCCGTTGCCCGAAGAATCAATGGCAGTGGTGCCGGAACCATCATCAAGCTTCCAATGCACCATCAGATCCGCTGAAGCGCTGCTGGTCAGGCCCAGCACCAAAACAAAAGAAACCAAATAAATCAATTTTCTACACATGATAATTCTCCTTCAAACAGAAGGTTAAAATAGTAATTTTTGTGCTTTGGCCACACAGCAAAACAAAATTGAGAATGAAGAGTTGAGAATTAAGAATTCTTCATTTTAAATTCAAAATTCTGAATTCTTTCTACATCCTTCCTTCAAAAGCTCAATAATAGCTGTTAAGAAAATGTAAAGACCTGATTCTGCGGTAAGTCTGCCCTCTAACCGTACGCCTTGCATCATATAACTACTCCGTCTTAGGGAAAACCGTAGAAAATCTGGCACCTCAGAAACAAAAATCACACACCTTCATTACTTTATTTATACCAAATCAGCCGCCTTTAATTCAAGCAGAATCTTGGGAAGAAATTACGCATATTTTTTTTAAGATTCGATAAAAAACATGAAATTTGTAAACATTTTCAATGTCCTATGGTCAAATCTTACCATGGATGCCTCAAAAAAAATTGTGGCAACAGGGATTTTAGTATTTGACTTTGGGCTCTTCATAGGTGACCGATTTGAGGCCATTTAAACTGCGAACTCGTCTTGAGGGGTATCTGAACATCCCACAATCTAATAATCAGCCAATAGCTTGTACCACAAAGACCGAGTGTGTTATAATTATGGCAGAAAAGCATAACAGCGAAACTTATTATCTATCTTTGAAAAAGAAGGGCAAAGTCATGAGAGAACGAAATGGCTTCACCTTAATAGAGCTACTCGTAGTCATTGCAGTGATCGCATTGCTGTTAGCTATTTTGATGCCTGCCCTGCGCAAGGCCAAGGGGCAGGCCCAGATGGCAGCCTGTTCCGCTCAGTTACGGCAGTTTGGGCTGGCTTGGAATCAGTATGCCGACGACAACGACGGCTTTAATATTGAATATGCGCCTTCTTCACAATGGGCCAGTGGAGGATTCTGGTTCTATCAACTGGGCCCGTATATCAGCGCCAAAGATTTCGCCAAGGCCCAGGGCGACACCCGTAGTGGTGTTCTAAAGATTCTGAGGTGTCCGGCGGCCAGAGTGTGGAGCAACAGATATAATGACAGTTCTCCACTGTACGGGGCCCACGACCTGGCTTGGCAATGGCGCTCACAGGTCGGTGCCCAGGGACGAGAAGAGGTACATGAAGGAAGCTATACGCTGAATGGCTGGATGCAGAACCTCAGCGCGGAACGCAAGTCGGCTTACGCCGCAGAACGGGTCAGGAACTATTACTTCAAGTATGATGACGCCCGTGGCGAGAGCCCCTTGATATCCGACGGTGGATGGGTTGACGCGTGGCCGGACAATCCGCACGTAGCCGAAACACACTTGTTCCTCGACTTAAAGGGTTCGGGAATTCCCGGTGGCACCTATAGAATGAGCCCCAACCAACTTACTCGTATCCTCCTTGAGCGTCATGGAAGAGGAATCAATATTCTATTTAAGGCTGCGCACGTGCAGCGCGTTCCGCTGGAGAAAGTGTGTCATTACAAGTGGCATCGGTACTTCACTCCGGTTGCTGAACTGGAACTGCCGTAGCTCGGCTCTTGGCAGGGTGTGAGCTTACTGGAATACTCTTCACCAATTCTAACAAACACGGTAGATACAAATGAGGAGCCTGTCTTGCGACATGTGGCATTGGAAATTCAGCGGTTAACCAGCGAGCTTTCGCTGCAGACTCACCTAAGCTCTATTTTGGTTTCTGCTTGTTAGCCGAAAAAGCATCCAGGATAGGGCTTAGGAAATCGAAGAAGTACCTCAAGTCGCTTGGTCGATCATAACCACTGAGAAAATGCGAAAGAACTTCCTGCTGGAACCTTAACATTCTGCTCCGGAGCGGTGCATATTTCTTTCGCTTTTTTCCTGCGTTTTTGAGGGTGAGAATGCAGATGAAGATTATACAACCGTTCTACAACCAGAAAGCCCGTTATCTACCAATTCTAAAAAATGCTAACTCCATAAACTCTTTAATACCAGGGGCAATGATCATTAGTAGTCTTTGAAGGATTTCAACCATGTTGGCCAATCGCTCGGCAGAGCGCCGCCGGCCTGGGTCCAGGGACCGGCCGTGTTGTATGAGCGATGCCACTTCAACACCCACAACTTCTTAAGCCCCACTTTCCGAGCGGACCAATCTAAGAAAATGCTGTTCACAAATCCGTTGTGACGGTTGAGGCAGACACGCCGAATGTGATTATTTCCTCGCTGCTGACCATCAAACTCCGGAGGCTCTTCTTTTTGCTCCGGCCAGGTATTGTACCGCTGAGCACCTAAGAACAGTGGGGCATAACCTGCCCCTTTAATATTGGGAGTCCTCCAGTGATCAATTTCAGGCTTGCCTCCACGACTGTATCCTGGATCTGGATTATTACACCAGCCATTTATCCCATAGCTGCCTTTGAGAGGCTTGAGCCAATCTTCTTGCTTCCAGTAGCCCCAGGCCGTGGTCGAGCCAAGGTACGTGCCCTCGAGATTGTTAGAATTGCCGGCCTCATCAACCCAAGACTTTGTGGCATTCGGACAGCAGGTAACGCCACTTTCGTACTTGTGGTACCCAGCCAATGCTTTGCACCAGGTATTATTACCGGTACCCTTGCTGCTACCTTTCCAACCTTCCATGAAGTAGCCATCATTGTCCCCCGTGTACATTGAAAACCATAAGCTCCACTGTTTCAGCAGCGACAAACAGGCAACCGTCCGTGCCTGTTTCTTTACGCGCTGCAGAGCCGGCATCAGGATAGCCATCAACAACGCAATAATAGCGATTACCACCAGAAGCTCTATTAACGTAAATCCTCTTGTTCGTTTGTACATAATGAAATCCAAGGTGTTACTGTCATTTGCTTGCAGGATGCACAAGAGTGGTCTTCTGTTCGGCGAAATTTCCAATTTCCTGTCCTATATTATCTGCACTTTGCTCGTCACTAAGATTGTACATTAAAATCCGAAGTGTCGCAATAGCAAAATCACTCGAACTCAGAGGTTTTGTGAAGACACCGCCAATCAAATCCATTTCGAATAACAAAAAATGAGAAATCCATCGAATTCAAGCTAAATTTTTCTTGAAGATAAGTGGCGAATCTGGGATAAATATAGTTGATCGGGTGTATATATTCTTGTGCCCCAAGCGTCAATTAGGGAATTGACAGATATTCTGTCTCACCCCCTTGCAGTTCATAATGAATCTCAATTGTTGCTTGAGAGGGTGCGCGGTCCGCCGACAAGTCCACCGTTGTTTTCGCCTGACCGATGCCGGCGAAGCTGGCAATGATCTCCGCCGTGCCGTCCGTAGTCCGCCGCACCTTGCATTCCAGCTGTTCACCACTGTTTCCGATGGCCATAATCGCCGCTATCCGGATTTTTTGGCTCCGTTCCCGCCGCTGGGCGTTAAAGTGCCACTGCTTCGCAGGGGGCTCTGTGGTTACCATGGGATAGCCTTGCTTGGGATTGACAGGCCAAGCATCGTCCTGGCGGAAATCAAATCCCCCGGGCGTGAGCAGATGGACTTTCATGAAAGCATCATATCTATGGGAGACAAAGGTTTGTTCCTTTTCGTTCAAGTCGAATCTTTCCTTCGCATGCATTAGCCACTCGACCTGCACCGGTTCTGATACTTCGATATCATCCACGACCAACACGAGCCAGGGACGCACGAGCACCATGTGCCGGACGTACCGTGTGACGGGCTTTCCGTAGCAGTTCTGCGCTTCACCGGACGCATAACCGATATGGGGCATGGTCTGAAATTTAGTCAGTACTCCATTGGCCTTTTCGTCTCGGTCAATCTGTCCCTTTCCGTTGATTAAAAGGGCATTGTGTGCGACAGTGAGCCGCGTGTACTCAGTATGGAAAGGGGAGCCGTGTTGTGGGTAGCGCGCGCCGGCGGGCATTGCAAGAGAACTGCCGCCTTTCAGGATCGCGAAGCTATTCTGGTCGAGGTGGCTGTGGCTGACAGGGCCATAGGGGGAACTCTTGAAGAGCACCATTAGGTCCTTGTCGGGTTTGGCCAAGTCACTGTGCAGGGCCGCCCACCCGATACCTTTGAAAGCCCGGTCCGGCGGGATGTTCTTTGGCGGTGCGGGGACAACCGTGTCGGCCAGAATCAGAGAATTCACTATCGTCAGCCCCTCCAACGAGGAATCTTGTTCTTTGGCGAAGAGATCAACCCACCACCGCATTCCGGGATCCTGGTTGAGCAGGGCGAAAAAAAGGAGCATGGCTCGTAGTTTGTCACCACAGTCAAGGATACCCAGGTGTTCCATGTCACCGAAGGGAGTGTCCTCTGCTTTTGGGGAAATACAGTAGATTAGGAAATAAGGGAACTTGCGGAAAAAGGGTTTTTGCCAAAGGTCGTAGCCGGTGCTCATATAAACGGACTCCAGAGGTGTGATGAAGCGGTCATTGTAAGAAAGGGCATAGTTGACACCTTCGCCCCATCCTCCGTCCTTGCCGCCCCAGTGTGGAAATACGGTGAGAATGGATTTCATCCCGTAGTCCATCCATGCTTCGGCTTCCGGCCGCTCGGCCAGCGCAATAGAAAACTCGACAAGGTATCCGGGCACACGGCCATCGTGGCTCTCACCGGGAGTATTCAGGAAATCTCGCTTTTGCATTCGTTCGAGCAGCAGATTACCCCGTGCAACGAGCATCGCCTCGACCGCGCGTCGCTCTTCTTCAGAAAAGAGAGCGTAGCACCAGTCATATCCCAGAGGAACGGTGCGGGCGAGCTTGAGACCGATCTCATCGAATCTGGGGTCTTGAACGGACGTGACACCACCCAGGTCCCAGTCCAGCAGGTTCAGGATATGCATTTTGGCCGCGTTGCCGTACTTTTTCTCGCCGGTAAGCGTGTACATCAGAGCCATCGGAACCATGCCCCCTATATAGTTGTGGCCAAATTCGTGATAGGCATCCTTGTACGCTGTGCGCTTGGCCGCGTAGTCCTTTCGAGAAGTGTACTTGTCAAAATCCGGCTTCTTCATCAGGGGCAGCGCAAGAGCATCCTCTGCTGCGGCAGTGAGATCCCGGAATACATTTTTTCGCGTGGTGGTCAATGTCTTACGGATTTCTAACAGTTGTGCCTTGGGGAAAAGCAAGCGAGGATGTTCCTTCGGCACGCGACTCAGAAGTGTGCGGGGAGCCACCCAGGGCAGTGGGACTGCGTTTTCGGATATGGTAAAGGCCGATGTAGGTCGTGAAGTGGTAATTAGTCCGGAAGGAGTCAGCCCCTCGACAGTCCACGTATAAGTTCCGGCTGGCAGGACCTTATCTGGAACGTGCGCTGGTTCGTCCAACAAGGCAGAAGCATAGACTTCTCGGCCCTTGTTATCACAAACCCGAAGCCGGTAGGAAAGCCTGCCTCGTTCACCAGCGCGCCACCAGCAAAAACCAGGAGGTGAAACATCAAGGATGTCGCCAGGTCCGGGGCGGTTGAAATTCCCATTCTCTGGACGATTCGCAGGGAATTCAACGGCCATCTCGCCTTGCACTATAGATCTAACCTCGCCAGCGGCGTGTTTTGAAGCATTGCCTGTCGGCTCTTGAGTTTTGCCCTTAGAAGATGAATTCTCACTCGCGTCAACCTTTTTCTGCTTATAATTTCGTTTGTCGCGGTTTGGCGGTTTTCGATTGCCCGGCAATTTTCTAGCTGCTCTGTCCCTACCCTCAACCGCCTTCTTACCGCCACGGTTTGGCGGCTTTCGATTGCCTCGTGTTTTTTTCGCGGTTTGCTTCCTGGCTGTGCCCTTGTCCACGATCCAGATATTGCGGAACTGAAGCGGAACTCCATGTTCCTGAAGCATAATGGGGCCGGTTGGCACCTCTCCGAGTCTCTTGGCTGCTCCTCTCGGTGGGTCCAGCTCCACACGGTCATGAATGGTCACACCATTGTGCTCCACAGTAACGCGGGCTTTCTCGATTTTCGTCCCGTTCTTGTCGAAACGCGGCGCTCGAAAATTGATGTCATAAGTTTGCCACTGGAGAGCCGGTGCGGCCATGTGAACACGGGGTTCCACCGGTGTGGGTAAATTTGACAATGCTCCGCATTGAGGGCCTTCGAGCACGCCGTACGAGTCACTAATGTTTACCTCATAACGTGCCTGGAGATACACGCCGCTGTTGATTTCGCCGCCAAGCAGGCGAAACTCCAGGTGAAGTTTGAAATCGCCGAACTGCTTTTTTGTAATGATGGATCCAGCCCAGACGCCAGGCTCTAATCGGCCGCCAGGGAGGATTTTCCAGCCGTCCGCGGGACCGTCTTCCTTGTCCCACTCTTTCTCTTTTTGCCGCGCCCACTCATCCAGATTGGTCCCATCGAACAGCACAATGGCGGCTTTGGGCGGCAGGGCGTTCAGCGTGGACGAGAGGCGCGTCACTCGCCGCATCACGAATTTTTCCTTGCCCTTATAGACTTTGAAACGCTCACTCTCGATTGAACCCCACCAGCCGTTTCCTCTGAATGCGATGCTATTCGGGCCTTGCACTCCCTCGAGAACGCAAACCGGCTTCTGGGCTGTATCAAACGCATGGAAAAGGTTTGCCTGGAGTCTGTTGGCGCTAATCGGAAAAACCTGCGCAACGAGTCCGGCTTCGGTGGCCTGCCAGTCGCCCACATCAGGATAGTAGTGAGTATCCGGCTTCGCTTTATTGAAGCCTATATCCTGGATCCGGATGTTCTTCCAGCTCGCCTGCATCGGTTCCTTTTTTTTGGTCGAATGCACTTGCAAGGCAATGAAGCCGTTCGGCGTCATGGAATCCACAATGCTGGCCGCCGGAACGCCATTGAGCCAGGTCCGCATGGAATCGCCAATGGCCTTGATGCGGAAGTGGTTCCATTCGCCCGGCATAAAGGCATTGCGCGCCCTTACGTTCCGAGTGAGATTGCAGAGCCAGCCGCGGCGCGCTTCGTCATAGATCCCCCCAGTCCAGCGCCGTGGTTCGGTTCCTGGAGGAACTTCCTCGCCGGTAACCCACAGATTCGGAGGGCTCTTTGAATAAAGCTCTTTCTGTGCGGGATCGATCTCAACCTGGTAGCCGTGAACGCGCCCGTCCTTGTATTCCTTAAGACTCTGGCTGCGAATCTGAACGCCCGAGTTCAGTCCTTCGTCCACTTTGAAATCCAATTCGAGAATAAAATCGCCGTAGTCCTTCTTCGTGCAGAGGAAACTGTTCGGAGAACCCGGAACAGTGGTTCCAACAATCATCCCGTCCTGGACCTCATACTTGGCCGTACCGTTCAGTTGTTGCCACCCGTTCAAGGTTTTGCCGTCGAAAAGGTCCTGCCATTCCGGCGTCTCTTCAGCAAAAAGGGAACTTGCGATAAGCAGCAGAATCGCCAAGCTGCCACAGACCGTAATTTTTTCAGCTATTCTCATAAACTGTCACTTTGTATTCCAAACCGAGATACTTCATTTTATCGTCGTTCATGCCGTCTGTTAAAGCGCATCGCGAACTTTCTGAAGCAGCTCCGCCACCCGAACCTTGGGGTCATACTCCTCGCCCGGCACCGAGAGCGTTTCGATTGGAATATAGCCGCGGTAGCCTCCGTCCCTGATGATTCCGATGAGCTTTTTCATGTCGACGTAGACATTGCTTTCTTTGCCCAGCAGTTTCTCCTTGATTTGCCAGTTCACGGCATAAGGGACCACCGCAGCGATGTCATCGTACGTGCTTTGCCAGAAATATCCTGTATCGACGATCACGCCGAACCACTCGGAATCGACCATTTTCACGATCTTTATCACCTGGGCGGATGTTTTGAGGAAATCCCAGTGATTCTGAATCCCGACGATAACGCCATATTTCTTACCGACCTCAACGCATTCTTTCAAATCTTCCACCATCCATGCGGCCACTTCGTCCCAGGGATAGTCTTCGGGCTCGGGCCCGGCAAATACGCGGATTACCGGCGCGCCCATTTTGGCCGCGACTTCGATCCACTCCTTGACGTGCCTGACATCGGCGGCCCTGGCCTCTTTGTCCGGCGAGGCGAAATTGTTCCGAACGCCCGTCCCGCTGATACCGAGTCCCAGATGGAAGGCCCTGAGCTTGAACTCATTGATAAACGAATTGCTCGGCACCGCAGGGTATCCCGGGAAAAAATAACCCGTGGGATCAACGGCTTCGAAATTGTATTTAGCGCAGAACTCGAGAAGGTCGAACAGAGTCATACCTGGTCCCCGGCCCTTATTATAGTCGTTCAACGCCTTGCTGAAGGAATATGCATTGAGGCTAATTTTGAGTTTGGGACCGCCTACCCTTTTGATGGACGTTTGGGCGGAAGCGGAAGCACCCCCGGGTTCTATGGCCGTCGCAGCGCAAAGCGGCAATAGGAAAGAACTCTTGATAAAGTCTCTTCGGTTGAATCTATTGTCCATAATTTTGCCTCCTGCAGTTTGCGGTTTTTCAGTCATAGAAGACGCTGGGGTATAAAAAATCATATCCGCCTATTATTATATTAATAAGTCTTTGACTTAGCAAGTTTTAAACGGTATGGCTTATTTGAAAATACGGCGATTCTTGCTGCGAGGCTAAGGGCATCTGACAAAATGAAATATTTCTAAGGTTTATGATATATAACATGAGTAACTGAGTTTTACTGATAAGGGCAAGGAGGCTACTCATGGCAAAAGCAATACTTAATGATGAGTTCGATGAAGCAGTAACGCAAGATTCTGAGCAATGACACATTAAAAATAGTAACGAGTCTTCTTTTCCAAATTTTGATAGAGTTGACATTAAATCTATTGACAAACTTTTATGGTAACCGTTCAGGGCCTAAAAATGTCGATTTTGAGCGAAAAACGACGATTTAGAATGTTGCATTATGCCAAAACAGCTCATATTTACGCTAAAATGGCTAAAAGAATATATAACCGTTCACGGAGAGAATACGCCGGTTTTGGGCTGTTATGGGTGATTTGTCCGACTACTGGGTAAAAAATCGCAAAAAAACTTGACTCAGTAACAAAAAACCGCTTTAATGAATTCTAAATGACATTTTGACCCTGTGAACGGTTACCTTTTATGAAAGCTGGCCGAGAATCAGGCAAGTGCCGAGAAGAACCCCATTTGACGAGTTTCGTGTGTGCGCACTGGTTCGACTATAATGGCAGGACTTGACCAAAAGCTTTTAAGATATCTGCCGTCTTCATTACCAATAGAGCTTATTATTTATGTGAGACCGTTCGAGCACATCACGCTCTTGATTGCGGGATTTTCCTTGACGGGATGGTGGCTAATCTGGTATAAATATGATTGTTGGAGTCTATGGCTTTTCAGTCGTCCGGCAGGAGAAATTTTTGTGGTGAATTCGAAGTCTTCACTTTTTGATTGACTGCTCATATTTAACATTAAAAGGAAGGAGGTAGCATCAATCACAGGGAAAGATATTTCCCGGGCAGGCATGTAAGAAAATGTGGTGAAGGCAAAAAGTATTATCGGCCGTTTTTATATTAACTCTCTTTTTTGAAGGAGGACTATTATGTGTAGAAAATTGACTTGTTTAATCATTTTTGCGTTGCTGGTCATGGTTACACCTGTCGATGCCGATACACTCAGTGGATTGGCGGATGTTAGCGTGGTTGACGATGCAATCGTCAGTCTTCAGTACTTGGGAACCGAGTACGTTGTAGCTGATGGAGACCTGGTACTGGGTACAACAACGCGGTGGTATATCCCTGCTGACACGGGTATTCCGACTTTGTGGGTGGAAGGAGACCCGGCTCCGGCGGATACGGTGAGCGGAACGTCGAACGCTAAGGAGGGTGACGTTGGCTCGAAAGCCGACAACTTCCTGTTCGCGTTGGATGGCGCCACCAACATTTCATCGATCGACGGGATCGACTTCCAGGAGACGATTTTCCCGCTCCAGACGGACACTTTCTTCTTGTTCGAGCGAGGGGGCAATGACAAGGGTACATGGCAAGCGATTCTTGTGGACGGTTCACTGGGAGAGGCTGTCGAGTTTGACAAAGCGGCGAATGGCGGACCCTATGCCGACACGGGAATTAGCGCGAATGGTCAGAACGCCTACGGTGTGGTTTTCACAACGGACGTGCCGGTTCAGGGTGTGCGAATAACCGCGTCGGGACACGACACGCTCAGTATTTCGACGCCGGCTGCATCTGAGCCCGGTGAGCCCGAGCCCACGATCGTTGTGGAGGCAGGTGGGGATATCGCAGCGGCGAATGCGAGCGCCGTAGCCGATGACATCATCGGCATCGCCGCGGGCACCTACGCCATCACAGAGGCGATCGAAATTAAAGACGGCGTTACCTACCGGGGCGCCGGTTCCGGACAGACCATCATCGACTGCGGCGGCGTTACAAGAGCCTTCGTCGGCTGGGGCGACCGCAGCCTAAACGACGACCTGTCTTATTCCGAAACGGGATATCCCGCCAACACGTCGGGGCCAAAAGGCTGGGTCATTCAGGGGCTTAGCATTATCAACGGCGTGGCCGACGATGTCAGCAAGAGTGTCCTGCGCGTCGGTGACCCGGCTATCGATCCGCCACTGGCGGCTAATGAGATTACAGATCCGTTAAAGAGCACAAACGGCGGCGGGATACTCCTGGAAAACTACGCTGAAGGTATATTGATTGACGTGATCTTTGACAACTGCAACGCCCTGGCGACAGGAATCGACACCTCCGACCCTAACCTTCCCACCATTTATCTGGGCTCCGGCGGCGCCGTGCGCATGAGTTCGGCCACCGCGGATATCCTCGATTGTTCCTTCACAAACAACAACGCGTCCGACGATGGCGGCGCGGTCAGCGCCAGCAATCCCAACTTGGAGAATTGGGACCTGTCCATCGAGAACTCAACCTTTACCAACAATCGTTGCCGCGACGACGGCGGTGCCATCGCCGCGACCCGTAGAAACCTCAGTGTTATCAATTGCGTTGGCGACGGCAACAAAACGGGTCTGGATCCGGCCATCATGACGGACAATGCCGGCGGCAGTCCCAGTGGTGGATTCCTCTACCTTACCGGCGCGGGTAAGGTCGAGGGCACCAGCTACACCGAAGACACGCCGCCCCTCGAAATGACCAACTATGGCGGTGTGGTCACTGTCGCCGGTTGCACCATTACCAACGGTGAGGCGGTGCAGCGAGGCGGCGGTATCCGCTCTAACGGTGCGGCTCAGCTGATCGTCACTGACACTTCATTCACCAATTGCAGTGCATTAACGGATGATGGCGGCGCGATTTTCGCGAATTCCGTGTCCCCATTCAATCCCGCAGCCCTTGATCCCAACAACCCAAATGCTCCGGTGGGTGAGCCAGGCGTTTACCTCGACGGCTTAACCGTTGACAGTAGCAGCGCGGGAGATGATGGCGGCGGCATCAAGGTCGACAATTATAGCCTGACCTCCAGTACTAACTACATAGAGTTTCCCAAAGTCGTGATTAACAATAGCGTCGTTAAGAATTGCCGGGCCGGTGGGCCGGCGCCGGATGATGGCGACCGTGACGGCGGCGGCATCCTTGTTAATAACAGGTTGAATCTCACCATTACCAACACCCTGGTCGAAAACTGTACCGCCGGCCGGCATGCCGCGGGAATCAAGATCGACGGTATCGTCAACGCCGCGTTGATTGACCGCTGCCAGCTCTCAAATTGTACCAATGACGACATCGGCGGTGAAAGCGGTGATGGCGTTGCGATATACGCGGACTCTGACGAAAACGTGGGTATAATGATTTCAAACTGCATATTTAACAACAACATCAACATGCAGGATGACGGTGTTTTCCGTATCGACGCCCACGAGGCGTCTTTCTTCAACTGCACGTTTGTGGGTAATGTGACAGCAGACCAAGGGATCATTCGATACGCCACGAGCGAAGATGATCCCAGCGTTCAAAATGGGGTGGTCAACTGCCTGTTTGTAAACAATGACTACAGTCCCGGAAGCGATCAGCTCATTGCCCACAACAAGGGTCAAGTCACGTATACATATACGAACAATGGTTTCTTCGGGAACGTCGGGGACGGTGATCCGCTCATCGACAGCATCGCCGATGCTGATATGGGACTCTTTGGAAACTTCATCATGGCGGCGGACCCGCTGGTCAATTCAGCGGCCACCGCTGGCGATTATCACCTGGTGCCCGGTGCCGAAGCCATCGACAAAGGCACCGCGACTGGCGCGCCAGACCATGATTTCGATGGTACCCCGCGTCCGCAAGGCGCTGCGCATGACGTTGGCGCGTACGAAGTCCCTGCTAACTGATGCGAAAAAGGTGAAGTATAGAACAACAGAAACCAGGGGCCATCATTGGTTAGAAAAGAGGTAAAAGATGGATTGGGCCGGAATGCCGGCCCAATCCATCTGAGCCCGTTTGGACCTCGCAAGAACGCCTGAACAGCCCACGAAAACCGCAGATGCAAGTTCTGCTTCTGTTAACCGCTTCTAAATACATACACCGCGCCTCAATCTATCTCCTTGTGTTCGCAGTCAGTCGCTTCGGTAACCAAGCCCCGCGATTCCTCAAAAATATCCTGATCTTATCTGCGTTGCAATAATCTGAAGTTGCTTCTCAAGGATATTGTCATTGATCGCCGTTTTTCTCGGCTGCGAGCGACCGGTGGGACGACCGACTTCAATCCTCAGGTTTGACCATGTGGGCATGAATGCCAATCTGGTATATGTTGCCTGTGCCAACAGCAGATGTCCTCGAAACTGCTGTTGTTCGCCCCGAGGTGATGATGAGTGTTACAAGCGTATAACCGGAAAGCTTGCCCCCCAAGTTACTCTTTTCATGAGTTGCAAAATGTCGGAATTCTTCGACAAATTCATGTCACCAAAATGTCACCATATATGTTGCTTTTCCCCAGAGTAGCCGCAAAATGAGCTCAGTTTTTTGACAAAAAACACATTTTTTAAAGAATTTCAGAGCAAAAACAAATTCAACGAACGTTGCCGGTTGGTGAGTGGCTGTATAAGTAGTGCACGTTGGCCGAAAATGTCGTAACGAGGATGCCTCAAAGAAAATTTTTTGGCGACAGGGATTTTTAGTATTTGACTTTGAGCTCTTAATAGGTGTCCAATACGATCTCCTGCGCAATACTGGAGCACTCTTCACCAAGCCTGACAAATAAGGTATATTAGATTCAAGCTGTACATTTTGGGATATCTAAGCTATCTTAAATAAGTTTTTAGATAATAATTTGTTTGAGGCTTCGCCTCAGCCTATTGTATTCCTGGATTCCCGCGTGGCACGGTCATCTTGGCCGTGTCTTCACGGGCTGGAAGCCCGTGCCACAATGACAGATTGGTACGATTGTCGAAAAACTTTGTAGTAGTAGCTTAGTCTTTAAGGAGTGCGTTCAATGGATCGTATGAAACGTCGTAGCTTTCTAAAACAGACAGGTGTGATGGCCGCGGCTTGGGTACTGCCGGCTCGCAAAACGCTCGGGGCTAAAAGACAGTCCAAGGCCCTGAAAGAAGAACCTGACTACACCTCGCGTGTCCCGAAATACACTTTCGCCAATACGCTCCAAGAGCAGGAAGTGCAACTCAAAACAAATCCCCTGATTTTACGATTTATCAAGTCGCGGAAAAAAATGGCGGATGATCCGTACCGGCCGATCTATCATTACGTCAATCCGGAGAATCGGCTCAACGATCCGAACGGACTCTGTTTCTGGAAAGGGCGCTGGCATTTATTCTACCAGGCCTATCCGCCGGAAGACCCGCGCCAGCATTGGGGGCACGCCGTTAGCGATGATTTGATCCACTGGCGAGACCTTCCATACGCGATCTATCCAAATCCTGAACGATGCTGTTTTTCCGGCGCGACACTTGTCGAAAAAGACCGAGTGATCGCGATGTATCATGGGACGGTGGTCGGTAATATGGTCGCCGTATCCGACGATCCCCTTCTCTTGAACTGGAAGAAGGTTACGGGCAGGGCAGTCATCCCCATGGCAAATCCGGATGGTTCTGTTCTGCCTTACCGGGTGTTCGATCCGTGCATCTGGAAGAAAGACGGCACGTATTACTCGCTTTCCGGGGGCACGCTACCGGATGGGCCCGGCGGCAAGCGAATTCGTGCTAATTTCCTGTTCCGCTCGAGAGATTTGGCGAAATGGGAATATCTGCACCCGTTCGTTGAAAATGATCGGTACTCGCTGGTTGGCGATGACGGAGCCTGCCCCTACTTCTGGCCAATCGGGGATAAGCACATATTGCTGCACTTTAGCCACATGAGCGGCGGAAAGTACCTGCTTGGTGATTATGAAAAGAAACGAGACAAGTTTGTTGTGACCGCCGGGGGCGACTTCAATTTTGGGCCGCACGCACCTGCCGGCGTCCACGCACCGTCCGCAACGCCCGATGGTAAGGGTGGTGTCGTTGTGATTTTCAACATGAACCCGGGCAAACCCACCAAGGGCTGGAACCAGATCATGACACTGCCCAGGCGGTTAACGCTTCCACCCGAAGGCGAAATAGACGCATTAAGAATCGAACCGATAGAAGACATCGAATCGCTGCGCTACGACCATCGACACGTGGACGCGATGAGTCTCCCGGCTAACGAGGATGTCGTGCTAAAGAGTATTCAAGGCAACGCAATGGAAATGATTGCCGAAATTGACCCGAAAAAAGCACCGATGGTCGAAATGAAGGTGCTACGTTCACCCGACAGCCAGGAGACTACCCGTATTATGTTCTTCAAGGACAGGGGTTACAGGCACCGGGAATTCGGAAGAAGAAGTGAATACAGCAAGAAATACAGCAGTTTGATCACAATCGATTCATCTTATTCGTCCATTCTTCCGGATGTGCTCTCACGGGCCCCTGAGACGGCCCCGGTTTTCATTGATAAGAATGAGCCGCTGAAACTGCGAGTATTCATTGACAAGAGTGTCGTCGAGGTATTCGTCAACGGCAGGCAATGCGTAGCGATGCGCGTCTATCCGGGCCGAAAAGACAGCGTCGGTGTATCCCTGAAAAGCCAGGGCAAGGACGCCGTACTAAAGTCGCTCGATGCCTGGCAGATGAGGAATATCTATGGATAGTTTGTAGTAGAAAGGTGCTTTCACAATGGATCGAAGGACTTTTTTAAGAAATGTGAGTCTCGGAGCGTTGGGGTGCTCTTTGGCCCCAATCGGCTATCGCGCAATTGCACGCTCGGCGGCTTCGTCTGCAACGACGAAGCCCAACTTCGTCATAATCTTTATCGACGACATGGGCTATGGCGACATTGAGCCGTTCGGTTCGACGATAAACAGTACGCCACACCTGAACCGCATGGCGAAAGAAGGTATGAAGCTTACGTCATTTTATATCGGCTGGGCGGCGTGCACTCCGTCGCGCGCGTCGCTGATGACAGGCTGCTATGCCAGACGTGTGGGTATGGACGGAAGGGTGTGCTTCCCAGGTGAGGCGCGTGGGCTTAATCCTGATGAAATCACCATTGCCGATGTGCTAAAGACGAAAGGCTATGCGACTGGCTGCTTCGGCAAGTGGCACCTTGGCGATCAGCCGCAATTTATGCCCGCCGGACACGGATTTGATTATTACTACGGCATTCCATACTCGAACGACATGTGGCGCTTCCATAAGCTTAATGAAAAGTACAATTTCCCACCCTTACCGCTGCTGCGAAATGGCGATGTAATTGGAGTGGTCGAAGACGGCGACGACCAGGCAATGCTTTGCAAGCAGTTTACCGATGAAGCAGTATCGTTTATCCGCAAGAACAAAGATCGCCCGTTTTTTGTCTACCTGCCTCATGCATTCATTCATCATCCTCGTTTCGCCCGTAAGGAATTCATGGAAAAAGCGAAAAACGAAACCGAGGCGCAGATCGAGGAAACGGATTGGAGCACAGGGCAAATCCTGAATACGTTGCGTGATTTAAACCTCGAGGAGAAAACTCTGGTTATATTCACGTCCGACAACGGAGGCTCCAGCGGCACAAGCATGGGGCCTTTGCGAGGCGGTAAGGGCGGGCCGGTTTACGAAGGTCATATGCGCGAACCGACCATTGCCTGGTGGCCCGGCAGAATTCCACCTGGGTCCGTATGCGACGAAATCGCCAGCACAATAGATCTTCTGCCCACATTTGCAAAACTCGCGGGCGCACAGATGCCGACAGACCGCGTCATCGACGGTAAGGACATATCAGCACTTCTGTTCGCAGAACCGGGCGCTAAATCGCCCCACGACGTGTTCTTCTACAAAGCTATGGGTGTACGATCGGGAAAATGGAAATTCCTGACTAAAGGCAAAGGCGAACTTTACAATCTTGAAGAAGATATTGGTGAAAACAACAATATCGCCTCTCGGCATCCGGACACTGTGAAGCGCCTGCGGAATCTGCTGGAAAAGCACGTTAATGATTTGGAAAAGAACAATCGGCCCGCCGCTTTTGTCGAAAATCCCAAACCTATACTCCCATTTCCTGAACAGTGATGGGTGCAACCGACATCAAGGAGAAGGAGAATATTATGAATCGACGGAGTTTTCTAAAAAAAATATGCGTTACAGCAGCAGGGTTAAGCTGCTCAGCCATATACGCTATGGGCAAACCCCAGACCTTAAAGCCGAACGTTCTGTTCATTGCTATTGATGACATGAACGACTGGACTACTTTGTTCAACAGGAACAATCCTATCAAGACGCCGAATTTGGAGCGGCTCGCGAGGCGAGGTGTATTCTTTAGCAAAGCCTTTTGTAGCACGCCGGCCTGCAATCCCTCTCGGACAGCGATCATGACAGGCTTACACGCCACCACATCCGGCGTGTATGGCAATCGCGATCCGTGGCGTAAAATGCTCCCGGATGCTGTGACTCTGCCCCAGTACTTCGAGCGTCATGGCTACGCTACCAAAGGCGCGGGCAAGATCTTCCATCACGGGGGATCCGGCAAATCAGACCCGGACAATCCAGACTTTCAGGCGTTCTTTCCAAAGCTCCCCACGCGGGCGCCGAAGCCGAACTATAACGGCTACCGCACGGGGCCCTTGTCCAGGACTTCCTATGATTGGGGCGAACACACCCAGAAGATGATCGATCTCGACATGGTCGAGTGGGTCGAGAATGTGATGGACCAACAGTGGGATGACCCCATGTTTTTGGCTGCCGGCATCTTCAAGCCGCATCTGCCGTTTTATGCGCCTCCCGAGACTTTCAAAAGGTATCCTTTTGATAACACGAAACTTCCCCCGATGCCGGCAAACGATCTGGATGACGTCCCCCCGGCGGCGGTAAAGAAGGCCCATACGGAGTTTTTCGTCTATGAGAATACCACTGCGCAGCCGCAGAACAGCCCGGGCAGTCTCAAGCGAATGGTGCAGTGTTACCAGGCTTCGGCGGATTTCGCAGATCAGATGGTTGGTCGCCTGATCGACAAGCTCGACGCCTCAGGCAAAGCGGACAATACAATCATCGTTCTTTGGGCCGACCATGGATATCACCTCGGCGACAAGGAGAGCTGCGTGAAATTCACGCTCTGGGAAAAGGCTAACCACGTTCCATTTATTATCGTAGCTCCGGGTGTCACTAAACAGGGGACTCGTTGCGACAAGCCGGTCAGTCTGCTCGACATATACCCCACATTGGCAGAGCTTGCAGGATTACCCGCCAAGGCAGACAATGACGGACATAGTCTTGTCCCTTTACTTAAAGATTCGAAACGGAAATGGCCATACATGCCGGTAATGACCATGGGCAAGGGCAATCACGCCGTACGCTCTGATCGCTGGCGGTATATCCGTTATGCAGACGGCAGCGAAGAGCTTTACGACCACTCCAATGACCCGTGGGAATGGACGAATCTGGCGGGAAAACCCGGGTATAAAGATATCATCGAGCAGCACCGAAAATGTTTGCCCTTAGAGAAATGATGACGATGCGTGGAGTATCATCCGCCGGTGGAAAGAAAGTGACAAAAGAAAAAAAGTATACAATGATGATTCTTTAATAAAGAGGAAGATGTCATGAATCAGCTTACTGGAACTCGCCGAAGTTTTTTGAAGTCGCTCGGTCTGGGTATTGCTTTTGTTGGCTTAGGGGGATGTGAAGGCGTATTATCACATGCGGCCGGTCCTGTTCTATCAAAGAAAAGGCACTTGGAGAGGAAGGACAAACCCAATGTGATTATCGTCCTGACGGATGACCAGGGATATGGCGACTTATCCTGTCATGGCAATCCCATTTTGAAGACTCCCAATTTGGACAAACTCCACCAAGAGAGTATCCGGTTCACCGATTTTCACGTGGCGCCGATGTGCACGCCGACCCGCGGCCAATTGCTTACGGGACGGGATGCTATGGCGAACGGCGCTACGTTTGTTTGTATGGGGCGTTCCATGATTCGCAACGATCTGCCGACGATGGCGGATATATTTGCTTCGAACGGTTATCACACCGGGCATTTTGGCAAATGGCATTTAGGAGACAGCTATCCACACAGGCCTCAGGATCGAGGTTTTCAGGAGACCATTCATCACGGAGCATGGGGTATCACTTCCATTGCAGACTACTTTGGCAATGACTATTGGGACGATACCTACAGGCACAACCATCAGCTCGAGGAATATCAGGGCTATTGCACGGACGTCTGGTTCGATGAAGCGATGAAGTACATCAAAACCCGTCATGCCAGAAAAGAACCCTTCTTTGTTTACCTGCCGACCAACTGCCCGCATAGTCCCCATTGGGTTGATGACAAATACTCTGAACCTTATAGCCAACAGGGATTGGGGCAGAGAACCGCCAAGTTCTTCGGGCAGATTGCCAATATCGATGAGAATATGGGGCGGCTGCTTACGATACTTGACCGAACCGGAATAGCTGAAAATACCCTTCTTATATATATGACGGATAATGGTACTGTTGCAGGTCACAATGTGTTCAACGCCGGCATGAGAGGGCGTAAAACCGAACTGTGGGAAGGAGGTCATCGGGTTCCTTGTTTTGTGCGTTGGCCCGCAGGCAACCTTGGAAAACCTCGTGACATTGATGTTCTCTCCGAGTGCCAGGATATACTGCCGACTCTTGCTGACCTTTGTGGTCTTGATGTGCCCGATACGATGGTGACCGATGGGATGTCATTAGCCGGGTTGCTCCGTGAAAAGGAAAAGACTCCGGCCGACCGCATGCTTGTGGTTCGGTACGGCCCGGATAATCGTGAGAAGTGGGAATGTGCAGTACTATGGAACAAATGGCGTCTGGTAAGCGGAGATCGACTTTATGATGTGAGCAGCGATCCTCACCAGGATAAGGATGTTGCTGCAGAACATCCTGACATTGTTGCTGCGATGCACAAACATTATGAACAATGGTGGGCGAAGACCAACCCCCTGTTTAAACAAAAGCGATATATCCATCTTGGTTCGGAAAAAGCAAACCCGGTTATGCTCTACTCTTCTGATTGGAAAGGCTCGTATGCAGACAATTTCGGGAATCTTTCTAATGGTAATCAGATTGGGTACTGGGATGTGCTGGTCGAACGAAAGGGTGAATATAAAATAACTTTATCTCGTTGGCACCCTGCAGCAGGCAACGCCCTTGATGCGCCAATTCAAGGGCCGCAGGGCAAAGGCAAAGCAGTCCCCATAGCAAAAGCACAAATAAAAGTGGGCAATGTGGATATTTCGCAGCCAACCGTCACCGGCCAAAAAGAAGTCTCGTTCACGCTGCATCTCGATGCCGGCAAAACACAGTTGTCCACCTGGTTCTATGATAAGGATGGCAAAGAGCTGTGTAGCGCATATTACACGCTGGTAGAAAGGAAGTGACAATAGTGAATAAAGGAGAGAGAGCTATAAACTCAATGAATGGAACTCGCCGCAGTTTCCTGAAATCGCTCGGTTTCGGCGCTGCTGCTCTCGGAGTTGGTGCATTCGAGAGTGCGTTGTCGTCTGCGGCCAGCCCCGTTCTATCGAGGCAGAAGCGTCCGGAGAAGAAGGACAAACCGAACTTTGTCATCATATTTACGGATGACCAGGGCTATGGCGACCTCGGCTGTTATGGCTCAGAGACAATCCGCTCACCCCGACTGGATAGGCTGGCGAAGGAAGGCACGCGTTTTACCGATTTCTATGCCCAGCCGGTTTGTGGGCCTTCCCGCTCGGCGCTCCTAACCGGACGCTATCCCGTTCGCAGCCAGGGATGGTCGATGCCCGAAAGTGAGATCACGCTCGCCGAGCTTCTGAAAACGGTGGGCTATACTACCGGCTGCGTGGGCAAATGGGATGTCTCGAACCGCAAGGATATCAAAGGCCGGGTTCCGAACGATCAGGGCTTCGACTATTACTGGGGAACGTTAGGTGCCAACGACGGTGGCGGAGTAAAACTCTATGACAATCGTCAGCCCATAGGCGTTGACCGTGATATGGCAAGTCTCACCAAACGGTACACCGACAAGGGGATCGAATTCCTGAAAGCGAATAAGGACAAACCGTTCTTGCTGTATCTCGCTCATACAATGGCACACTCCGTAATCGATGCAACTGCCAGATTCAAGGGCAAGTCCAAAGGCGGCCTTTACGGCGATGTGATTGAAGAGCTGGATTACCACACGGGCCGTCTGCTGGATGCCATCGACAAACTGGGATTGCGAGACAACACATTGGTCATATTTGCCACGGACAACGGCCCCTGGAACAACATGCAGGAAGTACTGCGAAAGAAACATAAAGGCGCCGTCGCCTGGGGTTCGTCCGGGCCCCTGAGGGAAGGCAAGGGTTCGACCTGGGAGGGCGGCGTTCGCGTGCCCTGCATCATTCGCTGGCCCGGACATGTGCCAGCAGGCCGTGTCAGCGATGCTATCTTCTCCACAGTGGACTTCATGCCGACTATCGCCAATCTGGCCGGGTATAAAGTCCCCAAGGACCGGATCATTGACGGCATCGATCAAACGGCTTTGCTGCTTGGAGACAGTGTGAAAGGCGATCGAGACCACTTTTACTACTTCTGCAGAAACACACTGCATGGCGTACGAAAAGGACGATGGAAACTACTGCTGGCAAACCGCAAGAACTACTACAACTATGTGAAGGACACCGGATCGAATGAGATGGAACTCTATGATCTGGAATCTGACATTGGTGAAAAGCGCAACTTAGCCGGGCAGCATCCCGAAATCGTTTCAGAAATGCTCGAGTTAATAAAAGCCTTCCAGTGGCCTGCAAAACTGCCTGATACTGCTATCACTCCCAAAAGGAAGAAAGGTAAATAAACCGGAATTTTCAACATATCTGGCCTTACAACATTTCGAAGCTTTTCCACGAAGCTATGCTTCAATATTTGGGAGTCTGAGAAAACACAAAGCAAAGGAATACCGTGACAAGAGCCGACGAGGCTACTGTGCTTGGATAAAGCGAGGAGTTTTGGTAGTATTGTCGAGACCGAAAGACTCAGATTACGTCTTTTGGCGTTTTTCTGAGAAATCTCAGTGAACAACTTCATTAGCATTCGAGTTATATAGGAAGGGTAGAATGAAGTCAAAAGATGCGATTTTGTGGATCGTTGTAGTGCTGGGGAGCATCGATGGAACGTGGGCGATAGAGCATAAGGGCGGCAAGCTACAAGCGGCGGCGTTGTCTGATGTACGAATCACCGATGAGTTCTGGGCGCCTCGGGTTGAAACCAATCATAAGGTCGGCATCAGGCACGCGTTTGCTCAGTGCGACCGCACGGGATCGCTGAGCAACTTCGACAAGGCGGCGGGCGTTGTTGAGGGGGAGTACAGGGGGAACCGCGCGAATGATTCGGATGTCTATAAGGTAATCGAAGGAGCAGCGTATTGTCTGCAGAATCAGCCGGACGCCGAACTTGAGGCTTACGTCGATCAACTGATAGACCGAATTGCAGCGTCACAGCAACCTGACGGCTATCTCAATACGAATTTTGTGCTCAGGGAGCCTGACAAGAAGTGGTACAACATGCGGATGTGGCACGAACTGTACTGCGCGGGCCACTTCTTCGAGGCTGCGGCGGAGTATTATCAAGTCACCGGAAAGAGGAAGATTCTGGATACGGCGGTTAAGCTGGCCGAGCATATCGATTCAGTGTTCGGGCCTGGCAAGCGATACGATGTCGGCGGGCATGAGGAGATCGAGCTTGCTCTGATCAAGCTGTATCGAGTCACAAAGGAGAAGCGTTATCTGGATCTCTCAAAGTTCTTCTGTGACGAACGAGGTCATGCACACGGGACCGAGCGCAAGCCCTTCGATCCGAAAGACAAGAGCTACTATGAGGGCAAGTTTCCTGAGGTGCCCGTTCGAGCAAAACATCGGCTGATTCGAAACGGGCGGATGCAGGACCATAAACCGCTGGTCCAACAAACCGAAGCCATAGGTCACGCCGTGCGGGCAGGATATATCTATTCGGCGATGGCGGATATAGCAGCGATTACCAGCGATGCCGATTACCATAGAGCGGTTAAGTTGCTGTGGGAAGACGTGGTCACCAAAAAACTCTATCTTACCGGAGCTGTGGGGACGGCTCAGTATGGTGACGAGGGATTCGGCGACGGATATAGGCTTCCCAACCGCGGGGCTTACTGTGAGACTTGTGCGGCTGTTGCGTTTATCTTCTGGAATCACCGCATGAATCTGTTGACAGGCCATGCGAAGTATTGCGATGTGCTTGAGCTTGCGCTCTATAACGGTTTTCTTGGTAGCGTTTCGCTCTCAGGCGATAAGTTTTTCTACGTCAACCCTCTGGCCAGCGGGGGGAAGAACAGGCGCAGGGGCTGGTATAATCCGGCTTGCTGTCCGAGCAATGTTGTCCGGTTATTTCCACAGATCGGCCGCTTTGCGTATGCCATCGACAGAAACGATGTGTACGTCAACCTCTACGTAGGTAGCGCCTGTAGATTTGCGGTTGGCCGGACGACTGTCAAGCTACGTCAGAGTACACGCTATCCCTGGGACGGCAACGTCACGGTGACACTGGAACCGGAGGACCAGGCGGAATTCAGTGTCAGACTGAGAATCCCTGAATGGGTTCGGGGCCGCCCCGTGCCAAGCGATCTGTACCAGTTTGACAAGACTCACGAAAAGCAGAGTTGGCTCTTGAAGGTGAATGGCCAATCGTTCCAGGCCCCGACGGTCCGCAATGGCTATGCCGTCGTTAAACGGATATGGAAGAAGGGAGACCGGATTGAACTGGTCTTTCCTATGCCGGTTCGGCGGGTCTATGCGCATCCTGATGTAGAGGCGAATCGTGGCCGAGTGGCTCTGATGCGTGGGCCACTGGTTTATTGCCTGGAAGAGGAGGACCATGAAACCGACGTGTGGAATATAGCGATATCTAAAAACATGGAACTGGCAGTTGAGTACACCGGCGAGTTGCTGGGCGGCCTTGTTGTGCTTCGCGGCCATACTTCGGCGATGGAACAATCGCCGATAGAGATTACTGCAATTCCATACTATGCCTGGAATAATCGATCCGTAGGCAAAATGGCTGTGTGGCTCCGTGAGAAAGACACGGAGGGGCCAAGGGAATCCAGGAAACCTGTGAAAGTGTTTCTTCTTGTCGGCCAGTCAAACATGGAAGGTCAGGGTGTTGTGTCCATGGATCACTCCCGCTACTACAACAGCGGCAAAGGAAACCTTGTCAATACTATGAAAGACCCGGAAAAGGCCCATCTCTATAAGCACCTTAAGAACGAAAAGGGCGAGTGGGTCGTTCGTGATGATGTCAAGATAACATTTAGAGACCGAAGCGGCGGGCTGACCATCAATCGATGAAATGGTGACATTTTAACACTCGTCGCGCCTGCAGTCTCAACTGTTGTCCATCCCGACCTGTAATTATTAGAAAGTCTCCCATCAGCCAATCAGACCGCACCGGGCCACGCGTAAGCCACCCCCCAAATAGCCCCATTTCCGCTAGCAAACCACTACAACCGCTATGATATGGAACTCGACAACCCGTTATCTGCCAATTTTTCAAAATGACTGTTTTTGTAAGCTCTGTAATGTCTGTAGTTATGAAAAAGTGAAATTTTGGCAACGTTTTCAATGGCCGGTGCGATCCCTTGAGCGAAGGAGGGGATGTAATAAAACTTAAAAAGTAATTTAAAATCATCACTGGAGCTGTTTCGAGATTGGGTTTGTTTGGGTTTGATGGGCATTGAAATTGGCTTTAATTGGGTTTGATTGGGTTTGTTTTCACCAAGTGTCCAATTGTGTTTATATTCATAAGCCATTTTTGAAAAGATACTTACATTCATTTGGACATCTTGGAAATTGGGTTTGTTTTGCATAATTCGCTGATAAATTCGTACGTAATGTTTCGTATTTCGTATATCGTATGTCGTATTGCGTATTGCGTAATGGATTCCCGCCTGCGCGGGAATGACAGGCGGGATGCGAGAATGACGATTTTGTATTTCATATTACGTTGTGAGTGGTTAATCGGTTAAATTGGGTATCAGGGTATCAGGTTATCAGGCAGTGATTATCAGAATATCGGGTTATCAGGGCTAACTTTTTAGATTCCATGGTCTGCTGAACTCCGCTATCCGCTATATGATATACGATATCATATTTGGGTAAGTATTATACCATAAAACAGGTTAAATTTCGAGTGAATTCTTAAAAAATGTCAGAGAGACGGCACTTGATTCTGGCTCGTATTGCGTATTGCGTATTGCGTATCGCGTGAAGCGTGAAGCGTGAAGCGTATCCTCCGACCAAGCTCAGGACAAAGCACTAAATCCGAAGCTCTAAACAAATCCAAAACTCAAATGACACAAAAAGAATATCGAATCCTTCGGCCGTGCTTCCCCCTTCGCTAAAGCTTCGGAGGACAAGCAGGACAGGCTAAAGAGCGTATTGCGTATCGCCCCCGACAGAAAAGCAAGTTGGCTAAGTTCCCCGGCAGAAGAGCCGTGTAAGTACACCCGGGGATAAACTCGGGTAAACTCGGGGTTGTTGATTTTGGGGTGTTTTTGGGGGAAATTTGCTTGATTTTCCACCTCCGGCCGGTTATTTTTGAGTTTCCGAGAGGTTTGTAGCAGGTGGGGTTATTTTGGGAAATGGCGTAATGGCGGGAAAATTGCGTGTTTGAGTATTGTGGGAAGAGATTCGTTGACAGAGGAGAAGTAACAGCGGATAATGGCCTAATAGGACATTATAAGGATATATTGAAAAGGAGTTGCTGAAGGATGGCAACGCTGAATTTTAAGGGCAAGGCGTTTGTTCAGAATCATCACTTGCTGGTCAAATACCATCAGTTAGTTCCTCGCAAAGAAAAATCGCTTACAGATAAGGTCAGCTTACACGATAATCTAATTATTCACGGTGATAATCTAAAGGCACTCAAGGCGCTGCTGCCGACATACGCGGGGAAAATAAAGTGCATTTATATCGACCCACCTTATAACACTGGAAACGAAAGATGGGTCTATAACGACAATGTCAATTCTCCAATGATGCAGGAATGGTTAGGAAAAGTTGTGGACAAAGAGGATTTGACCCGCCACGACAAATGGCTGTGCATGATGACGCCGCGACTTAAGCTGCTTCGGGAGCTACTTGGTGAAGATGGAGTGATATTTGTTTCCATCGATGACAACGAAGCCGATCGGTTGAGAATTTTAATGAACGAGGTATTTGGGGAGGAGAATTTTCTGGCAAAGGTAGTAGTCCAAAGCAACCCAAGGGGTCGTCAATCGGAGAAATACTTTGCATCAGTCCATGAGTACTTATTAGTCTATGCGAAACACAGTCCCAGTTGCATGCTGATGGGTCTTCCTTTGACTGAAAAACAGCTAAAAGAATACAAATTCAAGGACCAAGATGGGCGTGAATATAGGCTACTTGGATTAAGGCAGAGGGGAGCGGCTTCTAGACGACAAGACCGACCCAATATGTTTTTTCCGATCTATGTGAATCCTGCGAATGGGTACGTTTCGTTGGAGAAACTGAAAGATTATAAGATTGAGGTATTACCGAAGAAATCAACGGGCCAAGAGGGTCGGTGGATGTGGTCGAAGGGAAAGGTCCAGAAGAATCTTAAGCTGATAGGAGCCAAGCTGATATCGAAGAGAAATGAGTGGGATATATTCGTTAGAGACTACTCCGAGAGCGACAGAGGCATACAGAGGAGAGGAAAGAGTAAAACTATATGGGCTGACAAAAGTTTAAATTACCAGAACGGGAAGGCTGAGTTGAAGGCCGTATTTGGAGAATGCCCGATGGAATACCCGAAGCCAAGTTCGCTGATTCGACAGATTGGACTATTGGTTGGAAAGTCGAATTACGTCTATCTTGACTCATTCGCCGGTTCCGGCACGACAGCTCACGCAGTTTTGGAATTAAACAAAGAGGACGGGGGTAATCGGAGGTTTATATTAGTTGAGTGTGAGGATTATGCGGATGAGATAACAGCTGAGCGGGTTCGACGGGTAATAAAGGGAGTACCTGGAGCGAAGGATGAGAACTTAAAAAAAGGATTAGGAGGGAGCTTTAGTTATTTTGAGTTGGGAGGGCCGATAGAAATGGAGAGTATTCTAAGCGGTGATAATCTGCCGACTTATAAGGAGCTTGCGAGATATGTATTTTATACTGCGACTGGGGAGGAGTTTGACGAAAACGTTCTGGATGAAAAGAAGAATTTCGTAGGAGAAAGCAAGGAATATGTAGTATATCTTTTTTATAAGCCGGACTTGGAATATCTGAAGAAAACAGCACTAACGTTAGACAGGGCAAAGGCCCTTGGGCCTTATGAAAACAAAAGGCGACTTGTTTTTGCGCCGACGAAATATCTTGACCAGAGACATCTTGACGAATTGCGGATTGATTTCGCTCAGTTGCCGTTTGAGATATATCAGTTGGTAAAATGAACATAATGGATTCACGCTTTCGCGGGAATGACAATTCAGAATAGATTCCTCGACTGCGCTCGGAATGACGAAAGTAATTGCGACAGTCGGGTTTGGCGATGTGGAGTTATGGAGCCGAAGGAATATCAGCAGAAGGTACTGGGGCAGGTTAAGAGGTATCTCGATAATCTGTACGCAGCACGGTACCAATATGAAAAAATGATCGCACAGGGTCAGGGAAGCTTTGTTCGCGATTATTCTTCGGTGGCATGGGAGCAAAGCAATATCCGCGGGGCTTATCAAGGCAGGAGGGATGGACTTAACCGGCCATTGCCGTGTTTTTGCCTGAAGGTACCAACAGGGGGCGGAAAAACATTTTTGGCTGTTAAGGCGGTTGACCTGATTAACACGAGCTACCTAAAGAGGCAAACAGGTCTTGTGCTCTGGATTGTACCAACGACACAGATTTACAGGCAGACGATAAAGAACCTGCGAAATCGTGACCATCCTTATCGACAGCATTTAGACATCGCCAGCGGAGGACGGACAGTTATTTTGGAAAAGACCGACCGCTTTACGCCTCTCGATATCGAAGAAAACTTAGTAGTACTGATGTTGATGCTTCAATCTGCCGGCAGGAAAAGCAAGGAGGTCCTGAGGCTTTTCAAAGACAGCGGGGGATTTCAGGATTTCTTCCCCGCCGAGGATGATGTTGAGAGCAGCACGCGGCTGTTAGAAAAGATACGTAATCTCGATACATTTGAGAGTGAGAGCGGATTTTGGGGCAGGCAGATAAAGACCTCTTTGGGCAATACTTTGCGCTTGCTGAATCTGATCATTATACTTGACGAAGGGCACAAGGCGTACAGTGAAATAGCCCAAGATACGCTGAGAGGTTTTAATCCCTGCATAATTGTGGAGCTTTCAGCCACACCGGCCAAAGGCAGTAATATTTTGGTTGATATAACAGGGATTGAACTTAATCGGGAGGAGATGATTAAATTTGACCTCCATATTTTCAATAAGGCCAGTCCGGACTGGCAAGATACGCTGCTGGACAGTCACAATCATTTAGAGATGTTGAATGAAAAAGTGCGCGAATACAAGGCCCAAACAGGGAATTATATCAGGCCGATTTGTCTTATCCAGGTAGAAAGAACAGGCAAGGGGCAAAGGGGAAAAGGATTTATTCATGCTGAGGATGTTAGAGAGCATTTTATAAAGGTTATGGGGATTGAACCGGAGCGGATTGCAATAAAAACGAGTGAAAAGGATGAGCTAAAAGAAGTGGATGATGTCGGCGGGCTGATGTCGAGGGACTGTCGGATTCAATATATTATCACAAAGCAGGCACTGCAGGAGGGATGGGATTGTGCGTTTGCATACATACTAAGTATCCTGACAAAACCCGGCTCAAAAACCGCTTTAACGCAGCTTGTTGGGCGGATATTGCGCCAGCCGTTTGCAAAGAAGACTGGAATCAAAGAATTAGATGAGAGTTATGTATTCTGTTTTCAGCAAAAAGGCGCAGAACTTCTCGAAGAAATAAGGCGAGGATTCAGGCGTGAAGGACTTGGGGATCTCACTGGGCGCGTTGCGTTCGAGGATGAAGCTGAAGGCATAGAGGAGGAAGAACGAATATGCCAGGTGCGTGACAAGTTCAAAAAGGCGGCAGGCCAGGTTATCTTGCCTGTGTTTGTGATGCGGGATGGTATTAATTGGCGCAAAGTGAATTATGAAATGGATATAGCCAGCCGGATTCCATGGGAAAAAGCAGACATAAGTCCAATGTCATCGTTGTCGCTTTCAATGGTCGAGGAAAAGGATTTAGAACAAGTGGCCGGGATTTCAGAGGATATAACTCGAGTTATAGAGCTTAAAGAGGCGATAACTTTGAGAAAAGGGAGTCTTAAACTTGATTCAGTATTTATGGCGCGGCACTTGCTGGATATCGTTCCAAACCCCTGGGTAGCACATGAATTTGGTAAACATGTGTTGCTTGATTTGTTAGGACATAACGAAAAGAATGTTGTTATAAATAACTTTGTTTTCATAATTGAGGAATTGCGAAAGCATTTGTTTAAGCAAAAAAACATACTCGCAGAGAATGTTTTCAGGGATATGATATCGAAAGACGAAATGCGTTTCTGGGTTATTGCAAATGATTTGGGATATAAGCTGCCGAAGAAGAAACGAGTAAGGTCAGCACGGAAACTAACTAAGAAAAGTGGAGAACAGTTAGAGCGAAGTTTGTTTGATTACGTTCCTGATGAAGATTTTAACGAAATGGAGAAGAAGGTGGCATGGTATCTTGAGGAGCAGGAGAGATTGTTTTTTTGGTATCGGAACGTTCCAAAAGAGGATTACAGTGTTCAAGGGTGGCGGAAATACAAAATATATGCTGATTTTATTTTTACTGCAACTGGTGGTGGGAATGGGTTTGATCGTGTTTTTGTTGTTGAGACAAAAGGTTTACACCTGAAAGGAAGTGAGGATACCGAATACAAGAGGTCGGTCTTTGACTTATGCAATGACTTGGCAAGAGAGACAACAACGAATCAACTTGGGATTGAGTTGGAGAGCCAGAAAGTCTCATTCCACGTCATTGATGAAGATGAATGGCATCAAAGGCTTAATGAACTGTTGTTTATATAGAAAGCATCATGCGCTAAAGCACAACCTACCAAACTCAGGACAGGTAATAGCAAATGACCCCAAAAGCTATTTACCGGCATAAAAGAACGGGCTTCTTTATTCAGGAATCACAACGTTCAATCTTTGATGAGTTGAACTGACGAAAAAAGCCTCATAAAAAGAAAAGATAGAATTGCACAAACCACACCGGCTGGCCAATAAACTAAAATCCACTTAGCTCCCACCTTCACTAAAGCTCCGGAGGGCAAGGAGGGCGGCCAGAGGCCGCGGCCGTCACATCAAAGCCACCGTTCCCCCGATGCCCCCAGATGATACCAGCAATCGTAATGAACAATGACTTCTGACCGACCTTCTTAGACTATTCAGGCGTGGCGATACCGGAAGCAATGCAGGGAGTTTCCCTGCGTCCGCTGCTGGAAGGTGAGGCTCCGCCCGACTGGCGCACCGATGCCTTCTGCTGCTACTGGTCCAAGCCGAGCCATTGGGGCGTTCGCACTGAGCGCTACACACTTGCTCACTTTCCCGGAACGGATGAATTCGAGCTTTACGACAACCAGGACGATCCCTGGCAAATGGTCAACCAGGCAGCCAATTCCGCATATACCCCCGCCATTGCCGATTGCGAACAGCGGCTCGCGCGCCTTGTCCGCGAAATTGATTTCGGCCCTGAAGATTACCCAGGCGGTAAAGTCAAATAGTGTCACGATGCAGGGAGAAAAACGACTAAAGAGAAGACAGCAAAGCAATGAAATAGATATGAACAACCGCACTAATTTGAACCTCTGACGCCTGCCATTGCACTGCTTCTTGAATACAACCTCGCTACAACCAGAAGGCTCGTTATCTGCCAATTCAGCTAAAATGTTCACGATGTAAGCTCTTTAATGCCGAAGGATTATTGAAAACCGAAAAAATGTGAACATTTTCAATGAACGTTGCCAGTTGGTGAGTTGCTGTAAGTAGTGCACGTTGGCCGAAATGTTGTAACAGGATGCCTCAAAAAAATTGTGGCAACAGAGATTTTAGTATTTGACTTTGAGCTCTTCATAGGTGTCCAGCAAGATTTCTTGTGCAATATTGGAGGACTCTACGGGACGTTTGTTATCGTGTGAGAGACTACTCGAACTGGTATTACTACGGGCCCTTACGAGGCTCATTATCAAATGTGTGATCCTGCCCAAATAACCACTTGGACAAAATCAACAACCCAATACCTATAGGAAGAAAACACACGGATCAATAGAGCTAATGCTAATGGGAATCGCGGTGGCTTTCATATTCCTGTACGATTCGGCTCTCTCCCTGACCTATCGAGCAGATACCACAGTCACGATAGCTGGGTCTTTGGAATGCGGGACCATCGATGGATTCGGGTGGGCGAGCACACTGCCTGGGTGCCCGACTAAGGAGAAAATGACGCTTTCTAAAGGCAACGAGAGAAGGACGGAGAGAAACATAGAAGGAAGTAGTTGGTAACAAAACAGATTGAGGTATGATGTCATGAACCTGAAGCGAGACGGCAGATGCAAGTTTGTGGCGGATATGCTTCTATGCGCGTTCCTACTCGTTACGTTTGTCCCAGCGGTATCATGCGCGCTGAATGTCTCTGTGTCCGAAAACAGCCGGTCTATTGGACGCTATCACATCTACGAGCTTACGATGTCTCACTCTGATACGTACTCCAACCCATGGGAGGATGTGCTCATTACCGTGGTTTTCACTTCGCCTTCCAGCAGCACATATACCGTCGGAGGATTCTACTACGACACCGATACCTGGAAGCTGCGTTTTGCGCCTGTGGAGGAAGGGAGTTGGACCTGGGTCCTCACATTTGACAATGGCTCGGAGACGTTCGTGGATGCAGGGGGATTCAACTGCGTGAGTTCCGACAAAAGTGGTTTTCTGCGTGTCCATCCCCAGAACCCCTACCGTTTTGTCACGGACACAGATAACAAATCATTCTACCCGATGGGCTTCAATGACGTTATCTATGACCAGGCGGGGCCGAAGGGGTTCGGCGGCAGTTCCGACGGCACGCTCAATTCTGACTGGTGGATGGACGCCGAGTACGTGGGATGGCCTATCGACTACTATTTTGACACGTTCGCTGATGCCGGGAACAATATGTTCCGGATGAACACGCAAACGAATACGTACTTGCTTTATGATAAACTCAACATAAGCGGTACTGGCAAAAACTCTTATCTTGTTCCTGAAGGAAAACTGACTGACCAACTGGCCCAGAAGCTGCACGAGGGGGGCTGGAAGTTCTATATGGTCTTCTGGCAGAAACCCAACCTGGGTTGGGATCTGTCCGATGCGAACGTGAGGCAGGCGACCCTGAGTTATCACAAGTATATTATCGACCGTTGGGGCGTTTACGTGGACATCTGGGAGTTGATGAACGAGCGGAGCAGCCAGGACGACAGGTACTTCGACTACGTCGCAACTTTCATCCGCGACTGGGACCCTTATGACCATATCATCAGCACGAGCAACGCGCGCCCAGACCTGGCGTGCATCGAGATTAACAGCCCGCACAGATACAACGGTAATGATACCCGTGATATCCATCGTCTACTTGCCAGCAACATTCGCAGTAGGAAGGCAGCATATTTCAAGCCTGCGCTCTACGGCGAGTTCGGTAACAGCTACCCCCCGTACACGAACTACGACCCGGAGCGCTACCGCATCTTTATCTGGACGGCCATGTTCAACGAGGCGGCCCTGGTGTTCTGGCACACCGGCTATGCCAAGAACTATCAAAGTGGGGCAGGCAATATGTTCATCGGCCCGGAAGAACGCGCCTTCTCACGCATCCTTTCCTGGTTCACCATCGACTTTGACGCCCTCGCCATGCCTATACCGGTTGCGCTTAGCCCATCGGTTGAGATATACGCCAGCGCCCTTGGAAGCGGCCAGGACATTGGCATCTACTTCACACACAGCACAAGTTACACCACAACACTCTCCGGCGCCACTGTGACCCTGGACATTCCAGACGACGGGATGCAGGGCTTGTGGCTCGATCCGTCCATGGGTAACGTGCTTCAGACATTTACCGTGAATAGCGGTTCGCAGACCTTGACGATCCCAGATTTCCGCGTGGACATCGCGCTTAGAATTCGTGGAGCGGGCAGCAACTGGGCTCCCGTGACGGATACCGGCGCTGACAAGGGAGTGATCGATAGCGATGACAATGGGAGCGAGGACGTGGATCTATTGTTTGATGATATGGGAGTAAGTGCTATATTTACCTATGCCTATCTGGGGCACGAGGTAGTTGACCCGGTAGAAGAATTTCCAGTGCTCATACAGGCAAAGAATCATGGAGTACAACATTTTCATGCTGCTATGGGATCTCCACCACAAGGATGGAAAAGTGGTGCTAACTTACTTCCAGAATATTATGATGATTTTGCAAATTATATCTTAGATTATACCAACTACATAAAAAAGAACACAGGTGTAGAATTTACTGAAGTGTGTCCGAATAATGAACCTGGCATAGGAACTCCAGGTGAGGTTTACCATTTTAGAATAAGCATAGCAGAATATCCTATTTTCCTCAGAGTAGCAGGCCCTATTCTCAGAAACGGGCTTAATAGCAATGTTAAGATTCTTGCGCCAGATGATTGGAATATTAATCAATCAATACTATATGCCAATGCCATAATGGCAGACCCAGTAGCAAGAAACTATGTTGATGTATTATCAACCCACACATACAACTGGGGATTACCAAATCCTATTCATTCAAGTAGTCCCGAACTCTGGCGAACCTTTGCAGCTATTGCTCAGAATTACAACAAGCCAGTCGCTCACACCGAGACATGGCTTGGCGGCTCAAACAATCCAATATCAAGCTTGAATGCGTACCGCACCTCAACTACTGAAAACACAGAAAGTTTAGGTCAAATCTCAGTAACAGAGAATTCCTTCACCTACACCTTACCCAGAGAGAGTATTACAACCTTTACCGGCCCTTAAGATTCTGTATCTCTTTCAATCCAAGAAGGCAGGAGCCTGACCCTTAAATCAACAGACTCCAATAGCCCGGCGGTCGTGGTGGCCACTGTTATCAGGGGCCGCAGTGTGGCCTCGGTGGTGACTTTTTCAGGCAGTCGAGATGCAAACTTCGCGCTTGTGGGCTTGGTCCCCCCAGTTTTTCTTTCACGCGTAAACTCTACATAGTCTTTAAGAATCATTAATACCTCCCAATTTGGAGAAGGGACAGTGAGGTTTCACGATGCCCCTGCAGTGTTGCCGATCATAAAACCTATCCAGTCTGTTTTTAAGAATATCTTCAATTTGGCCCATTATTTTGTTCGGCCAATCCGCATATGGAACGACTGTTGTCAAGTCAGGGGAATAGGCTTTCTATGTTTTCTGTGAAAGATTTGGGTATTCCTCAAGGGAAGTGATTTTATGAGTGGCCGCTGAATCGTTTATATTGCAAAGCAACTTTTTTAATCAAGACTATCCGGTCACCCAATGGTGTGATTTTAAATATTTAGCCAACACTGCTTTTTAGATAGGTCAATTGTTTTCACACTCTTCTTTTAAATCGTGTTCTCTCTTCAGCTCCTGTTTTAGCTTGTATAGAGCTACTGTGTAATCTCTCACCATAGGTTTATCCAACAATAAACTAAAATTAGCCAAAAAAACGTCTTTGAAAAAACCCTTTGGCTTGAGATAATTCCATATACTCCTTATTCTCCCTTCTGGTTCTTTCTGCCGAATAGCTTCAAACAACTCGTCGTATTTGTCCAGAGAAGCAAACATGTTGATATCTATTGCACTCGTCATCCCCCCTTGAACGGACAGGACTCAAGCCCCAGCAAAACACACCTGTTCCGGTCCGGCAAATTATGCTTCGAATCGGGGCGACTGGACTTGAACCAGCGACCTCATGACCCCCAGTCATGCGCGCTACCAAACTGCGCCACGCCCCGAATAGATAACAATATTCTAATATAAAATACATCCTAAAACAAACAATCTTTCACAATTTGCCACAATGGGTGCGACCAGATATTCTGGCAGGGCTATGCAGCCCGTTTTCGTACATCCCAG
>CAYQKF010000042.1:0-38942 GCA_964417935.1 uncultured Pirellulales bacterium
AGCGCAGCCTGCCCTGAGCGTAGTCGAATGGGTCGAATGGGCCAATTTCCAAAAAACAAAAATGAACGCAAACTTATATGTTATAGAGGATTACAGAAAAAACGATGATTTCGCAGTCCCAGAAAACAAAGCCAATTCAAACCCAATCAAACCCAATTTTGAAAGGAACGAATGTAAACTTTTGTGCTACAGGGTATTATGAGAGTAAACCCACATTCGCAGTCCGCAAAGGCAGGCCAAATAATCCAAAGGTCGAGATCACCACTGCCTGGAGTTGTGGGGCGAGCCCCACACTACCACTATTTTGTGCGGGGCAAGTGGGGCAAGTATCGAAGCATCGTCCCTTCGGCAAGCTCAAGGCAGGCTTGCCGACGACGGCTAAACACCGTCCAATAAAACTATCGTCTTCGGCGGGGTTGTAACAGTGTCGTCAAACCTGTACCGAGTACCAAGAGCACCACTGTGGCCGGCTCCGGGGTTGTAACGGTAAGCTCAAAGCTTTCCAAAGTGCCGGTGTCGTGATAATAGGCATCGTAGATTTGGAGGTGCCAAGGGCCGTAAATGTCCTGGTCGTCAAAAATTTCCAGCAGGCTGCCGTTATTAGGTCTGAATCGGCCTGTAAAAGGTGGCTGGGCCTGGCCGATTGGGATCTGGGCTTCATCGTCGAAAACGGTTTGAGAGTAATCTGCGCCCTGAAAAAACTCATTATCAGGGTTGTACGTATTTAAGCAGATGGTCATTCCGTCAGGGCTTTGCAAAGAGATTTGCAAATCAAAAACGTTGGAGTGCGTCAAAGTGAGGCCGACATCGATGTCAGAGATAGTAAAATGGCTGTCGATTTCAATAACAGCATCAGTCATCCAGCCTTTGCTTGCGTCCGGTTCGGCGGGAATTTGTAAATCGAAGTCACCTTTGTAAGTGTAAACCTCGTCGGCAAAAACAGGAAAAGACAACGGCCCGAGCCCCAAAAGAACTGCAACAATCCATTGTACGCGGCTTTGAGCGTCCATTCTAAGCCCGTCAACAAGTTTGATATGCAAATTGCGTAAGTTGTAGTTGGTCTTTAAGTGTGAACGATAACACCCGACCAATCACGCTTATTGCAATTTGAATTTTAACCGTCCGGGGCGCAGCCAGCAAACAAAATAATTCAGAAAAATCAAAAAAATTTGGGGAGGAATAAAAAAAGGGAAATTCGGCATTGGTTCAGAACGGGGTAACACCTCTCTGGACCCAGCGAGTTGCTGTATTCTCCGTAACTCTTGCTCTAACAAATTGTTATGAGTATTCCTGGTCATTGAACTACCTTGACAAGTGTTACCCTTGAGCGTATGAGATTGAACCAGGCCGAAAATTCTTTTAAAAAAGCCTTAAGAGATTATGCGCCCCCTCAAACAAGAGGATCTCTTAAGGCTCCTTTGGACTCAATTATGAAAGAATTCTCCTTTACACTATTCGATATTTCGCCGGTCGTTACTTAGCGATATTGCCCTGGAACATTTTGACATCCAGGTTATTTTTCACAACAACATCAGAACGCTTACCGCCGATAATTTTAGTACATTGTTCAGCCTGAACAAACTGAGAGCTTACACTGAATCCTCCGCGATAGACTTGCCTCTGACTCTGCTCGCCGACAAAACTCTGTGAGCCTATTGCGCCGCCAATACCGCCGCTTTTTAGGGCTTTGGTGTTAAGATTTAGTGTAAGACACTGCCCTTGTGCCCTTAAACTATGACCACGACGTCCACTCTCAACAAGCTGACCTTGCTTACCCCCGACAGTTGCATTCTGCACGACAGCCTTTTGGCCCCCCCTGCCCCCAACACATGCATGTTGTTCCAATATACCTCCCTGCTTCATGGCTGCACTGCCCAAACAAGCACTGCTTTGCTTCTGTCTTTGACCAATCTCCAGATAGTTTCCCCCTGATGCCCAGCCGAAGCCTCCGTCTATTTTGACCTTATTCAATGCTCCAATCGAAAAACCCTGGACCTGGCCAATGTCTGCAAAGGCACCAGAGGACAGCAACAAAATAACTGTTGCGGAGAGTAAGAATTTTCTAAGCATATTAAACTCCTTTTCCTTTTATATTTTCAGATTCCATTCAAACTGCCAACCAAGCAGCAGCAATTTCAACACCATAGACAACCTTTTTGTGCTCTATAGGCGACCTTCTTTCTCCCTCATAGCAAAGTTCTCATATCAGTTTATTTAAGAGATTTTTGAACTCTATGAAAGTTACTTTATTGTTACGTAATCCACTCTCTGGTGTAACCCAAACCCTGCCATGTCATAAAGTTGTCGGCTCACTTCAACACCGGGGATGTTACGTCTCCTCTTAGCAGGAGAAACAACAGAAGCTCCTTTGGGAGAAACTTTCGACTGAGGCGCTTTTTGTACCGATACCGGCTTTGTTATCACTTGTGCAGGCATTTGTTCAGCTTCTTGAACAGGTATTGGCTCGGGCTCTCGAGCAGGCATTCGAGCCGGTTTTTCAGCAAGCTCCTGAGCAGGTCTTTTATAGAACTTTGCGTGGAATCTCTCATAGAAGGCCTGAGGAATTCTCCTCCTATTAGCAGCGGCCGGCCAATACCTATAACCAGCAGCGCTGACAAGAGCCTTTCCTTTACCTTCAGTAATTCCGCTTGAGACAGCACCAAACATAGAAATAGAGTAGTTAGCCTGGCTGTAAGCTCCGCCGGCTCCGGGAAAAGCAAGATTTGAGCCAACAGTAACACCTTTCATTCCGCCGGAGATAAGCAGGATATCAACATCCCATGGCAAAGCCTCCGCTACTGCAGCATCGTAAACTTGATCCCAGTTGCGCTCCACCCTGCCTTCTAAACTTACCTTTCCGACATAAGCGTAACCGGCTTTCCTCAAAAGACTTGTATCCACATTGGAGTCGATAAAGACTAAAAGAGGCTTTCTCCTGGGTCTGCGAGTACGAACAAGCGAATTTGCTATTTCAAATCCTCTGCCGTGATGGAAATTATCAGGCCCTCCAAACATGGCTCCAACACCATTAAGGAATCCGCCGATAACACCAAGCGGGCTTTCATAAGGTAATGATTCAAGAACGCCCCTAAGCTCTCTCGTGTCAACGGGATTACCAGGACTGAATATCCGTTCATACACCTGGTCATCACTATTAGGTCCATTCGGGAAGTATGCCTTTATAGTCCCCCAGCCTCCATGATTCCAATAGGGCAAATATGGAGGAAACGTTGTAATCGGCGGTGTCCTGGTCCTGTAGTTCGAAATTGAGGTGGAATTGATACTCACATCTGAACTGGATGAAGAAGTAGAATCGGAGTCACCGCCGCCTACGACAGAAACATCCTGAGACTGGTTAGTAGCAACATTAGTACTTACTTCAACCGTCGTGTCGGGTGTACTCTCAGGAAGAGCTCCGTTACCGGCTTTTGCCAAAACACTCGCAAAAAACATCAGCACGGGAACCAACATTGCGATTAGTTTTTTCATGGCCATTCTCCTTAATAGAAATTCCGTTTCCTTTTTAAATAAACAGCCACCAACATCCTCCTAATGTTTCAAAAAAAAGTGTTTTTTTTCTTACTCTTATCGCCTCCTTCCTTCACCTAAAAAATTACAATTAGATACTGGTTTTTTTGCATATCAAAACGACTTTCCTGCCTTGTCTTTATTCTTCATTAGCTCTACAACCTTTGCCGGCATCCAATCCGGTGGGAATTTTAAAATTGAAGTCGCCACTGTAAGTGTAAACCGGCTCAGCAATAACAGGCAAACACCACGTCCCGAGACCGTAAAGATATGCAACAATCCCTTGTAATACGCTGCGAGTATCCATTCTCAACCCACCAACAAATGTTACACAAACACAATCACCCTCCTGGAAATCGTGGCTATGCAATACAAATCATAACATTATCGGACGTCATAGCAAACAAAAAATTGAAAAATTTGTAACTGTTCAGAGAATCTGTTGAATTTTGGCCATTTTATGTCATTTCGAGCGAACATTTGAGATTGTTTCGGCCTAAAGGCCTCGCAATGACACAAAAGCGCCATTTTGCCCTTGTGAACAAATACAAAAATTTTAACCTCCTCCTTAGCAGTAAGAGGATATTATACCGAAAACCTGAGACTACACCGAAACAAGAGACTTTTTGACGAGGATTCCAGCGAAATCTGCTGCAAAACAGGACGCAACTACTGCCTATTTAACTTCAATGACCGAGTTAAAACCTCCGAAGGGATTTAATTCGGTCAGCTCATTATATGGATCCTGCTGCCACTGGCCGTCAACAACCAGCCGATAGCGATATCGTCCCGGAAGCAGGTTCATCTCCGTCTGCCAGACGCCGCTTTCACCAACTTTTTGCATGGGTGTCTGTTCCGGCTGCCAATTATTAAAGTCGCCGGCGATATGCACACTGTCGGCGCGCGGATAGAGCGTTACAAATACGACGGCATCCTCTACCTGGCTGACGCCGTAATAGTCAGAAAGCTTGGTGGCGGTATCGAGCGGTTTCGGTGCCTCAAGGAATTCGATTTCAGGTTTTTCCGCCGTTGTTTCGGTAGTGATAAACTCATCGACGGGAAGGCTAAGACCCGGCTGGTCGGTTTGGGGGGCGGGCACAGCTTTTATTGGCAGCTTTGCGGCCTGAAGCAATTCATCGGCAGTGGCACTGATTGATTCGAGCTGATCGGCCAATGAGTTGACAAACTCGTGATGCTGCTGTCTGGCCTGGGAGCCTAAGACCTCTTCGGCGAGGGAGTGAAAATCTCTGTGGCCCTTGCTGACAGGGTCGTACTCACTGATGGGTTGGCCAAAACTGGATGCTTCCTTGATTTTGGTATTGAAACTGACAACTGTCTGGAACATTTTATCAGCGAAGTGGCTTCGCAATTCGGCCAAAATTTCTCTGGCCATCTTCGTTCTTATATCATACATGCTGGCTAAGACTTTGACATCGACCTGCTGATTGTGTCGTCTGCAAAGTACGCTGAGGGTCTCAAGCTGCCTGCTAAGCCCGTGGAGTGCAAAGTAGCCGGTCTCGACGGGAACAATAACATCATCGGCAGCCCTTAGTGCGTTGAAGGTCAACAGACTCACGGCGGGGGGGCAATCGATTACTGTGTAGTCATAATCGTTCTTTATCTCGTCCAGGACATCTTTCAGACAGCATTCACGCTCGGCGATCCCGATCATCTGCTGCTCGAAGGCAGAAAGGTCTAAACTGGCCGGCGCCAGCTCCAGCCTGTCGCTAATCTGCCAGAGTATTTCTGTGAGCTTCATCGGCTCGTTTCTGCTTGTGCTAATCAGCACATCGTAGATGCTCTGTTCGATCTGCTCCTCCGGCACAGCGAGGCCGACCGCACAGTGTGACTGCGGGTCCATATCGACCAGCAGGACTCTCCGGCCTGCGTCAGCAAGAGCACTGGCCAGGTTTATCGATACCGTTGTTTTGCCACAACCACCTTTTTGATTAACAATCGCTATGGTTCTCATAATTTCTCTCCAGCTCCGGGTTCCCATTTCGCAATTTACAGCAAAACAGGGTCCGGTCTAAAATAACAGTCCGAAAAACTCCTTTTTTGGTGTAGAAAACGGCTTTTCAATACTATAAAAACAACTCGACACTTTTTAGTTATTCGGCAAAAAAATACGAAAAACTTTATCTTTTTTATGGGACGGGCCAATAAAAACACAATTACCCACACGGATAGCCGATATTACCGGGCTGTTGACGGTGATGAAAAGGTACAAAAGGGAGTTCCAGGCCATCCCCAAGCTCGTCCCGATTCTTCGGGACGAGCTTGAGGCTGCCACCCGTCGTTGATAACGTCCATTGCCAGTACAAAAAAACCTGTTTTCTTTCAACGAGCCGTCTTTTCAGTTTGGATTATTCAGGCAAACTGGTATATTATGCAGAGACGTAGATAGAACGTATTGTCCTTTCACAGGTCAACTGAAGGACTGTCATTCCTGCGGAAGCAGGAATCCAGAACTGAAAGAGTGGATTCCGCATCAAGTGCGGAATGACAACTCCTCAAATTATGTGTGAAAGAGTAGTAGTGCACAGGTTCGTGTATTGGGTGTAATTTTTTAGATGCATATAGAAATTAGGAGGCAGTTTTATGAAAGAGAAAATTATCGGACGTCGCAGTTTTTTGAGGTATGCTGCTGCGGTTTCGGCTGGGACGAGCATGCCGGGTGAGTTCGGCTTTGCCAGAAGCAGTCAGAAAGGCGCCAAACTGCGCAAAGCCCTTCAATTAGGTATGCTGCCGCGGGAACTTTCCGATGCGGACAAGTTTAAATTAGCGAAGAAATGCGGTTTCGAAGGCATCGAAGGTTCTCCAATGAAGGACCTCGATGCAGCCCGGCAGCTTGGCAAGCTGGCACGGCAGGCTGGCGTTCCGATTCATTCAATCGTGTACGGCGGATGGGGTGCACCATTTTCCGACCCCGACCCAAAGGTAATAGAGAAGGGCCTGGCAGGAATGGAGACCGCCCTGCGCAGTGCCAAAGCGATGGGCGCCGAGACGGTGCTGTTGGTGCCCGCGGTAGTCAAAGAAAACGTCAGCTACGCCCAGGCCTACAAGCGCTCGCAGAGGCACATCCGGAAACTGCTGCCATTAGCTGAGGAGCTTGGCGTAATTATCGCAGTCGAGAATGTCTGGAACAAGTTTCTGCTAAGCCCGCTCGAATTCGCACGGTACGTGGATGAGTTCGAGAGTCCCTGGCTCAAGGCCTACTTCGATATCGGCAACGTAATCCTCTTCGGGTACTCGCAGGACTGGATACGCACGCTCGGCAAACGCATTGTCAAAATCCATTTGAAAGACTTCAAGCGGCGTGGCTATGAATGGACTAATCTTCTCGATGGCGACGTGAACTGGCCTGAAGTGCGCAGGGCATTGGACGAAATAGGCTACGATGGATTCCTGACAACGGAACTGCGCGGCGGCAATGAAGCCTACCTGACCGATTTGGCCGGTCGTATCGACCGTTTTTTCGCGATGTAATAACCTATAAAGAAATCCAAATACAAAAACACTGATTTGGGTCTATCGGCTCGGTTATAAAATAAGGTTCAACTGCAAAATAGTTGGTTGATCAACACATGATTATAAAAGGATTTATCGCTTTTTCGGCACCAGCATAATGTCATAAGTGGGCGGCACCGTTGAAGATACCGCCCGGAGTTTATCCCTGCAAAAGCAGGGGCTGTATGCCACCATCAGGACGCTCGGGGCGCTTCGGCGCGTTGCCCTATCCTCCCCGATGGCGGTGGCATTATACCCATTCATGCTGTTGCCTTAAAGCGTTAAATCCAAAAGAGTTACAGGGTATATTTCTTATCAACCCACCAACTTTTTTGCAGTTGAACCTAAAATAAAATGGTTCCCATTCTACAATCGTCGTAACACGGGAACCATTAACGCTGAACAACGAACAAGCTCAATTATCTGTTCGATACTTTAGCATTTGGGACAGTTCGGTCGAATTATCATTTAACCTTGACCTTGACAGCCTTGGTCTTCTCGGCCTTCGGCAACGCTATGTTCAGTACGACGTCTTTGCAGATCGCATCAATCTTGCCCTGGTCAACATCGGTGGGCAAGGTCAACTCTCGCCTGAAGCTGCCATAGGTGCTTTCAACATGGTAGTAGCCTTTTTCCTTTTTCTCATCGGACTGTTTCTTTTCGCCGCTGATGGTCAAGGTGTTGCCATAGACGGAGATTTCAATATCTTCAGCCTTGCAGCCGGGGACCTCAGACCTTACGACAATCGCATCTTCTTCCTCGACAACGTCAATTGCGGGCCAGGCTTTGTATCCGGCAAACGGCCTATCCAGGCCTCTGAAGAAGCTGTCAAACAAATCATCCATCTCGCCGTGAAATCTTGCCGAATCGCCTCTGTGTCCTTTGTTAAAACGTACCAGTTTACCGGAACGCTATTTTGGTGTAGGACAAATGCAAATGGTGGGGCTTGCCCCACCCTACCGCTTCCAAGAATGAACTATCAAAAACTATTCTTTTGTCGGCGGGCTCAGGTACTTAAAAAACTCCGAATCGATGGGTAAAACGATGGTCGTCCCTTTGCCAAGGGAATTGCCGTAAGCTTCCAAAGTACGGACAAATGAGTAAAACTCAGTGTCCTTTTCATAAGCCTGGGCATATATTCTTAGGGCCTCGGCGTCGCCTTCGCCTTTTGTTTTCTCGGCCTCCATGTAACTTTCTGCGAGCAGGATTGTCTTATCTTTGTCGGTCTGTGCCTTAATTTTCACAGACTCTTCCTCGCCTTCAGAGCGATATTGTTTTGCGATTTTCTGCCTTTCGGCCTTCATTCGGTCAAAGACCGAATATGTATTGTCCTGCGGCAGGTCAGCCCGCTTTATTCGCACATCGATAACCTGGATTCCATAGTCAGCGGCTTTCTGAGCGCACTGCTCGGCCACTTTGTGCATTATCTGCTGGCGGTTGACAGACACTATTTCCGTCAAGGTGTGCCTGGCAATCTCTTCGCGCATTTCAGAATAAACGATGTCATCCAGTAGCGACTGGGCATCGGATATGTTTCTTGCGGTTTTATAGAACTTAAGTGGGTCAATGATTTTCCAGCGGGCATAATTATCAACAACCAAAGTCTTTTTATCATCGGTGAAAATATTTTTCGCAGCCGCATCGTATTCCAGAACCCTGGCTTCGAATCTGTGCACTTTTTGAATTAGTGGAATCTTGAAGTGCAGGCCTGGTTGTTTTACTTCTCTTACGAATTTTCCCAACTGAGTGACAATGGCCTGCTCGGTTTCATCTACAGTGAACAGCGAAGTGGCCAATGCCGCTGCAATTATCGCGATGATTACAATCACACTGATAAGTTTTTTATTCATCTTGACCTCCGAGGTTCCGGGGTTGGATTTTGCGGTGTATTGCTAAATGGTGCACCTTCAAGGGGCAAAAGTTTCAGCAGGCCATCTCCGGTTTCGGAATCTATTATAAACTTTTTGATGCCTGGGAGCACTTGCTCCATCGTTTCCAAATAGAGCCGCTTTCGTGTTACATCTTTTGCCTTTTCATACTCATTAAGCACGGCCAAAAATTTCGCCACATCGCCATGGGCCCGTTTTATCTTCTCTTCCTTGTAAGCCTCCGCCGCCAAGACTACGCTCCTGGCCTGGCCGCGGGCCTTGGGGATGATGTCTTCTTGATAGCCCTGGGCTTCCTGTATCAATTTTTCCTTATCCTCCTTGGCGCTTACCACGTCGCTAAATGCCGCTGCAACCTCTTTTGGCGGCTGGACAGTCTGAAGTTTAACCTCTGTTATCTTGATGCCACCTTCGTATTTATCTATTATTTCCTGCAACAGTTCGCAGATGTCGTTTTCGACCGGCTCCTTTTCTCCGATGAGCACATCGTCAATAGGCCTTCTCCCGACAACCTGCCGCAGTGCCACTTCGGCTGCATCTTTAATTGTACCCTGCGGTCCTTCTAGATTGCGTACATTAAACAGGTATTCAGCAGCGTCCTTTATCTTATACTGGACTATGATTTGCGCATCGATAATTTGCTCGTCACCGGTAAGCATTAGCGACTCTTCGGTGTGGAAGTTGTACCTTGCCGGCGGGCCCGGGCTAACCGTTTCAAAGCCGATCTCTATCCGCCTTACCTGCTCTACCTTTGGTTTGTCGACCTTCTCAATCGGCCAGGGCCAATGATAGTGTGGACCCGGCTGCTTCACTTCATCCAAGGCTTTGCCAAATCGGCGTACCACCCCCTGCTCACCAGGTCTTACTATATATATCCCCGACAAAAGCCATAGCACCAATAGAATCGGGACTGCCCATTTGAGCAAGGGGACCCACTGTTTGGGAAATTTAAAATTCATCCTATATTCACCTGTTTCCCATTGACTTATCCGTTCCATAAGAGGTCCTTTCCAAGACACAAGCGACGTACAGTCGCTGCCGCATATCATCAATTATAGGTCAGCCCAGCACAGCGTCAAGTATATTTAGAAACTATCTCAAAACTGGGTTGCCCATTAAAACAGTTGCCCTGAGCGAAGCGAAGGGACTGGCGGGCAAAAATAAGTGATTCTTCCCCTTCGGCTTCGCTCAGGGCTTCGGCTAATGCAGTACTAAAGGCTTTTTGTGCTCAGAATGACTAATTGTGTTTTGAGATAGTTTCCTATGTGTAGGGTGGGGCTTGCCCGGCTGCGATAATGTGGGTATTATATGGCATTATGCCGAATTACATACATTCTGAAAAAATGACAAACAAAAAAGGCAAAAGTCCAAAAGAAAGCGCGGTAGAAACAAGATACCTACTTATGCCCCACCAGGCCAATCCTCAGGGCACAGCGTTCGGCGGAGCAATTGTGGCCTGGATTGATATGGTGGCGGCAATGGTCGCACAAAGGCACTGCGGCAAAGAAGTTGTTACCGCAGGTATCGACTCGCTGGTTTTTAAAGAGCCGATTCGTGTGGGTGACCAAGTCGTCTTAAAAGCCTCTATCAATTATGTCGGCCGCTCATCGATGGAGGTGGGAGTCCAAGTCAGCAGAGAAGATCCATACGGCGGCAACAGGGTTATAGCTACGAAGGCGCATTTGACTTTTGTTGCGCTGGATGAGAACAAGAGGCCGACCGCTGTGGCGCCGATATTGCCCGAAACAGAACAGGAAAAAAGACGCTACGAGAACGCCAAGCTTCGAGTCAAAGCCCGAAAAGAGCTGCTTGAGAAAATGACCTGATATGCCAGCGTTGCGAATGGTTTATAGATCAGAGGCTGGGTATATTCATCCACTGGAGCATTAATTCGCAATTAGACTCGGTCATCAATCATTCGATGGTAGGTGCCTCCGAACTGTTTGAGTCAATCGACTATTTTCCAGACAATTCCTTGGCGCTTACGTCCGGCTAACGGCGAAACGGTGTAAACATCTGCTTCCATGAGCCATTGCTCTATGGATTTTTCACTCAACAGCGGCACACCTTCACCGCTTGCATATTCGGATATGATTGTAATATCCGCTCTTTTTCTCTCAACTTCCTGCATATACAGCAGTGGATAAACCATCGTGTTGTCTGCATAAACGACAGCTTCAGGTTCAAGTTTGTCGAATACTTCTTCGGCGAATTTTTCTGCTCCACTGTAACCTGCCTTCCACGGCTGCAAGAACCACATATAGTCATCGCGGTAAGGGACATCTGCTCTTGTGGAAATATCGAATCCAGCTTTCTCTGCTATAGCAGGAGCAATGATATAGGTTGGGATTGGCAGCAAGGCGAAGATAAAAACTATCCAACAGAGAATTTTGCGATTGGGCTGGATAACAAGCAACTCAAAACCGACACCAATCAGAACCGAAACCAGGCAATAAAAAGGTATGAAAAATGCGTATCTATCCGGCACCGTATATCTAAAAGCGAATATAAAGAAAAGTATTAACAACGCCAAAAAGATGTTTGCGAAGCTGCGGGCCGGTGATATTTTTCTTAGCCCACAGATACCCGCAAAGAAGAATATGACGTTTGGCGTGGGAAAATTGTATGCAAGAAATATCAGATTCTCTTTGATAAGTTCGCTCGAAAGACCCACGTTAAGAACATTCCCCTGCCAGCTTTTGCCGAAAAGCGCTGAGGCCGCGGTAGCTGCAAAACCGCCAGTCTGGATGATATTTTTGAGGATAAGGTATCCGTATGGAGCTGAACCGATAAGCCACATCAGAACAATAATTCCAAAGTGTCTTAGCCTGATTTGCCTTCGTGCTAACAGAACTATGCAAAACGCCAGGTAGCAAACAAAGGGAATCACAGCCAACATGTGGTTGGCGGCTGCCAGGCCGTTGAAAAGCCCAAGCAAGTATAGAAACACCAACCGCCTTGTTTTAACATATTGCAGCAGAATTAACAGTTCGGTCAGTAACAGTGCCGTATAGAGGGTATATGTTTCTGCGATAACGGCGTGCCGCCAAAAGGTATGCGAAAAGGCCAGCGCAGCAGCAGCAATTACGGCAGGTAACATCCTGTTCAGCCATAATCGCAGTAGCAAAAACAGATTTGCGATTGTTAATGCCGCTGCAACGGCGGAAATCAAGTTTATCCTGTATGCGAATTCACCAAGCCGAATGCGTTTTACTCCGATGCCGATAATATGATAAAGCGGGTGTGAAAGTGCCAGGCCGAGATTGCCCTGGACATCATTGTGCCATATTCGGTACTGATACATTCCGCTGTCCTGCCAGAGCGGCCCCGGCGCACAAGTGGCTACATAGAGCACCGCCGCTATTAAAAGGACAGCAATGTAACTTGCTTTAAGATTGTTACCGGCTTCGACCATTGACTATTTTCGATTGACTATTTCCTATTCTCAAACTGACCAATTCTCTGTGTCATTCCCGCGAAAGCGGGAATCCACACTTTTGCCGGAACCAATATCGTAGATCCCCCGTCTTTTGGCGGAATCAATTACTTAAACGGTTACTGTTAAGTATTCTGTATCGCCGGCAAACCGTATCGCTCCCTCATAGACGGCAGGAACAAGCAGAGTGTCACCGGCCTTGAATTCAAGTGTGTTTGCCCCGGTCCCCAGAATTGTTCCGAAGCCGGAAATAATAATGAGCGTCTTCATTTGTCCGGGCGAAAGAAGCATTTCGCAGTTCTTCCCCTGGTGGCCTTTGTCTATCTTGAAGTATTCGCAATCTACCAGCCGTCCTATTGTTGTTACTGAAAGATTATCACCGGAGGCATCGAAATGAATGCTTTCTAAAGCTTCTTCGATATGCAGCTCTCTGGGCTTGCCAGACTCGTCAATCCTGTTCCAATCGAAAACACGATATGTCGTATCCGAGGGCATCTGAATCTCAGCTATCAGCAAGCCCGGGCCAATGGCATGTGCGGTTCCGGCTGGAAGAAAATGACACTGGCCTACTTCGACCTGTACCTTTGCTAACATCTCAGCGACATTACCCTTTTCTATCGCCTCGGCGAATTGCTCTTTCGTTACGCCTTCTTTGAGCCCTTTATAAATTACCGAACCGGGTTCGGCGGATATGATATACCAGCACTCGGTTTTAGGCTCTCCCTTATCTAATCGCCGACAGGTTTGCTCATCGGGGTGAACCTGCACGCTCAGGATGTCTTCGGCGTCCAGCAGTTTAATTAACAGAGGAAAAGGCCCTCGGAAATATTCATCGCCTGTTATTTCTTTGGGAAATTTGTCGATAGCCGAGATGAGATTTTGGCCGGCTAATTCGCCATTTGCGATTACGGATTTGTCGTCCGGCAAATCGGCCAATTCCCAGCTTTCACCGATTTTCTCAAACGGCGGTATATCCTTATTGAAAACCTCTCGCAGCTTCTGACCGCCCCAAATCCGCTGTTTGTAAATCGGCTTAAACTTTAATGGATACGCTTCCACGCAGATTATTTTAACCGCAACCCAGCGTCTCGTCCACAACCTGATTCAAAGAAATCTTCGCATCAAAGATAGTGGTCTGCAACATCTAATTTGATGGGTGGCAACCTCAAGCGAGTCCCGAAAAATCGGGACGAGCTTGGGGATGGCTCGGAGCAACTACCGGTTCCATATCAGGGTGGGATTTTACCCCACCATCAATATCTTAATGTTCAATATGTTATTTTGCTTTCACGAGCTTGAGCTTGCTTACCGCAAGCGCCAAATCACCGCCGAGAATTACTATACGAAAGTCGGTACCGTTGCACCGATTCATAAAACGACATTGCAGAAGCGTAAAATCAGCCGTTTTCCACTTGCCTGTTTTGCCGACCGAGACGTCTGCGACCGCGCGAAAAGCAACTTCAAACAAACCCATTTTGGAATTTGCATTGTCGTACTCCAGCCGAAAGGATGTGCATCCCGTGTCCCGGTAGGTAACGGACACTGAGACTGTCTGGCTGAACAGTTCGTAAGCGAATGCGTCGTCCACATTAAAATAAAGGTAACGGCTTTTACTCAAGTGCGGATTCGTTTCCGAAACAACCGCTTCGATGTCTCCGAATTTCTTCGTTTTCCACACACCGTCGCCGCTGCTTTGACGAAGATTCAGGCCCTTTAGCCGGCCCGGCTCCCAGACAACGGTGTTTGCACCTGCGTACCCCGCGCCAATCCTGAGGTTCGTCTTCGCCCGCCACATATCTGCAAAAAGACCTGTCAGCACAATATAGCTTCGGCCGTACTCTCGGCTGTGCGCCACATCTGTCTCCTCGTGCCATTCGTTCCACGTCTCGACGTGTGCTATCCAGGGCCTGTGCTCCGGATTCAGTTGCAGCACCTTTAACCATCTCTCAATATAGGTCTGGCCGTTACGGTTGATAATATTACTCTTTGTGTCGATGTCATACCAATAGAAATACGTCGTACCAACAGTCGGCTGGCCATATTTGAATGAATCAGCATCTTTATGCTCCCCTGCCCGTAACGGAAAAAACCTTCCAGGTGGTTTTTGAGGCAGCTTACTTTTCGCTGAAAGAGGTACACAAAACACACATAACAATATTGACAGACAAATAGCTCTGCGCATTATAGCCATACCTGACCTCATAATCCAATCGGCAGGGCGGACAGCCGGAGCATAAGTCCTGCCTTAATAATTACCAGTTACCATTTACCCGTTACCATGCTTGAATGCTGTAATCTTTTCTTTCAGCGCCCGACAGGCCGCCGCTGCGTTACTGGCTTTCGTCACCGCAGCACAAACCGCAATCGCTTTTGCATCAGCTCTCAAAACATCTTCGACATTATCCAGCGTTATACCGCCGATAGCCACGCTTACGATACCGGTATCGGCAAGTATCTCTGTTGCCTGCCTGACATAGTCCAGACCGACCGCCTTAGCAGTCGGTTTCGTCTCGGTGGCAAAGACCGGCCCCAGGGCAGCGTATGTAGGCCTCTCCTCGCAAGCGGTACACAATTGCTTTAGCGAGTGCGTACTTTTGCCGATAATCAGCGGTGCCAACTGGAGCCTGCGGGCCTGCTTGATGGGTAAATCATTCTGGCCAAGATGAACACCGTCAGCACCTGCTGCGGCTGCGACATCAACCCGGTCGTTTATTATGCTAAGGACGCCGGCGTCTTTACAAATCCGCACGAATTCAACAGCAATCGCGAAAAGCTTGTCATCATCGATGGCCTTCGCGCGCAGTTGGATGCAATCGGCACCGCCGGCTGCGCACTTATAAGCCAAAGAAATAAATTCCGCAGGCAGGTTGCTGGTAATTATCACGTACAGCCTGACACCTTTGAATTTCTCAAAAGCATCGCTGAAAAGAACAATATCTTTCTCAAGCGTATAAGCAGCGTATCGCAGCTTTTCAATCGTCTCGGCTACGGACCGGTCTTGCGTCTGTGTCATCTCGGCAAGCACACGCAATGCCTCGGTTAGACGCTTACAGCCGGCAGTAAAACAATCACTTAGCTCGCCGCGTACAAGCTGCCCATCGACTGTCTTGCCAACGCCGACATCACCCAAGGTATCTCTGCTTGAGATAAGCCGACCGGCATCAAGCTTACCGATCACCGATGAAAGCTCGTGCCGAATCTGCTTGGTCCGTTCGGCAAGCGGTCCTGAGTTTAAAGCGAATCTGCAAAAATCCTCTATTACACGAATCGCTTCACGGGCACGATTGAAATTGGCATCAATAATTCTATAAACCGCACTCTCCATAACGTATCTGATTATACGGCCCGGGAAGGATATTGAGTAGCCAAAAATTACACGATACAGCCGGTGGTTTCTATAGTATTCTGTAAAAAGTCTGTTATGAGCGTGCGTTTTCGCATCTAATTTGACGGCTTGGAGCTACGTTTGTGGTAATATAAGATTGGCCTTTGCGCAAAGAAAGAAAAAAGCGGAGCCGACCCTCCTCCGGAACGACCCCGCAAAACAAAAAATCATTAACAAAACCGAATCAAGCCGATTTTGTAATTTCTAAAAATCGGGCGGATACATCCTCCTCTTATAAATTTTTAGGCCATCCGCCCAATATAGCTATTGTAAAATAAGACAAAAATAATAAATCCGCAAAGAATATGCCAATAATAAGAAATTTAGGCAGAAATCGCCCGTAATATTTTCTAACACCTTACAGCAAAATTATTTGCGCTTACAAATAACGTTCGGGTTGTGAAAATAAGAGGATGTTGTATTTTAACAGTGTGTTGTTATTTATCAACACTTATTGTGCCCACCCAACCCATGTTTACACAAAAAGGAGGGTGTGAAGCTAAATAGTGGGTGGATTTATTGTGTGTTTATAAAAAGCAACATAAAGTGTAAAAAATAAACAATTTTGCTAAAACCGGCATTGTGCATATTCTTTGTGATGGGTACTAATCATACCCTTGTACTTCGGCACCTTTGTGTTCATTAGGACGATATTTGGCAGAACAAACGCGGTCTGTCCAGCGACACAGCCAGCGGTTAAAGAGTACTTTCTTGCCATTTCTCTGCCGGTCGAGCCAAAAAATTGTGTCTTTACGCCACGAGACAATCTCATCCACAATCGTCTGAAACTGCTGTTCAGGCAGTTCTAACCGGACTAATTCGAGTGGATCTGCGCCAATATCATAGACGCAGGCCGTTCTGTCCGCCGGATTATATACAAACTTACGCTCGCCTTGAACAAATCCCGCAGGTCCTTCCTGCATCCAGCCGGAAAAATAGACCTTACGACCTTCTGGTATGGAACCGAGTACATTAACACCATCAAAGCCGACGGTTTCTGTTTCAAAACCTAACAGCCCTAACAACGTTGGTGTCAAATCAACTGAACTGACCGGTTCGGTAACTTTAACCCCCGCCTCTACCAAAAAAGGAGCTCGCAAACAAAATGGTATGCGCAGGACCTCATCGAATGCTATCAGTGCGTGCCCTGATTGACCGTGCTCACCGAATGCTTCACCGTGGTCTCCTATAACACAAAAAATCGTTTTATCTGTAAGATTCAGCCTGGCCAACTCCACATCGAGAGCGGCTAAGAACTTATCGGTGTAAAGGATCGACTGTCGATAACGCTCAATCGGCTCCCTGGCCGGCGTTTCAAACCACTCAGGAACCTCATAAGGGTCGTGAGTAACCGAACAGAGAATAGTAAGGAAGAACGGTCGCTCATTAGATTTTATCCATTTAGTGATAGGCTTTAATATTGAAAACTCATCGCATGCTAAGTAGCCGAGATAGCTGTTGGGGTCATTCAGGTCATCCCTGGCCCAGAATTTCTCAAAGCCAAGGTTATATACAAGCCCTGGTCGAGATTCAAAGTTGCCCATAGCTGATTGAAAAAACGCCGTTCGATAATCAAGTTTATCTCTGAGGATAGTGACTATGCCTGCATAGGGCTTCAAGACAGGGACTGTCTCGGCGACATCTTGGGAAGCGGAAGAAAACAATCCAGTTAGAAGTACAAACAACGCTTTCGTAGTGTGAGTTATTGATGAGCGAGCATTTGAGAATTCAACCCCCTGCTTGGCTAAAGTCGCGAGGTACGGCGTTAAATTATTCCGCTTGTCTGCAAGCGAAGTATATCTATATTGAATACCCTCGAGAATAACCACAACTATATTGTGATTTAGTCGTTGGGGTTTTCGCATTATCATTAGTTGGTCGAGTGTGGGTATTCTCCGCTCAGGTTGTTCCGACAAGCGGTAATCAGACACAATGACACTCATTAAGGCTCGCAAGTGACAGTTGTAGTGCAGCCCTAAAGAGGCTACCTGCGGAGTGCCGCGCTTGAACACCGTACCACGAGCCATAATACTAATAACAATAATGACAACAGAAACAAAAATTCTACTGAAAAAGCGCTTACGGTTGTATTCCGGCGGTAATGGATTCGCTAAAACGAATAAGAAGAACGTAAGAGCAATCGCACTTGGCCCAAGCAAGACAATCGATGCTTTCGGCATTTTTGTAAGATTGACACCAATAATAAATAAAGTGTGCAATGGCGCCCGGATTAAAGGTAAGAGAACTCTGGGTAAAATTTGTGTTCCTGTTCTGATTAGCCAGCCGGCATTCATAACCGACCAAGTGCACACAACGGCAGCAATGGTAGTGGACGTGCGCAGAACCCATCTCTTGGGCCATCGAAAACAAACCAGCGCCAAGATAACCTCAACCAATAAAAGAAAGGAGATATCAGCAAGAACCCAGCCTAAATAATCATTTAGTAAGCCATAGCGCCACGAATGAAAGAGTTTCACAACAAGTGTGCAAAATAACGCACCAAAAATAATAACACTGTAGGCATGAGGTGCTAATAAATTATAAAGGCGGCGAATAGACAAAAGCCCTCTGACTTTATCTGTGTATTGCAAATAGTCATAACTCATAGCATGCTAAAATACTAAAAGCCGCAACAAATAGCAAGCGGTTGCTTCTATCTAAAAGTTGTCATAACATCCACATTCATCATTACGAGATACCACCTAAATATTTTACTAAATCATCAAACAAAGAAGATTTAGTTATGTATTCCTCAGTCGTTAAGAATAATAATAATTAATAAACTAAAGGTAGTATTATTAGTCAAATGGCCCGTTAGATTGTTAGGTTAAAACAAGACATACTTTCTAAGGCGTTATAAAACCATTAGTTAGAAAGGAAATAAACACATATTTTATTGTGGGAAACCTATTTGTTTTGTTTTATATACAAGGGTAAAGCTAACAACAAAAACGAACAGGTGATGTTAAAGTGTTGGTTTATGTCAATCCTAACACAAGTTCTAATAATTTATCCTATATTAGAAGCGCTATCATGTTAGTAAATTCTACAAGTTTTTCTTTAAAATTGCTTTGACATGATTTAATATATTAGTTAACTAAGAAACAATACACATATAAACAGTACATAAAAAACACAAGGAGATATAAAAATGTCTCTCGAATTAGAACTGCGTTTAAGGAGACCCATTGCTCTGCTGGCACACGAGGCTCTGCTTAATACATATTATACAGCCTCGTGTATGAGAAAGAAAGCCAGCGAATTACTACGGCCTTTTGGAATGACTGACGTTCAGTTCAACCTTATGATGCTGCTGAAGTACCAAAGCGGCTCTGAGGAAGGCCTGAGTCAGGCTCAGCTAAGTAATATGATGCTTGTCAATCGTGCGAACATAACCTCTCTTATAGACCGAATGGAAAAAGCAGATTTAGTTGTCCGCACTCCTGCACCATCTGACAGGCGTTCTAATATAGTCAAGCTGACCGACCGGGGCAGGAAACTCCTTTCCCAAATCGAGCCGCTCTACACAAAGGAGGTAAAACGGATTATGGCAGCCCTAAAGAAGAATGAGCAAAAAACTCTTATAGCAATGCTCGAAAAAATCCGCAGCAACATTTCTGAACAAGGCAAACCTAAATCACGGGAAGTTCGCCTCGTAGAGATATAAGGAGTAAACTATGTACAAGAAAATTAAGCAAAAGGTTGGCAAATTACAGACGGATTTGTTCGTGGGTTTCGATGTTGGCAGCAGCTTTGTGCATTATGTGGTCCTCACTAAAGATAAAGAAACAATATATTCTCCGCAACCAATAATGCACTTTGCCGACCCTATTGGAGCGGTGAGAGAAGCATGGCGGGACATGGTAGGGAAATACGGCAGAACTCGAATAAAAAATACTGCCTTTACAGGTAGCGGAGCTGAATCCTTCCCAAAGGTTATGGAGGGTATAACATATACGTTTGACAGCGTCGCTATCCCGAAGGGTGCCGAAACGTCAGAGCCTAAGGCACAGTACATCTTTCATATCGGGGCTAAAGATTCATACTTTTTTAATCTAAAACAGATAAACGGCAAAAAGATCATTCAAGAGTGGAAAACAGGTACTAAATGCGGCGGCGGGTCCGGAACATTGATAGAAAAGCAGTGCCGGAGGCTGTTCGAAGGCCAGGTCGCCGCCCCTGAACTTGAGGATATCGCTACGGCAAAGGACAAAAACCAAAAGGAAAAAATTAGAATAAAGAACAGGCAAAAGCAACAGGCAAGGCTGGAAGAGATGTTTATAAGAGCCAAAAAAGAGGCCGAGCAGTCGAAACGGCCGAGTGAGTTTTTGGCAAGGTGTGGCGTCGTTATTCAATCCGATTTGATTCATAAGCAAAATGAGGGGGCAAAGAGAGAAGATAATCTGGCAGGGCTTTTCAGAACGGTTGCGAGAAATTATAAAATCGACGTTCTTGGAGCGAGAGAATTTAAAGCCTGCGAGAATTATGACTTTGCTATTGCAACCGGGGGCGTTCTGACTAACGATCTTGTAAGAGAAAGCCTCGAAGAATTTCTTGGAATTGTTATAACAAGACCGCGGCACTACCACAACATAGCAGCCATAGGCGCAGCAGCTAAAGGAATTGAGGAAAATAACAGCGTTGTTTTTAGTATCGAGCAGCTCGATAAGATTGCAACCTACAGCAGGGAAAAAAGACAGTTCACCCCTGCCCTTTCCGAATGTCTCGAAAAAGTAAATGAAAATAGCGTTACCTTAGAAGGAAAAATACCAGAAAAAACAGAGGTTGTGCTGGGGATAGACGGAGGCAGTACAACAACAAAAGGGGCTTTGGTTGAGTTAAGAACAGGCAAGCTCCTCGATAAACTTTACATCAAAACTCACGGCAATCCCGAGGAATCGTTAAAGCGTGTTATAAAGTACTTAAGCAGACACAAAGACAAAGTGATTATAAAGGGAGTCGGAGCTACCGGCTCTGCGAGAAAACTGTACGATAAGATTTTAGTCAGCAAAAAGAAGTCAGTTCAATTGGTGAAAAAAGGGATAGAACTTACAGACAGAGTAACCGACGAGATCACATGTCATGCCCTTGGTGTAAAGCATTACAATCCCGAGATTGACACCATTTTTGAAGTAGGTGGCCAGGATATGAAGTTTACCAGCTTCACTAAGGACGGAACGGTCAAAGAGGCAAAGATGAATTATAGCTGCCAGGCCGGCTCCGGCCAGACTCTTGAGAATATGGCTGACGTCATCGACCTGAATGTGGAGAATTCATTGCAGCAGGCTGCACTCAGGGCAGACAGGGTCCCGGTAATTGATTCAACCTGCGGCGTTTTTATGGAGATGGATGAGAACAGACTTATCGCCGAGGGTTTCAGCAAAGAAGAAATAGCCGCTGCGATAGTCAGAGGAACCGCCGCCAGTTATTACTTTAAGTTTGTCGGAGGCTCTCAGCACGCCGGGGACAAATGTTCCGCTCAGGGCGGCCCTCCTTTAGGTAAGGCTTTTCTTGCTGCGCTTGCCCAGGTAACGGACAAAAAAATAGAGGCCTATCCGCACAGAGAAATGTTCGGCGCATGGGGCCAGGCCCTTGACATCATCGAGAACATAAAACAATTAGAAGCACAGGGCAGAAGTTACGAATCAGCATTCAGAGGCTGGGGTTTAGTTGATATGCCCTTTGAGAAGCGCAGAGTATCCTGCAAAGAGCTGTTCAGGGAAAAATCCTGTGGCGTAAGGGATTGTCAGCTCGAAGTATTTTCTATTGAGGAAGATGAGATAATCACAGGAGGCTTTTGTCCGAGAGGAAATTCCGAGTCAGCCAAAAAGCCGAAAACAAACTACGTGGAAAAATACCATAAGATATACGAGAAGCACTTCAAAAAACAGGGATGTCTGCTCCAGGAGCTGTCCTCTTCGCAGATAGATAAGCAGAGGACGGTAACAGTGGGCATTAAAAGAAGCACTGCAACGCTTGGAGAAAAGGGAATCTGGAGTGCAGCCTTGTTCGGAAAACTCGGGTTCTATCCGGTTGTATCGCCAAGAACAGATAAAGAGATTGCAAAGATAGGAATTGATAACTCAAGAACGGAGTTCTGTATAGCCAGAAAGCTGGCAACAGGACACGCATCAGTATTAAATAAAAATCCGGATATAGAATACCTGTTTAATCCGAGTTTTATCGAGCTAAGAACGGATACCCCTCCGGACCTGAAGTATTGTATTTATACAGAGTCGGAAGGCTACATCTTAAACGATGTCCTTTCGCTCGACAAGAACAAACAGATAAATCCTATTCTGCACTTTGGTGATGTCCAGCTTCTCGTTAAAGAGATTAGAAAGGAATTTGATAGATTAGGATTTAGCATTACCGATAAACAAATAAAAGGCGCGATTAAATATGCGGACCAAGCCGAAAACGAGTTCAAAGCCGAACTCCGCAAAGAAGGAGACAATTTCTTAAAGAGAATCGAAGAGAATGACGAAAAGGCTTACGTTGGTATCGGCAGAGATTACGTATTGCTTGACCCGGAAGCAAGCTCGAACTCTGGAGATATGTTCTCCCAGATTAGAGGCTTAAATTACATACCACAGCTCTTTTTGGAGCATAAATTCATCGATATCTCTCTTGATGATATAGTGGAGAATGAATTTTGGGTCCAGAGCGTCAAGATTTTAAAGGCCAATCTTTTCGTAGCGAACCATCCAAATTTATTTGCAATAAGGATGATGAATTTTGCCTGTGGCCCGGACAGCCTAAAGATTTATCAGGAAGAAAAATTTCAGCAGGCTGCAAACAAGCCGCTTCTTGTCCTGCTGACGGATGCTCAAACCAACAATGCCCCCTTTGTAACGAGGACGGAAGCTCACGAAAGGGTTGTAAATCAAAGCAGGCCGAAAAAATTGAATATTGAGCGACTAAAAATGCGCAAGTACGATGGTTCCGAAGAAAGGACCTGGCTTATTCCTTATATGGGAGATGCCAGTTTCGTCGGAGCCGCCGGCCTGAGATATTTCGGGGTAAACAGCAGCGTATTACCGACCAACACACCCAGAGGCTATCAAATAGCCAGAAAGCATATCTACACGGAAGTCTGTCATCCACTTAAAAACGTTGTTGGTGATGCAATTGGTTTTCTGCAGGAGGAAATTGAAAGAAAAGGCAAAGAATATGTCGAGAATCACTGTCTTATCATGCTTCCGACAACGAGCGGCCCCTGCAGATTTGGAAAATACACAGAGCTGGTCAGGGAATTTCTGGACCGCGAAGGCCTGGAAAAGGTCCCGGTGGCAGGCCCTTCTTCGGAAACCGATTATCAGGACATACCTTTTCCGAGAAAGCTTGGTTCATCGGAAAAAACCAAGATGCAGCAAATGTTGTTTAAAGGGATAAAAGCATCGGACCTGCTGGAGGATATAACGTTGAGATTTCGCCCGTATGCCGAGGATAAGGAACTGGTGGAAAAACTCAAGAAGGAAAGGTTAAGCGAACTGGAAAAAACTGTAGAAAACGGCGCTGAAACATCGGGACTAATAGAGTGGGGTAAAGAGACGGTGTCCCTGTTTAAAGCAATTGAACTGCGAAACCACAAGAGATTTCCTCTTGTTCTTTACATAGGCGAGATATACGTGAGGCAGCACGACCCATGTACTAATTTCGTAGTCCGCCGGTTGGAAGAAAAAGGCCTGGAAATCGTGAGGGACCCCGTAACCGATTGGCTGGATTATGTAAATAAAATGAATATAAGAAATTCCAGAAGAGATCTCAGATTGGCGCTTAAAAGATTCAATTTAAGCAGGACGTTAAAAGTAACGGGAAAATTTGCCGGTTCTTTTATCAAGGGAAGGTATATGTCTTCTGTTGAAGAAAAGATAGCAGGGCCGTTTCACGAAGTCCTTTACGGAAGGCATGTTCTTCCAAAGCCGATTGACATGATAGAAACTTTGGAACGCAATCACGAATGTCACGGCAATATCGAAGGAGAATCTCCCTTAAGCACGGGAATCGCCTATCATTTTATGAACGATTTAATTACACCGGCAGGCGACGCCTATATCTCGGGAATATTTCACGTAGGTCCTTTTACCTGCATGCAGGAAGGAGTTGCAACAGCGAAAATAGAGGCAATGGCAAAAGAGTTAAGAAAAAGAAAACCCGATTTGGTCTTTCCGATTATTCACGCCTTTTTCGGCGATTCCCCGAGCGCAAATCTCGACTCTGAAATTGCAGTTTTCACGGAGCAGTGCTACCAGAAAAGAGAGATGCTCAAAGAAAAATATGGCCCCAAAGTGCCGCCGCCACGGACTCCCGATAGGATAGACATTCGTCCCGTTCCTCATTCTAAGCGCGCCGCCGAATCTCTGTTCCGAGTAAAAGATTCATAACAAATATATGATTTTGCTCAGAGCAAGGCCGCGAACGTGCAGAGGTATTCATCCTTGCGATTTTACAACGGTTTACTACCAGTCTCAAGATACAAAACTGACGGAAGGTGTTAGAACTTTACCCACCATCCAAATTGCAAAAGAGCAACGTAGTACTTAATGATGAAATAAAAAAAGTGTAAAACATTTGCAACTTAGTTGCAATTTCAATAATATAAGTGTAAAATAAAAATAGTGTTCCGCCAAGGCTCAAATGCGGATAAGCACGCTTGACAAAGCACAAGAAGCCGGTTTTGACAACTGCCAACATAGAGGCACAAAATGCAGACACAAAAAAAACTTGCGATTATTATAAGAGAATTGGAGAGCCATGCACCCTTTACTTTGTTCGGGGCTTCAACAGGCATACTTTGCATGCTGCTATTTAAAAATCTTGAGCACGAAATAAGCCATAGGATGTTCTATATTTTTCACCCCGCTCACGTCGTGCTAAGTGCTATGGTAACCGCTGCAATATTTCAGCGTCACACAAAAAGAGCGAGATTCATAGTTGTTCTGCTGGTTGGATTTGTCGGCTCGATAGGGATTGCAACCTTGAGTGATTCGCTGATACCTCACATCGGCGAATTGCTGTTGGGTATGCACGTCCATATCCATTCCCACGAGCATACAGGTTTCGCCGAGCACGTACATATTGGTTTTATCGAAGGCTGGTACTTAGTAATACCTGCCGCTATGGTAGGTGTGCTGATAACGTATTTCAGGCCGAAGACAAAATTTCCACATGCAGGCCATGTCTTGCTGAGCACGTGGGCGTCCTCGTTCCACATGCTTATGGCGATGGGCGGGCAGCTCTCAGCGTGGAGAATCATGGGCAGTTTCGGATTTTTGTTCTTAGCTGTTTGGCTGCCCTGCTGTATTAGTGACATCGTTTTTCCGTTGTTATTTGTTAAATCGCCGGCTGATTCGTTTCACATTTACCATTAGAAGCCATCTTAAAACTGTCGTCCTGGGCGAAGCGAAGGATCTGGCCAACGAAATAAGATTAGATACTTCTGCGTAAGGAAAGATATTCTTCACCCGTCTATGGCGGGTCCAGAATGACATATAAAGGTGTGATTATGAAGCCAGATTCAGATTTACAGGCCCGCAGGATATTAAAAGCAGCAAAGCTTTACCGCACCAAAGTCAGAGTAGCCATACTGAAAGTACTGATGAAAACCGATAAGCCACTCAGCCAAGACCAGATTGCTCGGCGATTGGGTAAGAAACACTTCGACAAAGTTACTATCTACCGAACCTTGGAAAGTTTATTGAAGGTTGGTCTGGTGCATAAGGCTTTTATAGAGAAAAGAGCGTGCCATTTTGAATTAGCCCATCATTGCACCGAGAGCCAATGCCATCCTCATTTTACCTGCACAAACTGCGGCGGCACCTACTGCCTGACAGAAGTATCATTACCTATGGCAAAAATCCCCCAAAGGGGCTTTGTTATTCACCGCCAGCAGGTCCGACTCGAGGGCCTGTGCCCAGCGTGCGCATAGAAAAGCGGAAGGCATCTTATTGTTTTTTTTCACACTACAAATTCCTTTTGGTATAAAACCTGTTATTTTTGTTTATTGTCGGAAAGCCAGGTAATAGTACTTTTCATTAATGAAAAGTACTACGTCGTTCATTTGAAAACGCAAGTCTTTTTATTCGTTACGTGTACTACTTAACGTGAGCTCACCAGGAGTGTTCTTGACGACAAACTCAATGATCTGCCCATCGCCGGGATAATTTAATGCAACTTTATGCTGTTTTTTTTGTGTCCGTTGCAATATATGTGATAGAATTAGCCATGATCGGCCCCCTTACATTGTATGCGGCTCTGTTGCCGCAAGGTTAATAATCCGCGATTAACGGTGGCTACATACCACCTTGTCGCATAAGCTTTATCGGCTTATGACGACGTTTACAATCACGGGTCCGGTCGTTCCATATTTTCTACGAAGTTCAGGGAGATAGAGAGAATGATTGAATCGAGACGTTTGAAAGGTATTGTTGTAGGCTTTGTTTTGTTAACAGCTTTGAGGTGTCAATCTCAATCGTTGTGGGATTTGGCAAATGAAAACAAGGGGCTATTGAAGATTGCTACGCTGTTTACGGCTCATAATGTGCGCGACCATTTGGGTACCGAGGAGGGTATAAATAAAGCAATCGACTGGTGTAAGAAGACCGGCGTTACGCATGTTTTCATTGAAACTTTCAGAAGCCGATATACCGCCGAGAGAAGAACCCTGGAACGAGCGAAATCCAGGTTTGAAGCGGAAGGCTTTGAGGTCTCGGGCTGTGTTACGACCACGCAGGTCGGCAAGATATCGACAGGCTGGAACCTGATTTCCTGTTATACCAATAAGGGCACGCAAAACCAGCTTCAGGAAATCTTTGAATACACGGCCTCGATATTCGATGAGATTATGATTGATGATTTTCTTTTTACCGATTGCCAATGCGAGGAATGTAAAGAGGCGCGGGGTGACAAAACGTGGGCTGATTATCGTTGCGAGCTTATGGTCAGAATGAGCCGTGAGAGGATATTGGCCCCGGCAAGAGCGGTCAATCCGAATGTGAAAATCATAATCAAATATCCTCAATGGTACGACAATTTCCATAATCGCGGGTATGAGGTTTCACGTGAAACAGATGACTATGATAGAATCTGGGTCGGCACCGAGACGCGCGATTATGATGATAAGCGCTGGGGAGGAAAAGTTCAGTACGAAGCTTACTACATTATGCGGTGGCTGGGTGAGATAGGCGGCTCGAAAACGGGCGGCGGGTGGTTTGACCCTTATGGGACGACGGAAAATACATACGTAGAGCAGGCGCGTCAAACAGTATTGGCAGATGCCAAGGAGATGCTGCTGTTTTGTTATGGGTCGCTGTTGCGAGATACAGGGCCGGCAAATGTCGAGAAATTACGCACGGAGATTCCCGGGTTGTTCAAGCTCGCCAAGTTGGTGCGAAATAAACCTCTCAAAGGCATTCTTGCTCCGAAGCCGCCGAACAGCGATGCTTATGATGAGCAATATGTATTCGATTTCGTGGGGATGTTGGGATTGCCGCTTGTGCCCGTTGCGAAAATTAGCCCTGATGCGAAGGCTGCGTTTTTCTCGGTTCACGCACTCGAAGATCCGGAATTCTCTGACAAACTAAAAAAAATGCTCGATGATGAAAAGAAAGTGCTCATAACAGACGGGCTGGCTAAACGGCTGGATGGTGTGGATCTTGATGATGAAAATTTGGCAGTCCTAAAAGTCGGTGGGAATCCTCGCGGGTTGCTTGAGTTGAATCGAGAGCAGCTCAAACACATCAGGGACAAATTGTTGGCGCCATTGGGAATAAAATTTAATGCTCCGAACAAAGTGTCTTTGTACTTAATCGGCGGCGATTGCCTGATTGTCGAGAATTTCAACGATGAGCCAGTCGATGCAATTCTGGAATTCTCTAAGCCTGTTAAGGCGCGAAAGACATTGGTACTGCCGATAGATGGAGATGTGAAATTTTCCGGTAATCGCAGGATGTTGAATTTTTCTAAAATAGCGCCACGAACATTAGTGGCGGTTGAGTATTGACGAACTTTATACAAGGTTGAGGAGGTTAAGTATGACTGCATTGCGTAGAAATAAACTCTTATCGGTGTTGCTGTTTGTGCTTATCAGCTTTGCGACGGCATCGCAGGGCGGTGTGGCGTTAGGCGCCGAGGCCCTGGGTAAGACGGTATCTCGGAGGGTTATGACGTTTTATTATCCGTGGTATGGTACGCCTGATGGGCCGGGCGGGGCTGGCAGAACGGTGCACTGGCGGCGCATTGATGCAGCCAACAAGGACATTGAGGCAAGTACCAATTATCCGATACTTGGTGCATACGACTCGCACGACCCGAAGCTGATAGACCGGCACTGTCAGTGGGCCAGGTATGCTAATATCGATACGTTCATTGTCAGCTGGTGGGGCCACAATAGTTTCTCTGGCCGTGCGATGGATAAGATTCTCGATGGCTGCCGGCGTAATGCTTTGAGCGCGTGTATCTACTACGAGACTGTTCCGCGGCCGCAGACGCCGCAGTCGGCTGCGGATGATATTATCAAGGTTCTAAGTAAATACGGCAAGCATAACGCTTATCTAAAAGTAAAAGCAAAGCCGGTGGTATTTGTCTATGGTCGTGCCCTTGGACAGCTCGGACTGGAGGGCTGGCTCAAGGCTGTCGAATTGGTCAACGGGAAGTATAAAGAAGGTGTTACTGCGATTGGTGATAAGTTTAGCTATGGTTCGGCCCGCGTTTTTGACGGTGTTCATACCTATAACACTGCCGGTTTACTGAGAAGCATGAGGCCTGCCGAGGTACGCAAGTGGGCTGCGGGGACATATCAGTCTTGGGTGCAGTTAGCCGGCCAGGCCGGCAAGATTAGTGCCATAACGGTAATTCCCGGCTACGACGACACGAAGATACGCAAGCCTGGTCTTGCCGTTGGTCGCTACGACGGCAAGCTCTACCGTGTTCAGTGGGAAGAGGCCATCAAGGCTGACCCGCACTGGATACTGATTACCAGCTTCAACGAATGGCACGAGGGCAGTGAGATAGAGCCGTCAGTAGAATACGGCCGGCAGTATCTTGACCTCACTGCCGAGTATGCCAAAAACTTTAAGGCCAAAAAACGTGGCAGCAGGGACAGGACTGCTTCCGGAGGGTTATCCATCGAGGAGAAAGCCCGGCTGCGTGAGAAGTTTGAGGGACTTCAAATCGGGATTTTAGCCGGTGCGGATTCGATGGCCTTTTGGTGGCTTCTGGATGTGGGAGTTGGTACGGAGGTTTTGACGTGGGAGGATGTGGCGAGTGGTGATTTGACGGCGCAAAAGTATCCTGTCTTACTATACTGTGGGGGGGAGCGTTATCGCCGCAGCGTTCATAAAACCGGCGATGTCGATGATGCACTGGCTGGCTATCTGAGAGGAGGTGGCTGTCTTTTGGTTTTGCCTGCGCTGCCCTGGCCTTTTTACTACGACCAGAACGGTCTGGCGGTAAACGGCAGCAGCCAATTTGGCCTGACGTTGCGCATTGGATGGGAAAGGCCGCCGCGGGGTTTGAGGCTTCATTTTGTTCAACCAAAGCGTTACCTGCCGCATATTTCTGAGCAATTTCCATTTCCCACATCGGGAGACCTTCGCTGGAGGCCGTTCTTTGCCGGTGAGGGTGCCAAACATACTTCGCTACTTCAATTGCGCGGCGGTGATGAGGATTACCTCGGCGATGCTGTTGCTTATGTTGAGTTGAACGGTGGCGGGCGAATTCTCTACGTCTGGTTCGGCCTGCTCGACGATCCTTATGCAGAGGCCTTGCTGTACGATGTATTTGACTTCACAGCCGTACGGCTCGGCCGTTAAAGAAGTGATTTATTGAGGGAGAAATTACAGTTTTTCAACGGTACCCCCAGCTTTTTGGGGGTGGTCATCTGCCCGTATTGTAAGAGATTCTTCTATGAATTATCCACTAACAGGATAATTTTTAACGAATTCGTTGCAAATCCAGTGGAATTTGGGCATACTGTTGGTTCGCAGGATGTCAAATGGGGGCGATTGTGAGTGGCGGTTTTGTGGGCAAATGTAACGTCTTTATTAGAAATAAGTTACAGGAAAAATGTTGGGCTTTGGGCAGGTCGCAGAGGCGGCAGAAAAAAATGATGCCTTTTTTATCCAGTATTGCTGAGAAGCAGCTTGAGGAGTGGATCTTGAGTTATCAACAGGTTATCCACAACGCAAAATTACCCACAGTGGTAATTGTACAGGTCGTCGTAGCACCAGCATGCGACAAAAAAGAGGTGCTGGGATTGTATAAGTGTTTGTAAATACAGGCTATAAATAGAATAGCGAACGGATGGAATATTTAGTATTAAAGATGATAAGATGAAGAATACGCTGATTAATATTGGCGAGTCGATCCACGCGTCGATTCCGAAGACCGGCATGATAATGAAGCAGTTGGTGGAACTCAGCTCCGATGCTTATTCAAGGCCAAACGAACCGCTGAATTATATTAGGGCCCTAATTGAATCACAGATTGCTGACGGCGCTGATTATATAGCGGTTAATCTCGATGCCTTTGGCGAGGACGAGCCGCAGCTTTGTGTCGATATGATAGTCGAGTACGTCCGAATGGTTCGTAAGTGGGGCAACGGCGTGCCGATTTGCATCGACAGCAGTAACAACGATGTTCTGATAGCGGGCCTGAAGGAATGGTACAATACCGTAGGGGCGGTTCGCGAACCGCCCTTGCTACAGCCGCTGATAAATTCGGTCAAGGTCTATACGGCTGAGGAAATCCTGCCGCTGAAGAAGGATTTCGACTTTGCGTTCATCGGTCTTTTGGTTAGTGAGGAAGCAGCCACTGGGCCCGGAGGCTCACACTCGGTCGATGAGCTGTATTCCTTAGCCAAACAGATTTTTGCCAAGGCGGTCGGCGAATACGGCTTTGTGCCCGGCGAGATATTCTTCGACTCGACCGTGTTTCCGTTAGCGATAGATATGCCGATGGAATCGGGCGTGCCGGGTTATACGTACAGGGCGTTCGAGACGATAAAGAAAATCAAAAGCGATGCGCAGATGAAGGGTGTGCATTGCTCGCTTGGGGTGAGTAACTGTGTCCGCGACCTGCCGGGCCGAAGAATCGGTATCTGCAGGGCATACGTTGCAAAGGCGATGGAGTACGGCCTTGATGCTGCGATTGTCAACGTCGCGCACCACTATGGGCAGGTTGAGCCAGCTGCGGAACTGCTGGAATTAGTGGATGCCTACGCAAAGATGGATGGCTCGGCTGAAAGTTTGAACAGAGCGATGGAATTGATGGGCAAATTCTGCCGGGAAAACAGAAAAGGAGCATAAGGAAGTGGAAAAGATACGATTATTAAGAAAACAGCTTTTTGAGATACCGAACGGTATCATGTGGATTGCAATTTTAGCGATATTCGTATTTGCAACAGGCTGCCAAACGCAGGAATCTGGTCAATTGCGGGCTGTTCCGTTTACCGATGTTGTTATTGCCGATGAGTTCTGGGCGCCGCGGATGGAGACAAACCGCAAAGTTACAGTGCCTTACGATTTCAAAAAGTGCGAAGAAACCGGCAGAATCGACAACTTTGCGAAGGCAGGCGGTCTGATGGAAGGGAAGTTCGAAGGCATCTACTTTAACGATTCCGACCTCTACAAGGTCATAGAAGGGGCCGCCTATTCCTTGAAAATCCATCCCGACCCGGAACTCGAAAAATACGTTGACGGCGTGATTTGCAAAATCGCCTCAGTTCAGTGGGAGGACGGCTATCTTTACACGTTTTATTCTCTGCCCGAGCGCCAGCCGGAAAAACGCTGGACGGATGTTCGCCATAAGCATGAGCTTTACTGTGCGGGCCATTTCTTCGAGGCTGCTGTTGCATACTACCAGGCTACAGGGAAAAGAAAAATTCTTGAAGTGGCAATTCGGCTTGCCGATTACATCGACTCGGTTTTCGGCCCCGAGAAGAGACACGATGTGCCCGGTCACGAGGAGATTGAGATAGGCCTGGTGAAGTTGTATCGGGTAACCGGTGACGAGAAATATCTGGCGCTTGCGAAATTCTTCCTCGATGAGCGTGGCCAATCTGAGAGACGCGAGATTTACGGTGAATACTGCCAGGACCATAAGCCGGTGGTTGAACAGGACTCTGCGGTGGGCCACGCCGTCCGGGCGGGGTATTTGTATTCCGGGATGGCGGATGTGGCGGCCCTGATAGGCGATACCGGTTACGTCGAAGCGCTCGAGTGGATATGGTGGGACGTTGTCTCGAAGAAGCTGTATATCACCGGCGGTGTAGGAGCTCGGCGCGGCGGCGAATCCTTTGGTAAAGGTTACGAGCTGCCTAACAAGACGGCCTATTGTGAGACCTGTGCGGCCATTGCCAACGCTATGTGGGACCATCGGATGTTTTTATTGGGCGGCGATGCGAAGTATATCGATGTGCTGGAGCGAGTTATCTACAATGGTTTTCTTTCGGGTATTTCGCTAAGCGGTGATGAGTTTTTCTACCAGAACCCGTTAGCCAGTGACGGCAAGTATCAGCGAAGCCCGTGGTTCGGCTGTGCCTGCTGTCCTACGAACATCGTCCGCTTTATGCCGTCGCTTCCCGGCTACGCTTACGCGCAACAAGGTAACGTTTTGTATGTGAATCTTTTTATCGGTGGAAGCGCCACAATCAAGATGCCTAATAATACCGTGCGCTTAGAGCAGGAGACGCGCTATCCGTGGGACGGGGAGGTGAAGATTACGGTTGAGCCGGAGCGTTCTAAGAAATTTACGATTTGTGTTCGGGTCCCCGGCTGGGTGCGGAATGAACCTGTTCCCAGCGACCTTTATCGCTTTTTGGACGAAAACCCAAAGAAAGCAAAACTCAAGGTCAACGGCGAATTTGTTGAATTAAATATTGATAAGGGCTTTGCGTCTATCAGCCGCAGGTGGGAAAAGGGCGACACAATCGAACTGAACCTGCCGATGCCGATACGTCGTGTAGTTTCTCATCCGAACGTCAAGGACAACGCAGGGCGTACAGCCGTCCAGCGTGGGCCTGTTGTGTATTGCTTCGAAGGGGTGGATAATCCGCAAGGTGTGGCAAGGCTGGTTTTGCCGGCGGATACGAAATTGCACGCCGAATATCACGGCGATTTGTTGGGCGGCATCATGATAATCAAGGGCCAGGGAGAAATACCGCTTGAAAGCGTTGAGGTGGTTGCGATTCCTTATTACGCCTGGGCACACCGCGGCAAAAGCGAGATGGCGGTATGGCTGCCGAAGTCCGCCGAAGGAGGAAATTGATGCGAATACAGACCGTCTTCTTAATCACGTTGACGTCAGTAATGATTGGGTCCACGTTTGCACCTGCTCAGGCAATCGGCGCCGAAGCCGGTACTTATTTTGTTGCTGTGAACGGTAATGATTCCTGGTCGGGGCGATTACCCAAACCTGATGTGAATCGGATGGATGGCCCGTTCGCTACACTTGAAGCTGCATGCGAAGCGGCACGGAAGCGGGATACGAAACAACCGAAAAAAATAGTTGTTCAGAGTGGGCAATACTTCTTCGATAGGCCATTGGTACTTACTGACAGAGATGCGGGGCTGAGCATAGAATCGGCGCCCGGGGCTAAGGTTTGTCTCTATGGCGGTCGAAAAGTCGTCGGCTGGAAAAAGTGGCACGGGCATCCTGCACGTGAACTTTATTCGGTCGAGCTGCCTGGTGTAAAGAGCAAAAAATGGGACTTCCGGGCATTTGTAGTCAACGGGCGCTTTTGTCGGCGGGCCCGGCTGCCTGAGAAAGGGTTTTTTAAACACCTCAGCAGCTTCAATGTGCCCTGGATGAGCAGCACCGGCGGCGGATGGAAACGCAAGCCTACGAACGAGGAATTGACCACGTTGAAATATCGTCCCGAGGACATCGGCCCGTGGCTGGACATCAACAACGCAGAAGTTACGGTTTATCATATGTGGGACGAGTCACTGATAGGTCTGGCCGCTATGGACACGAGATCAAATACGCTTACTTTTGCCAGTCCATCGGGTCATCCCCCGGGGGCGTTCGGCGTGAAAAAGTACGTTGTCTGGAACGTGCGTGAAGGAATGACGAGGCAGGGACAGTGGTATCTGGATCGCACGGCCAGCAGGTTAGTTTATTGGCCTTTGTCCGGAGAGGATATGACCAGGGCGGTGGTTTTTGCCTCGACTATCGAATCTATCATACAGATTCAGGGCACCCGGGACAAGCCGGCAAGGGACATAACCGTTCGCGGTTTGACGCTATCGGTAACAACGACGCCGCTTGAGGCCGGCGGCTTCGGTGCGGGAAAATTTGAGGGGGCTATCTCCGTAAAGTCGGCCCAGAATTGCCGGATGCTTGACCTTGAAATCGTCAACGTTGGTGGGCAGGGAATCAAAGCTTCCGGCAGTGGTCTGCGCATTGAGCGATGTAATGTGCATTACACCGGCGCCTGCGGCATCAGGTGCAGCGGGACCTCAAACATTGTTGTCGATAATCACATCCACGATGTCGGCCTTACTTATCCCAGCGCAATTGCCCTGCAGGGCGGCGGCAGGGACTGTGAAATCAGCCATAACGAAGTTCACGAGACGCCTTACACGGCCGTTAATTGGGGCGGGCAAAATAACCGCATCGAGCACAATCTGATTTATCACGCGATGCAGGAGCTCCACGACGGTGCCGGTATCTACTGCTTTGCAGGCGAGGGTCTTGTGCTGCGGGGCAATTTCATCCGGGACATCATCGATACCGGCGGCTATGGCGCTTCTGCTTACTACCTCGACGAGAGGTCTGAGAACTGCCTGGTTGAGGGCAATCTGTCCGTTGGAATCGTTCGGCCGTCCCACAATCACATGGCCAAAAACAATACTATCCGTAACAACGTCTTTATCAGCGACGCGGACATCAGACTTACATTCCCGAAGTCTTCAAACTACACCGTGGAGAAAAACGTCATCTATGCAAAAGGTAATATCGTGCTGGAAAATCCCGATGCGGTTGCGGCACTGCGGAATAACGTGCTGTTCAGCGCCGAAGGGGTAGTTCAGTGTCGCAAGTTAAAGGATTACAGCCATTCCGGCACTTATCAGCTCAAGGCCGAGGAGGGAAACCTGCTTGTTGACCCGCTCATTGTCGAGTTCAAGAAGGGCACGGTTAGGTTTGCACCGGACTCGCCGGCGGGCAAGCTCGGCATAAAACCAATCGATGTCAGCGGTGCTGGTCGGCGTCCCTGGATTGATGATTGACGATTTCTGGTTTCCGATTGAGAAACGGGTTGCGGTGAGCAAATTTTTAGTCTTGACCTTTTTATTGGCCTTTGTTAAAAAAGAGTCCCTGCCGCTTTGCGAAGCAAGGCGAAGCAGCAGGAGTCAAATCAAAATAAACTAAATAGAAGGGAACTGGATTATGGCAAAAGAAGAGGAAACCCCAGAGCCGGCAGAAAAGCCCGAGAGCGAAACCCCAGAGCCGGCAGAAAAGCCCGAGAGCGAGACCCCGGAGCCGACGGAAAAGCCCGAAGACGAAACTCCTGCCGAGCAGGAGACAAGCGCTGAACAGCCCAAAAGTGTTCAAGAGGAGTCCGTCAGTGCTGAACAGCCTGAGACTGTTCAAGAAAGTCCAGGAAGCAAGGAGGTCAACAAGGATGCCCGTATGTGGGCGATGATATGCCATCTGTCGGCGCTTGCCGGACTGGTAGTGCCGGTTATTGGCTGCATTATAGGGCCGTTGATTGTCTGGCAGATAAAGAAGGAAGAATTTCCTTTCGTGGACGAGCAGGGCAAAGAGGCAGTGAACTTCCAGATATCAATGTTACTGTATCTGCTTATATCTGCCGTTATATGGATACCGCTGTCTTTTGTCTGCATTGGCGTACTCATACCGGTTGCAATAATCATAGTTGACTTGGTCTTTTTGCTGATTGCGGCGGTGAAGGCCAATGATGGTTATCACTATCGTTATCCCTTGACTATCCGGTTCATTAAATGAAGAACCCCGGGTAAAACTTAGGGCTAAATATGAGATTGCTTTGCGCCTGTGTCGGACTTTCGGTGCTTTACTCGCGGTGAGGCGAGAACGGTCGATATGCGATTTGTTATCAAGCTGTTGATTAGTGTGTGCGTTATTGCTTTCTGTGCGGGGATAGGGCGCAAGCTGCCGACGTTGGCCGGGTTAATTGCCGTTATGCCTTTGACCGGCCTTATCGTGCTGGTCTGGCTGTACCGGGAGAATCCCGGCAATTTTAACCTGATGACCGAGTACACCAGAGGTGCTTTGTGGGGCATTGTGCCGAGTGTTTTGTTTTTCCTTGTGGCCTTTTTATGTTTTCACAAAAAGCTCTCTTTGTGGATTGTACTGTGCGCAAGCTTTGCGGTCTGGCTTGTCGCGGCATTTATTCATCAGTTGCTGCTCAAGTAAATCAATTATCACGAGTTATTGAAGTATCCTGACCACGCCGTTGTTTCCGTCCACCTGTATCGTTTGTCCGGTTTTGATAATCCTGGTGCCGCCGCCCACGTTGACCACGGCGGGGATGCCGTACTCTCTGGCCACAATACTGCCGTGAGAGATTACTCCGCCCTGGTCCATAACTACTGCAGCGGCCGGCACAAAATAGGGAGTCCAGCCTGGATCGGTGAACGGTGCCACCAAAATCTCACCGGCCAAAAGTTGTTCTTCCGTATCGGCTCTGAAAATCACACGTGCTTTTCCGGTGGCCACGCCCGGACTAACCGCCAGACCGTTTAACAGCTCAGCATGCTCATCTACAGCGTCAGGGATGAAATTGTCGGGGTCGAATTTCCCAAATACAACATCGGGTGGCGTGATTGATTTGTTTTTGTTGTACTCGGCCTGCCGGGCGGCAATGACCTGATGGATATCAAAGTCCACCTTATCCTCTACAACGGGCGGAATCTCTTCGAGCCGAAGGAAGAAGATGTCTTCCTGATTTTTAAGTATGCCTTTTTCACTGAGTCTTTTACCAAGCTCAATCAGCATTCTTCGCATCGTTGTCAGCAGCCTTATGACCTCGCTTTTGACGTTCTCGCGAAAGATAGAACCTTTCTGAGAACGAACGAGAAGATGATTGAATATCATTCGCTTTATTGGGTTCTTGAGTTTTCGGCGGCACTGTTGTTCCAGTTGCTGACGTTGCTGTGCACGGTTGTCGTGGTTTTGGATAGGATCTATTTTGTCCATCTGAGTGATATAGCTGCGTACGAGTTTAAGGATGTAATCCGGTGTTTCGAACCAGCGTCGGTTGTATAGCTCTATTTCGCCGCGGCAATGGTGACCATGTCGGCCCATGAACTCACCCCAGCTCTTGAGAAACTCTTTGCCTGAATCTATCTGAGAGAGTTTACTTTCAACAGTACCCCAGTTGTTATTTGAAATTATGAGGTCCTTGACCTCCGCCCTTGCATTAGCCGCAGCGGCCAATCGCCAGATGTTCAGACCCGCAACCGCATCGTCCATGTCACCAAGACCTGCCAGCAGTTTTTCTGCACGGGGGCTGATATCAGAAAGCCATTTTGCACATACCGCGTGGAGGAGAGGAAATGCTGCGAAAATACCCAACAAATACAGCACATGGCCCAGTAGCTTGCTGAATTGCACGACAAGGTCTTTACAACAATACTCGGTGATCTGTTCGGCCGATAAGCTTGCTATATTTAAATGTGACTATTCTTCGTTCTTGGCTCCTACTTTCGCAAGAATGCGCCGGCCTTTTTCAGGGGTGTTCCGAAGTGCGCCTATAATGATAAGGGGAATTTTTAAAAAGAACCGGATTCGGTTGAATTTCAAGTTTGGCAGGTCTGCATCTGAGGCGGTTCGGAGTTTCTCGATTACTTCCTGTAGGCCTTTATGACTACCCGTAAATCTCGTGAAATCGAAACCTTTAGTGCCGGGCAGATCCCTGAACACGGCACCCCAGATGTTTGTATTAAAGTGAAGTCGCCCGGCGACAAGACCATAAACAGGATGCTCGCCGCGGTCCATACAAAGCATCCGGAAGATTGGGTTGATGAAGTCATCCAACATTGCCCCAATTACAGAGGATGTAACCAGCGTGACGACGTCAGGAAGGACTTCTTTGGCAGGGTTGCTGCACCATATCTGGCGGTCTTCCCAGGACTTTTCCGGCGGCAGAGTGGTAATCGGCCTGGATTGGAGGAAGAAGATTTTCTTTTTACATATTGTCCATTCAATGTCCTGGGGACAGCCGAATTCAGCTTCTATTTTTCTTGCAAGTTTTGCCAGCCTCTTTACTTGCGTTTTATCCAGACAGCAAGCGGATGACTTTTCGTTTGGAATAGTTTGCTCTTTGACTAAACCGTTCTTGTCAAGTACACACTCAATTTTTTTCTCTGATATTGTGTAGTAATGTATTTTGAGATTGTTTTTACCAACAATGAATCTGTCGGGTGTTACTTTTCCTGAAACAAGGGCTTCTCCCAGGCCGAAGCAGGCCTCGATTACCATATTGCCACGTTCGCCGGTGACCGGATCTACCGTGAATATAACGCCGGAGGCATCTGTGGCGATGAGCGACTGGACAATTACCGCCATATTGATTTTAAGATGGTCAAAGCCATTTTTTTCTTGATACTCATAGGCGCGCAGCGTCCACAGCGAGGCCCAGCATTTCTTGATAGCTTCAATACAGTCCTCAAGGTTAGCTATGCCTAAGTAGGTGTCATATTGACCGGCGAATGAATGGCCCGGCAAGTCTTCGGCAGTGCCTGATGAGCGGACAGCGACAAAGTCTGCGCCGAGCGTGCGATAATGATTTTCTATCTTGTGCCGAACCTCCTCTGATAAAGGCGCTTCGGTGACGGCCTGTCTAAGAGATGAAAGGAGAGCTCCTTTAGCTCCTGGCTTGATTTTTGCAAGTTTATCCACAGCCGATTTTATATAGGTGGTGAGGTTGTTCCGCTCTAAATGCTCCCGGAAAACTGTCCCGGTGATGCAGAAGGCATCAGGGACCGCAAGACCGATTCGGCTCAGGCGAACGAGACTGGCGGCTTTGGGGCCAATTGCCATTTCATCGATAAGCTGCACATCATCAAGCGGAACAACTTTGACCTGAGTCACAATAAAAACTCCTTGTAACCGACATTCCCATTTGACACTTTCTGAAATACTTGTCTATCTTTTTATTTGTACTGTCTAATTTCATTTTCGTTCTTTAACCCTTAGCGGAGCCAATAAG
>CAYQKF010000043.1:0-38466 GCA_964417935.1 uncultured Pirellulales bacterium
ATGCAAAACCGGTCGGCAACGTAACAAACCTGGCGTTCGACACTACATGCGCAACGTTTGACGGCCCCGGCCACTACGTGCTCAGCCCGAACATCTGGTACCGCTATACGGCCACGAGCACGGGTAACGTTACTGTCAGCCTATGTGGTAGTAACTACGATACCAAGCTTGCCATCTATAAGGGAGATGATTGCTACCCCGCGTTGGGCGACTTGATTAAATACAACGACGACTCCTGCGGTTGGCAATCCGAGGCCACTTTTGCCGCGACCGCAGGCCAGAGGTACCTGTTCGAGGTTGGCGGGTTCGGCTCCAGGACCGGTGAGGGTGTGCTAACTATCAGTTCCGAGGGGTGGACGCCGCCACCGCCTCCACAGGAATTTGACTTAGGCGATGCGCCGGACAGCACCAACAATTACGGAGCGGCCATGACTGCATATCGCATAGGAAGTTCTACAGTAGTTCGAGCCAATTTCCCCACTGTCTTCAATGATGCCAGTGGCCTCGGGCCTTATGGGCCGATTCACCGAAATCCCAGGGCAGTGGCTCATTTGGGCAAAAACGTTACTCATGAGGGCGAAGCGGACATCGGCCCAGATGCGGATGGGGTCAACAATATCAAGCCGACACCAGACAACAAGGACAATGATAGGGCCGACGATGGCGTTATCTTCCCGCTCAATATGCCTCATTGTCGCTGGACCACATTTAACTATCTTGTCAGCATTATCAATCCCGGTACCGACCTTTGGGTCAATGTCTGGTTCGATTGGAACCGCGATGGTGACTGGGACGACGACGGCAGCACATATCCAGCCTTTAATTGTTCCAAAGGCTTTGTATCGGAATGGGCTGTACAAAATCAGTATCTTTTCAACCTGCCGACCGGAATACATCAGATCACCACACTGGCGTTTCTCCCCTGGCATCCGAATAATCCGAAGGGAATCTGGATGAGGATAACTCTTTCAGGGCAGCCCTGGAAGGGCGGCAGTTACAGTAACATCAAAGGTAAAGGTAGTGGCGGTTCCGGCCCCCAGACAGGATACGAGATTGGCGAAACGGAAGATTACTACTTCGTTCCGGATACAAGCTTCCCTGAGTGTGAGGATTTCAACGGGGATGGGGTAGTTAACATCCAGGACCTGTCAACTTTCGTGGCCGATTGGCTTGAGAGCTGTCCGCAGTGAACTTCGTGGAATATCTGATTTGCACAAACAAAGGCTGTGAGTAATTTTCGCTCACAGCCTTTGTTCTTTTTACGTATCACCGATTTCAGCTGTTACGTCAAGAGCATTTCTTGGGCTTTCAAACTGGGTCTTGAGCACGTTGGGCACAAAGTTTCGTGCAATCATCTGGTCCACGTAGTACGGCGGCTGGAACCAGATTTTCGAAGCCGTAAAGAATGTCTTGCCCTGCGACCAGATAATATTCTGCTCGTTAGCCTGCAGCGTATTGGCCACGGCAGCAGCCACAAGGTAATCGCCCATCCTCTCAAGCGTGTTGTAATTGTGAGCGTGAATAAGCGCCCGCCGCATTCCATGTCCCTGGCCGTTCTCTTCCAGCGGAGCTATCTTGAGGTCGTAATCAGGCACAAGCTGCGACATAGACTCTTTCAAGGCTCGCATCGCGGCTATCCTGCCACATAGAGTAAAAAACCTACTTTATAGTATTTGCAAGGCATTATTGTGGCAAGAAATCAACAGCAATGTTTACAATAGCCAACATCAGTCTAACTGTTTTATGATACGGTCGTTATCTACAGCGAGAAAATGTGAACAAACTCGAAACGTTGATTTTCTGCAACACGGGGTTTTAATCCCTATAACGACTGTTTTTCGGAAAGAAGAAACAAAACTTAAGGACGACACAGAGGGTACCTCTGATTGACTGTTTTTCAGGGGTGGGCAGCGAAATTGGGCAGAAAACCGCTTTTTAGACATTCGGGTATAGGTTTTGCTATGTATAAAGTATGGGGCTGTGGGGGCTCCCTATTTTAGGGTGATTTAGAAAAAGTGCATTTGAGAGGAGAACAGTGTGATGGACGAGACAAACCTGGAAGACAAACTTAACGAACTGGTCAAGGAATTCGGAGAGACAGCTAACCCCCAACATAGAAAGCTGGCCAAGCTTGCCAAACAAGCACAAGCAAACCGTAAGAAACTTGAAAAGAGTATCAATAGTCTGCAGGAATCGCTGGATTACCTGCGGGTGTGCATCAAATACCAGGTCTTTGACCTTGAAGCGACTCGCCGAGAAAACGAATACCTCAGAAGATTGCTTGAGGAAAAAGATAAATAAGGCGAAAAGCCTAAAAGACAGAAGACAACAAAAAACGCATATCCAAAAATCAAGACAGTCCGGACAAATCCTGTCTTTAAACATATCGAGTAAATTGACCTGCCGGAGGTCGGATCTTCACTTACGTTTCGACATTTAGTTTCCAAAACTCTGGTTCTCACTCATGATATTGGTAAAGAATAACAACAAAATTAGGCATATTGAAGACATTTGGCCGATATGTTATCGGACAACTTCTCAATTTTTACAAGGAGGCTCGATATGCCCGAACAAAAACGCCATGCAATTGACCGCTTCGTTGTCTGTGTATTCCAAAGACAAAGACCCTCCGTTGATTCTTATCGACGACCATTTGCCGTATCCACAGGCGATCTTGCAAGTCTTTGGACAAATCAAACACTGCCGTCGCAGAAACGGCAGAGGCAGACTCAAGTATCCCCGTCTCAAACCGCCTGCGGATTTGCAGGCCGGTGTTGTGAAGAAAATTCGAGACAGCCGAGGCAATTTGTTGAAGGTATCGACAAAAGCATTGTTTGGCAAAAAGAAAGAAATCGAAAAGCGTATTCAAAAGCTGGGCATTGGCCGGAAAATCAATACCTCTCATATGGAACGACTCAATGGTACAATAAGGGGCCAGCAGGCTCGTCTGGCAAGACGTACTCGCAACGGCTCTCATCTGGAGGTGATGCTGCAATATTCGATATGGCTGTGGCGGGATTTGTACAACTGGACAAGGGTGCATTACTCGCTGTTGGACGAAACACCAGCGATGGCATTGGGCCTGGCCGAGGAAGTATGGACTGTTTTGAAGTATATTTTGTATCCGGTTCATGTCAGCGACCTTCAGCGTCTGGACTGGGCCGAGCAGCGTAACAGCGTGCTGGAATCAGCCGTTGATAGTTATAAACGTAATAAGACTTTACCAATATTATGAGGTGGTACCAAAATTTTAGAGCAATTGGAAGAGTATTTCAGCGAAGAATTTGCATTAGTACGGCATGACCTCGCGGCGCTGGAGGGGCTGATAGAAGAGAAGATGCGGTTACTGGGGCAAGGATTATTGCAACGAATAGTTAATTGCAAACCAAACGGGTATCATGGCAGTTCAATGGCTTGTGGATGCGATGGTTCAATGAGATTTGTACAGCACCGTCCACGAGATATACACACTCTTTTTGGATGGATAAATCTCGAGCGAGCTTATTATCATTGTCCTGACTGCCGAAAGAGCCTGTTTCCTTATGATGTTGCCAGCGGCTTGGGGACAGAACGACTTAGTCCGGGATTAGCCAAAGCCTGTTGTCTTCTGGCAGTGGATGATAGTTTCGAGCAGGTCTCCCGAAAGATCGAGCAAGTTTTTGGCCAAAAGGTTTCAGCTAATACGATTGAAAGGTTGACGCATCAAGTCGGTACGGTGGTTTTGCAACAGGCAGATGAAGATTTGGCCGATGTCCGTAAGAGCCGAGACATTCCTAAAGCAAGGATAACGCCTAAGAGGCTGTATATAGCCGCAGATGGCATTACAGTGCATGAAACTGATAGTTGGCATGAGTACAAGATAGGTGTGATTTACTCCGAAGATGAGCGTAAGGACAGGAAAAGTTGTTATGTAGGTCGGTTTGATAATTCCGAAACTTTTGGTTGGCATCTTTGGCTTGAGTCTTGTCGCTGCGGTTTACGTCAAGCTAAGGAAGTCATTTTTCTGGGCGATGGTGCTCCCTGGATTCGTAACGAAAGACATAAACATTTTGGTCGTTCTACATTTATCATTGATTGGTATTATGCAAGTGAGCATATATGGGATTGCGGCAAAGCACTTTTTGGCGAAGGTACAAAAGTGACCGAAAAATGGGTTCATCAATGTTCAGATTTATTGTGGGATGGCTGGACAAAAAAATTATTGGATGATTTGAAAGAGCAACGCAAGAAACACAGAGGTGCCAAACGCCGGGCAATATCTGGCTTGATTCGCTATATTTCGACTAACGAAGAACAAATGCGTTACGATGTCTTTCGTGAAAAAGGTTATGATATAGGCTCCGGTGCGGTGGAAGGTGCGTGCAAATATGTTGTTGGTAAACGTCTTAAGCAGTCTGGGATGATATGGAATCGGCTGGGCTCTTCATCTATATTAGCCTTACGAATAACCTGGCTGAACGAAAGGTGGGAGCAACTATGGGAAAAGAAGCCCCTGGCAGCCTGAAAAATCTACCTACAAAGATGACATGCACCCTCAATATTGCACTGGTCCGATGATCGCTTGACAAGCACAACTGCGACCGTAGGATATACTTATTCATACGCGTTTTTAACGATCTTGCCGTTGGGACAGTTGTATTTACTGAAGCCACTTGTCGAAACACGTCGTTTGTACTACAATTGTCATTGGCGCCTTGGCCCGCCGACTCTGGAGTATATGACCCTGGATTCCTTTACGCGAAGTTGGACTGCGGCGGGCAGAGCGTAACGGAGTTTGGCATAATGCACGGATAAAAATGTGGACAATCCTCTCACATTAACTCGTACTCCAAATGACGGTAGGTCGGCGTAAGTGCTCTAAATCTTTGAAACATATAGCAAAAAGGATGTTCTATGAAATGGTGGTTTAGACAACAACTTTACACCCAAATCTTTATATGTATCGTTGTAGGAATTATTCTCGGGCTTGTTTTTGGTGAGAAAGTAACTGTTATCCAGCCGATTGGGGACATTTTCATTCGCTTGCTTATGATGTTGATCGTACCCTTGACTTTCCTGACTCTGATAAGTGGTATTACGAAATTGGATGACGTGAAGTCCTTACGTTCTCTCGGCGGACTAACGATACTCTATTACGCTCTTTCGTCACTGGTTGCAGGCGCTGTGGGAATGAGCATAGCGTTATTGTTGCAGCCTGGCAAAGGGGTCGTAATAGACCTTTCAAAGACACCGGAGAAATTTGAGGAGTTTAGTTTCATCGATAATTTAGTTCATTGGATTCCAAAGAATCCTATTGAAGCTTTGGCAACAGCCAACATGCTTCAGATTATCGCATTTGCAATAATCGTGGGCATAACTCTGCTGGCGATGGGGAAAAAGGGTGAAAGATTAGTTGTATTAGCCAGTGACGGCGCCGCGTTGGTGATCAGGATTACAGGGTTTGTTATGAAGGTTGCCCCCTATGGCATACTGGCACTGGCTGCCAATATGGTTGCTTCAATGGGTTTTGATATGCTTCGGGAAGTAGGTAGGTTTATTCTTTCTCAATATCTGGCGCTATTTCTCTTCCTGGTTTTTCTTTACCCGATATTGATTAGATATTTAGGCAAACTCAATCCTCTTCGATTCTATCGCAATATCGCGCCGGCTATGCTTGTAGCCGCCAGCACGACTTCCAGCGGTGCTACGCTGCCTGTTTCTATGGGAGTAGCGGAAGATAACTTAGGCGCGCCTGAAAAAGTCTGGGGCTTCACACTGCCGTTGGGTGCTACGGTGAATATGGATGGTATGGCAGCGTGCATCGGTTGTATCGCCGTATTTTCCTGTAACTTGTATCATGTACCTATCACCGCGGGGCGTATGTTCCAGTTTATGTTCGTCGGGCTTGCCCTTTCCATTGGTACGGCCGGTGTCAAGGGCGCAGGGATTGTTATGTCAACGATACTTCTCCAAACGATCGGCTTGCCTACCGTCATCATAATACCGATTTTGACATCTATATGGCCTGTCCTTGATGTCGGAAATACATGCTGTAATGTTACTGGTGACCTGGTTGGCACAACTATCATTGCTTCGGGTTTCGGCATGATTGACGAAAAGACGTTTAATGACAACAATGCTCACGTTAGAAGTAATCAGTGAGATGAAGCGGTAGAGAGGAGTTAATATGAAGAAGTATTCCGCAATTCGCGTCGGGCTGATAATCTTAGCTTTGCTTTGCATGTCCTGGATAACAAGCGGATGTTTGAGGGACCATTATTCTTGCGAAAAACACCTGCCGCCGGGTACATTTGAAAATGGTGTTGTGGTTAGTGCGCACAGGTTGGCCTCTGAGGCAGGAGCGGATATCCTGGAAAGGGGCGGCAATGCCGTTGATGCGGCGGTGGCGGTATCCTATGTGCTTGCTGTGGTACACCCCGGGGCGGGAAATATCGGCGGTGGCGGATTTATGGTTATTCGAACGCCTGGCGGCCGGACTGCTGCAATTGATTACCGTGAAAAAGCGCCGGAAAAAGCGTATCGTGATATGTATCTTGACGAAAAAGGCAACGTCATCAAACACTTGACCAGAGATGGTGCTCTTGCTGTGGGAGTTCCCGGTACTGTTGCCGGGACAATGTATGCTCTGGAAAAATACGGTACTATGAGCAGGGAAGGGGTCCTTCGGCCAGCCACGGAACTTGCAGAAAAAGGATGGATACTTGACCGACCGATGGGGGGAGAGAAGTTCAAGATGTTCCCACCATCTGATGCAGTCTTTAATAAGCCGGATGGGTCCCGATACGAAGCGGGTGAGCTCTGGGTGCAAAAGGACCTTGCAAAAGCTCTTAAAGCCATAGCCAGACAGGGACGAGACGGCTTTTATAAGGGAACAGTGGCAGAGCTGATCGTTAAAACCATGGAGAAATACGGTGGAATCATAACGCATGAGGACCTTGAGAATTACAGTTGTCTCGAACGGACGCCGGTTACAGGCACATATAGAGGATACGGTATTGTTTCTATGGCACCTCCAAGTTCAGGGGGAATTAGTTTGATAGAAATTTTGAATATCCTTGAAAGGTACGATATCAGCGCATCAGGCTGGAATACCGCCAAGACCGTTCATCTTATGGCAGAAGCTGAACGGCGTGTGTTTGCCGACCGGGCTGAGTATATCGCTGACCCTGATTTTGTTGAGGTTCCGGTCAAAACGTTGACTTCAAAAAGGTATGCTGATATCAGAGCCAAAGACATCGACCCATCACACGCAACTGCAAGTGCCCAGGTGACCTGCGGTGACGTAACCCGGGTGCCCTATGAGAGTGATGAAACAACGCATTATTCCATAGTCGATAAAAATGGTATGGCTGTTGCGGTGACCACAACTTTAGAACGAAGTTATGGTAGTTATCTTGTCGTCGAGGGAGCAGGATTTCTGTTAAACAATGAGATGGGCGACTTTAGTGCAAAAACAGGTGTGCCGAATTCGGCGGGTCTTGTGTACGGCAATGCAAATGCGATAGAAGCAAACAAGCGGATGTTGAGCTCGATGACGCCCACGATTGTTACGAAAAACGACAAGAATTTCATGGTAATCGGTTCACCGGGAGGGCCAACGATAATAACAACGGTTCTGCAGTGCATTATGAACGTTGTGGATCACGGTATGACTGTACAGCAGTCGGTTACTGCTCCACGTTTTCATCACCAGTGGCTGCCCGATAGAATAGAATACGAAAGAGGAGCTTTTTCAGAGGAAACAATTGCACAACTCAAGAAGCTCGGACATACTCTGGCCAGTAGAACAAGTATTGGAAATGCTCAAGGTGTTCTCATCGACCCTAAAACAGGGCTCCTTACCGGCCAGGCTGACCCGCGCAAAAGCGGCGCAGCTGCCGGGTATTAACTGAGAGCGAAAAAGTTAATTCTTTATGAGTTCCATGATTGGTTCTGCTGATTTTTCTTCATCCAGCTCCAGAATTTTTAACTCAACATAAGCCCTTTCGAGTACAGACATTGCATCGGCGGCAAGTGCGGATTCTGTTGCCACCATCTCGCTGATATTCGGTCCGTCCCTGCGCCATTTTATGAGTTTCTTGCCGGCCTGTTCAAAAATTCTGTCCTCCGCCGGAAACGTCATCGCCCACAATCCACCGGCCCTTCCGTTGCGCAGTTTGTACGAATCGATGTATTTATTATCTTTGTAATCGAAAAGCAGTGATTTTATCTTCAAAGCAACGGCACAAAGCCGAGCGGTTTTGGGGCCGCGAGCCTCAGCCGGCGTTTCGCCAACAGACCAGTACGGTACAGCAATGGAACAAGCCGGCTGGCCTAAAATTGTCCACATAGTGCTAAGCTTGGCCGACTCTAAGGGAAGGACACCAACAATTACCGATGCGGAAACCGACGAAGAACGACAAATGCTCTTGTCGCACTTAATATAGCCGTGGGGACTGTCCGAATCGAACTTCCCGGAGAATGGAACGGAAATCGGCTTGCATGCCTCGTCTGAAAAATCCCGCATTTGTGTGCGGAGGATACTTTTGTAGTTCAGATTGCCGGCGGAATAAAAGCCGTTAACGAGTGTGTTTGTTCTTTGGTAACGTTCGGCGCTGTACAATCCTTCGATGCCGTTTTTTCCGGAACCGTTAAAAGCAAAATTTGAACGAAGCAAATAGCCTTTCGGGGCAACGTTTGGGTCATTGGCATCAAATTTCCAGTATTTGTTATCGGTTGCCTCGAAAATTGCCACAGCGCCGGTCGCATCCAAAACCCCAAAATTCGCCCTGGTCTTTCGGCCGGAATCATTCGTCTCTTCGAGAAGCCGCTCAAAGTCAGATGCCGTAACGCAGTTACCCAGCGCATGCCGCATAAAGGAACCATTACCCATCCCCGATGAACTGTCACCTGAAATATCCTTGGACAGCGAGTTCAATATTGCAAATCCACGTTCGTTCAGTCCCTGCCATACAGCGGTGCTTCCCGCGTTAACCACGGAAATGAACTTATATTTGAAGGAAGTATTATAAATTACAGCGTTATTCTTTTTGGATGTGTCTCGTGTTTTCCATATCATAGGCCTTTGGTCAGAGGTCGCCCGGCCCGAAGCTACGCCAATAGTGCAGGCGCCGCAGGCTTTTATATAAATAGAAACAGCGAATGCAAATATCGCTAAAAATATAATAGCTCTTCTTTTTAACATCTTACCAGCCTTTGGTTTACCGTAGGGAAAAAGAAGCTGTCCCTGTATGCTCTCCGGCAGCCCAGCGGACCGCGCGGTAGATATAGTATTCAAGCCCAGGTGTTTTTTCAGGATGCGGGCTGATGCAAACAACACGCCCCTTTCCACATTCACCGACGATGACGGCCGGCGAGCCGCACATCACGCCCTCCAGCGCACCATTGCGGGACGTTCCTGTTCTATAAAATGCCAGAGTTTTGTAGTCGGGAAGGTCCAATTTTCCTGCCGGTGCCAGAACAGGGCCCTGTGCGTAATACACGTCAACAGGTTCAACGGTGTATCCGAGAATTCGCCGGCCTTCGGGTGATAATTCAATTTTTACGGTGCTGTTACCGCGAGCATAGTGCGCTCTTTCGATTACGATGGCATCGATTATGTGCAGGGACCAGGAATAACCGCTTGATGCAAGAAAAGCCCCCGCACAAACACCGATATAACCACCCCCGCCATTAACAAAGTTCCGAACAGCCTGACGCCCTTTGTCCTCCAGGGCCTCTGCCTGTTTGCTGCCACTACCGCCTGGTTGTATCAATACGTCAAAATCACTCAAGATGCCGTTCTGTATATCTTCCGGGGAAACCCGCTGGACCATTACGTCTGAATATCCCTCCAGGGCGTCGGGCACTTTACCGCCGCTGCCGGCAGGGCCTTTATAAATTGCAACTCGAATAGGAGATGGCTCACCGTCGTCAGGCATGATCTCCAGGAGGTTCTCCTTCAGGTTACTTGCAGTGAATATGTAAAATTTGCCACTTCGTGCTTCGCACTCCGGACTATAAACAATAATTGGCGTTCCGAGAGAGTCACCGGCGACCAGAAGCTCTTCGACTGAAGCAGCCATCCCTTTGAAAACTGGCTTATCATCGGTGATTTCGTAGTGGTACACATTTTGCATGCGGTCACAAACACCAACATTTACAAGCATAAACAGGTTCTTGCCGTCAACGGCGAATGTGGTAAAGTAAAAATTACCATCAGCACCAACCCCATCAGGAGCAATGTCTTTGACAATTTTGTTTCTCTCCAGGAATACGCTTACGTTTCCGGTGGCCATATTGACTCGTACAAGGTCACCGTCTGCACCGTGGCCTTGGGGCGGTCCAACAGTCAAATGCCAGTAGGCGTATCCTGCCTCAATAGCAAGACCTGTTCCGCCGATTTGGTCCTTGCCCGGTATCAGAGGCGGCGTTACCCCAGCAGCAATCTTCCCGAAAGTAGCCAATTTGACCAAGTCGTTTGGGTCACCGGGAATCTTGCCGGTAATATCAAAAGTGTAGATGCCGTTACGCGTCGCATCGTCTTTGTTATCGTACGTGTCCATTAACATCACCAATTTATTATTGGCATGGTCGATTTCAAGTTCGTATGCATAAAGTTTGCCCTGGGGTAGTTCCAGGATTTTCTCCGGCTTTTGAAATCCGCGATTACTGTGTGGCACACGCAAAACATAATACTTACCCAGGGCCCCTACCATTGCATATACATTGTCCGAGGAATCCACTTCAAGATCGCAGCCGGTTATGTTTGCAGAATCAGAACCTGTAGCAGCCGATGCAAGTGCAGACTCCGCAGCAATATTGGTAAACTTTCCACTATCTGGATTATAGCGGAGAATGGCATCATCTGTCGTCTCGAAAAAAATGTAGCTGCCATCCGACGTCTTTGTCAAACCATTGGGCACAGCGGTTGACTGGCCGGTAAACGCCGTTACATCATCCTCGTCAATAATCAGACGTACCTTGGCCCAGCCGCTCTCTGTCCCAATCAGCACCAGCATTGCAGTTGCCACAAGAACAGCATAAAAACCTTTTTTCATTTTGAACCTCCGGTAGAAGTTTATCTGCACCGACCGAATGTGTATAACGACCGGTCATGAGCTTTTCGTGTGCGCGTTAATCAGGTCTTTCAAGAGCGCAGCGGCGGCACCGACTGGAGAACTTTTTCCGCCCATCACCGTAATCCTATCCATGGTGTCGGTCATGTAACTTATCGCCTTTTCAGACCCATTCACAGATGCGAGGGGATGGTCTTTGTCCAGCAACTTAGGCGCCACGCTAAGTTGTACTTCTCCATCGACCAACTCGACAGAGCCAATCAGCTTGATCACTTTGTCATCTTTCGTGGCCCTCGAAATATCTTCCAGCCCTATCTTTGTAATTCCCTTGACCTTTATGTCCTTGATTCCGGACGACATGCCAAAGATTCGATTTGAGATTAAGACCATTTTGATCGCTGTGTCTTTTCCCTCCACGTCATAGCTCGGGTCGGTTTCAGCAATTCCCAGTTCTTGGGCCGACTTCAAAGCCACATCATAGGAACAGCCCTGCTCTTTCATTCGCGAGAGAACATAATTTGTCGTCCCGTTCAGGATGCCCTCCACCGAAAGCACACGGGTACCAGCCAGACAAACCCGCGCTACATCAAGCGTAGGAAGTGCGGCTGCTGTAGCTGCGCTGATATGCAAACGGCAGTTGTTCTTTTGGGCCAATTCGTGAAGCTCCTTATAGAACAGCACGACAGGTCCTTTGTTGGCGCTGACTACATCCATACCCTTTTCCACTGCGGTAAAGATGTGCGTTTTGCCCGGTTCACCATCGGTCAGATTCGTAGGCGTCGCCTCGACCAGTACGTTAGCAGATACCCGCTGGATTGCCTCCGCACCCGTAAGGCCTGGCTGGCCAAACTCGCCGAAGTTTTCAACGGCCTTTCCCCTACGAAGGTGGGCAAGGAGTTCTGCCGCCGGAAGGCCGTTATCGCCGGTTGTTGTAGCAGCACCGCCTATATCCACAGCTGCGGTAAGGACGAAACGTAGTCCGTATTTTTTCTCAATTTCAGTACCGCGGTCGGCCAGCAGTTGCACAAGCTCTTTGCCGACACCACCAAGTCCACACAAAACAATTTTGGTGCTCTCCATCATTTATTGCCTTTCAGAATTAGTTCGTCATAATCGTTAGTATCTACAAAAGCCTCCACAATGACCGGGCTGTTTGCCGCAAAGGCATCTTCAAGGGCCGCCCTGTACTCATCCGCCGTTCTCGCTTCAAACACTGGAACACCAAAGAAGTTCCGGCTCCAAGCGTAGCCATCGTTATGCAGCAGTGTTCCATAGCGTTCATAGCCCTTGCGCTGCTGCTTGAGACGAATCAGCGAGAGATTCCTGTCTGTCACAAGCACAAACACAACTTTGGTCCCAAGCCGCATAGCCGTAGCCATCTCGCCGACCATCATCAAAAAGCCACCGTCTCCAACGACGCAGGCTACGGAACGGTCAGGGAAGCAAAGTTTGGCCGCAATCGCCGAAGGAATGCCAAATCCCATAGACGACCAGCCATTAGTCATCAACTGAAGCTCCGGAGCAGGCGTGCGCCAAGCCTGACCTATGAGGTGTAAATGGGCTCCCACGTCGCAGGTCATTATACCATTTTCCGGAAGTATCTCCCGTAGAGAGGATAGCACTGCGCGCGGCCCGAAGCTTCCGGGACCAGGGCGAAGGTCCTCAAACATCTTCTTCCGGCGTTGGGCGAGCCTTTCCATATCCCAGTCCTTTTTTTTACTATGCTCAATGGTGGCAAGCCGCTCCAAAGCACATTTCAAGTCACCCACGACATCACAAGCGAGAGTATATTTAGTCTGGTCCAAATCTGCCGGCACCGTATTGATATTCAGCAATGGAACGTTAGGGATCCAGTCTTCATAGTTGATTTCTATCGGGTCGTACCCGATCCCCACGACCAAATCAGCCTGCTGGTGGGTTTCTCCCACCTGATTGGCTAAGGCATGAGCCAACACCCCGGCATACGAGGTATGGTCCTCGGGAACCATACCTTTAGCCATAGGCGTCAGGACAACCGGTACCTGATATTTTTCCCCCACTTTCAGCACCAGAGGCCGAATGCCGGCACGCATAGACGTGATTCCCAATGCCAGAACCGGCTTGCGAGCTTCAGTGAACAGCTTTTCCATTTTGTCCAGAGAAGCCGTGTCTGGCGGTGGAGGCCCTTTTGCAGGCTGCCGTCTCACTTCTTCATCAGCCGCTTCAGACGCACTCATGCCGGATGGAAGACCGATATGTACCGGCCCAGGCACCTCAGAGGTTGCCATTTGCATAGCTTGGTAAAGGATTTTCTTCACACTGTCAGGTTTCAGCCGAGTTGTCCGTTTTGTTATCGAACGAAAGAGCGTCTGGTGGTCAATATTCATCTGCGTCACTCGGTGCAGCATGACATCGGACATTTCATCTGTAAATGCCAGCATCGCTGACCGGTCGAGGAAGGCGCAGCCTACACCTGTGGTCAGATTGCACGCTCCCGGACCAAACGTTCCAAAACAGGCCGCTGGTGTCCCGGTGAGCCGCCAACATACGTCGGCCATGAAACCGCCGCTGGCCTCATTGCTCACGAGAACGAATTCAATACCATCGGTGTCCCGCAAAGCCTCCATATAATCCACCCAGCTTCCGCTTGGCACACCAAACACATACCGGACACCGAGCTCTTGAAGCGTTTCTGCAAATTTTTTGGCAACAGTTGTCACATTTGTGTCCTTTTCAAATTTCCAAACTCTATAAATCGAATCTCATCGGTCCTATACTCGAAGCTGTAAACCTCCGTTGACATTTGCAAGACCAGACCCAAGGGCAGTCTGCCGTGCGGTTGGGCCATAAATATGGTCTTGCTTTCGGACAAGATGCAGACAAAAGCAAAAAATCGAACGTTTATTCTACCTTTTCAAGTGTTTGCAGTAAAGGTTTTTCGATAACAATGTCCCGGAGTCGGGAGCATCTGCTGTTTGCTGGTAGATTTCTCAGGCAGCTATACAGCAACTGTCAGCGCATTTGCATTCAAAACCATAATGGATGGCCTGGCAACGATACTTCAATGTTTGTTATCATATTAAGCGAAGAATGTTCCAATGATTTCTGTGTCACAACGGACATTGAAAACGTGACCAATTTTTGTGATTTCTGTAAGGCACTGATGGCACAGGGCTTATGGAAAGGGGATTTCACGGAATTTGGAGATAACGGCTTTTAGAGTTGTACAAAGGTTGTAGGCCTGGAGCCGCGGAAATGGGGCCATTTTAGGGGCGCTTCGTGCACCCTAACTGGGCCGAAAAGCGAATGGGACTGGTGCACGAATTTGAGGGACATGTTGGAGCAACTTCTACTCACTTGCCACGCGACCATTCAGTTTCTGTTTCATTAACCGACCCGTTTTGAACTTCACTACTCGCTTGGCTGGAACATGAACTTGTTCCATAGTTTTCGGATTGTGCGACATCCTTGCTGCACGCGTGACAATTTCAAAAACTCCGAAATCTCGGAACTCTAAGCGATTACCTTTGGCAAGCTCGGAGACGACTTCGTCGAGGAAGTTCTGGACTGTAGCTTTAACCAACACATGCTTGGCCTGAGTGTTTTGAGCAATTCGGTCGATAAGTTCTTTCTTTGTGGTCGTTGACATCGCCCACCTCTCGCCTGATCTAACCTGACAGTGGCAGGATTCTAACGAGTGCTCAGAGTAGCCTAACGAACAAAGTTGTTTTCATCAAACACTTTGTCGTTTTGGATCAGACGGGTCTTGGCCGGCGCTTTCTATGAATAAACGTACCCTATGGGTCATCTCCTATGGTAATCGAGTTTATGCATTGGGCATAAAGGTAACCTTCATCTGGCCAGGTTTGTTCACCACAAGCGTAAGTATGCTGTCATTTAGACGGTAATTCTGTACGCCGATGACATTCTTGGGCCGCTCATCAGTGAAAATGTCGATTTCTGCATTCGCTTTGCTTGTACCCTTTACATATATTTCTATATGGTTGCCGTCTTTTTCTCCCATGGGCGTTATGACAGCACCTTTTACATGACGCAGGCGGTGCACATAAGGAGTTGAGATGGGCATGCACGGTACAATAATCACCTCTTCTTTGGCTTGAAAATCATTTCTCAATCCGCCAATAACCAGCTTGCCATCCTGGAAGCTGAGTGGGGCGTTGCGCACCTGCCATTTGATGCCGCTTTCTTTCACCAGCCAAGTGAGCTTGCGGCTTCCATCAGCACCCAACTCATAGACACTCCTTTGCGACTGCTTGAGCGGCAATGAAAAAGATGCTATATTTGCTTTGCTCAAACCACCATTGTGGCTGAAGGCTTTACCATTTTCGATTACTTTGGCGTTGCGTGTACCTGCTCCGGCGTCGGCAAACATGAGCTTGACATAGTCGATGATCACATCGTTAGAGGAGTGGGCGGGGATAAAAACCCGGAAAGACAGAAGCAGCTCTCCTTCTGAATTTGGATTCTTGTAAATTGTATCTATTTTTCCAAGCTCAGGCACAAAAAAGCTCCAGGAAATTTCCCCGGTTGCACTTGTGATCTTCTGGTCGGGACTGCTCGCGGTAAAGACTTTTTGTGGGAACTGGTCGTTGTCATGATACACGTTTGCTTCGAACTTGATGCCGGCCAGATCGCCGCTGCTGCACTTAGCCTGCATGAGGATCTTGTACTCCCTGCCCGGCGGACACACATAATACTGGTGCATTGCCTGTCCGCTGCCAGGTGCATATAGCCAGTTGTCTTCTTCTGTTCTTGGCAGACGGATCCCTGGATCTTCGTTGGATTCCACACCTTTAAAGCCGCTTGTGCTTCCCGCGTCATATTCGCCACTCTCTATTCTCCAGGCAGATAGAATTCTATTGAATTGGCCGGATTTTGCTGAATAGGCGGTGAAGTCATAATTTTCGTTTATAGCAGCATCATCGCAGCCGGTTATGTAAAGTTTGCGGCTGCCTTCGGTTTCATGCAATGCGTGGTGGCGTATGGACGAAATGCGCGAGCCATCCCGCGCGCCGCCCATACCGTAACTGTAAGCGGGCGGCTCAGACATATTGAGCGAGGTGCTCAACCGGAGCTCCTGTGAAAGGTGATCTACTGTGCCACCAGTGGGACCCAGCTCTTGTTGTGTCATCTCTGCAATGAACTTGTCCTTCGTAGCGCTGTAGCATTTGACGGCCACGCGGTCGGGTCTTACTTCGATGTATATGCCGCCGAGGTGGTCCCTGCCAAAGCTCTTGTTTCCGTACTCCTTGACCCAGCGGCCAGGCGGATTGAAGCCGCCGATTCTGCCATTTGAGACGAAGAACCGATTTCCCCTTTTCACCACTTCATAGGTATGGTTGTGGCCGTGGCACCATGCCACTACCTGGGGATAGGCATCCAACACCGCAAAAACCTTTTTTGAATTGGCCACCTGTCGATAGATGACACTGTCGAACCATCGCGTTGTCCCTCTCAGTTCATTGTGGCTGAGGATGATGGTCGTTTTGCCCTTATGTACCTCCAGATCCAGCTTGAGCCAGTCCAGGAGCTCTTGCGGCACATAGTTCACTTGGATGAGTTGGGGTGCAGAGACAAAGTGAATGCCCTTGATGTCATAGCTGTAATAGGGGCGGCAGGTGAGGCTGCCCAAGTCGCTGACATGGCGTTCAGCATCATACAGGTTATACTTCATAACTTCATGATTGCCGGTGGTGTAGTAAAACATCTTCTCCCTGCAACCGCCAGGGATGACGTCCATCCAATCACCCCAGTCCTTCTTGGTGGAGCGGCCGTGATGCGCATCGCCGGTATCGATGAGCACATCCAGGTCAGGAAACTTCTTCATTATGGTGGCCATGGCCGCATTCTGTTTCTCGATGGCAGGTTGATCATTGCCGCTCCAACCGAAATGGGCATCGCTGACGATGAAGGCCTTCAGAACCCGCTCACACTTGGCGTCAGCCTTCGCAAAGGCAGAATTGGGCAAGAATAAACCGCTTGTTACCAAGCTCGTTGTTTTCAGAAAATCGCGACGATTAATCTCAAACTCATTCATATTACCAGGTATTTCCATTTAACTTGTAATTCTGCTACGTGCAGACCCAGGGGCGGTCATGGCGGCCTGATTGGTCTCCCATCGTGGGATTGGGCTGGCATTCGCATCGCGTGCCGCAGCGAGGCTCACGCCTGTGACGCAGGCCAAAAATACACTAAGCTCTACGTATGTCACCATATCCCATCCCGCATAATTAGCGATCCAAGGATTTCACCAGTTCTGAATTTCAACGGTTGCTGGATGGCGTTTTTCAGAGTGGACACGCCCAGTGGACACCTGTGTGGACTGGCCTGGTTGTGGTGTTCGTGCTATGGAAGAGCAAGTCGGGATGTCCAACACCTCACGCCGAACACCCTCGACTTGTTTCGTAAATTCCTTCACACAAATACGTCGCACCTGATAAACGCCATCAGGTGTCAGAGCCCTTGGTCAGTGCAGTCTAAGGCATTACACTCAAGCCAGTGATCCTGCAATATGGCCAGGTCCAGATCATTGACTACGCAGTCACCATTTAGGTCCCCGGGCAACAGCTCGAAATCGGGCAATGACTTCGCGGCTTCGCAACTATCGTTGAAAACATTGATCGTGATTGTATCGACGCCGGTTAGCTCCCCGTCATTGGCTTCAAGTGTCAACACGTATTGGCCCAAGGCCGTCAATGTCACGGTAACGGCTTCCTGACCGGCACCGGCGGGCGTAAACACGGCATCGCCTGCATTGGGTTCACTCTGCACGGTCCATAAGACGGTGTAAAACTCCGGCGTCCCGTCATCCGAGACTGTTCCGGTGAGTTCGATATCTACGGTGCCGTCCGTCAGCCAGGTGGCTACATCCTCGCCGGCATCTACCACCGGAGCCTGGTTCTCAGTGTTGAAGGTGAAAACAGGGCTTAGCATAACCGGATCAGTGTCGCTGACGCTGGAGTCGTATAGGTCAAGTGCCCAATGGTAAGTCGTTAGAGAGGCCAGCGTAACTGATACTGACTCAACCGCCTGGCGAATGACGACTTTGGGGTTGGCCTCGACGTCGGGATTAGTGCCGAAGTAGACATCACAGGTTACGACGCCTCCCGGGAGGTTTGGATCAGGTAACGTCCATTGAAGCTGGTTAGAGTCAGCACTTACGCTCGAACCGTCGGTCGGATTCGGATTAAGCAGATGGGTAGCCTTCAACATGGTTTTGCCTTCATTCGTGACGTCATAATCCAACTGCACCGTGCCGTTGCCGCCATAGGCGGTAATCCAGCCGTTGTCGATGTATCCCTGAACGGTCGAGAGAGCATCGCCGTCTATTATCAGCGTCCCGGCTCTGATGTCCATCGTGCCGACGCCACCAGCCGCGCTCATAGCAAAAACAGGACAGGTGATAGTCCCAACATTTAGATTCACATGACCTACAGCAGTAGAAAAATTATGTGCGATCGCGAACGTACCCCCAACCGTAATAGTGCCACCGTTCATATTTAGGGTACCTGTGCCATCACGCCCAATCCACAGGTTACCACCAACAGTAATGGTGCCACTATTCATATCAATTGTCCCCTCACCATCCGGCTGCCAGCCTAATATAAGCCAGTTAACTGTCGTAAGAGTGCCACCATCGACCGTCAGGGGACCGCCGGCGTCCTGATCTCCAACGATTAGGCGGTGAGCCACTGCATCTGGGTTCGCGACAGTGGGACCGGGGACCATCTGGATTACGACCTTGTCGGCATTGGTGGGACCTGCGCTGGCATCCCAGTTTAGCACCGTGCTCCAGAGATCGTCTGGGCCACCAGCGGTCCAACGCACGGTAGCAGCTGAGACATTACCCACTAGTCCCAGCACTAAAGAAAAACAAACCAAACAAATTAATTTCCTACACATAATAGTCTCTCCTATAAGTAAGGTTAATAAAACCATGCTTTGGCTACACGCTAAAACACTCGTTGTTTTCAACAAACAACAAATCTCTACCACTGCTTACGCCTGTCTCGAACAACTTCAAACAAACAAAACAAATGACAATAATTTCTACCTTCAAGACATTCTATGTCTGCCCAGGTCAATTTTTCGATTTGACATTACCTTCTTCCTTCAAAAGCTCAATATGAGCAGCTGACTAAAATGCAAAAATCTTCACTACGAAGAACAGAGTTCTCGTTGCTGCTCTGCACTTCGCGCGGTAACTCCTCTACCAGAAAGCCACAAGGATTCTGTTGACCAGAAGGCCAAAATCCACAGAGTGCCCAACTGTTTATACCAAATAAGTCATCTTACCTCAAGAAGAATCCATGCAAAATATTGTTGTACTGGTTATTCTTGTCACCTCACCAGACCACGTATAATCAAAAACTACCTCTAAAAGGAATCGCCAGTTCCAAAATGCGAACGCTCGCAAAGAAATCTGGACTATGGTGGCCTCTTAGGATATTATTGCAGCCAAGATGTCCTGCAATAGTTGTTGAGCAGAGTATGTGTAGCAAAGGCACGTTTCTGCAGGCAGTCAGATTTTTCTGGAAAGAACAGCTACTTTCAAGGAGAAAAGAAAGTGAATTTTCGGAATCACCATACTGTGGCACGGAAAAGACCCCAAGAATCTATTGAGGCTTCCAATCGTGTGAGGATTTGGCTGATTTGCACGGTCATCTGTTGGGCGGGGTTTTCTGGCCCGGCCTATGCCGGCGAATCCGCCCCGGGACCGGCTTGGCGAAATGACCTTATTGAACACGGTCCATTCATTCATATTCCCGGTCCCAACCCAATTTTGACGCAGGGCCAGGAAGAGGCTTGGGACGGCGCCGCTATTGAGGTGTCGGAAATATTCAAGGATGAGGACACTTATTATTTGTATTATCATGGAATTTCTGACAACAAAAAAGACTGGCCGCACCGCTACAGGCTTGGCGTGGCCACCGCATCGAGCCCACTTGGTCCCTGGAAGAAATACCAGGGCAATCCAATCCTGGATTTGGGGCCTGAAGGAAGTTGGGACGATCGCTGGGTAGCCTGCGCGGCAATCCTCAAAGAACAAGGCGACAAGTATTACATGTGGTACTCGGGTAATTTCAAGTGCGGACTTGCTTATGCCTCCGATCCATTGGGGCCATGGAAGAAGTATGAAGGTAATCCTGTTTTCCGAAACAAAGCAAGAAGCTACTTGAGCAGTGTCTTCAAAGTCAATGGCAAGTACTACATGTACGACCTATATCCTGTTCATGGTTCCAGTCCTGACCAAGGTCCGATCTGCCTGAGTGTAGCGGACAAACCGGAAGGTCCGTGGGAGGAATACAAAGGGAATCCCGTCATTGCTGCAGGCGATTGGGGAGCGTGGGATGACGGCGGTTTCTCAGAACCGGGGGTTCTACATCACGATGGCGTGTTCCACTGCTTCTATAGCGGGACGAAATGGAAGAAGCTCGAAAGTATCGGCTACGCTTACAGCTTTGATGGACGCAGCTTCATCAAGTACAATGCCAATCCCATAATTCCAAGGGAAAACTGCCCGAATACCTCAGCTTTTGCTGAGGTCCATGCGCTTTGGGAATCACCTTTCCATTATGTGTACAACACATTGCGGTATATCGACACGGGATTGACGGTCGAGCACATTGGAGTGGAAGTGCTTACCACACAGAGGCCTTTTAGTCTGAGAATGCCCGTGCTGAACATGGCATCACTTGATGGCGGGAGAACGACAGTGCTCGATGACTGCCCTCCTCTGGGCTTAAGCAATGTCACGCGCTCGGCCCTGACTGCCCAATGCACATACAGCAAAAATGCTAAGCAGGGCATACGCATTCACATAGTCTCGAGCACCGATGGTCTGATCTACGACAGCGCCGACTTGTTTACTATAGACATTACTTGCGAGCCAGGGCAGATCTCGCAAAAGACTTTTGATCTGAATACAAGCGTACGCTTCATTAAGCTTAGAGTCGAAAACCTGGATAAATTCGAGACCGTCTCGAATCTGGGGATTATAGCAGCAATGAGCGGTTAGACGCGGCTCCACGGTGATGTCGCCGTGCAAATGAGAGACGAATATGCGCAAATAACAAGTGCTAAGGGAGCGTGCCGGCCATTGAATCCGGCATTCGAAAACCTGTGTTTTTTCGCTAACAACAAAGATGAGCAAATTCAGATATCTACTCTATATAGCTGTTGCTAACCGGTGGGGAAAAACCGCTATCTTTTGTCGAAAAGTGGGGGAAGTTCGCTGTTATATTCGGCATGTAATTTGTCAAGATTTACGTGGCGGACGTTGCCGCGGTGGATAATGAGGCGATAACGTAACACGAGTGGTTTTTCGCGAGACAGCAAAATCGGGTGACGGCCAGGATAAACAGGATTCTGGGCACTTGCCTTTCTCCTAAGTATCCATCGCTGGGGATAGCCAGGCGAGGAATTATGACATAGTATTGCCAAGCCGCTCACCTTGCCATCCTCATCGAAATCGCCTGAGAAGTCCAGCCAAGGGTCAGCTTCTACGGACAATCTATTTGGTTCTACAGGACCGTTGGAGCCAGTGAAAGAAAGGCCTTCGGGCAATCGTATTCTTGTTGTGAAACCGCCGTAGCCCTTGTCGTCTTCGGAACCACCGATACGAACACCATCCTCCAGAGCAAGCAGATTAATCTGGAAGTCTACCTTGCGGATGTCTTCTTCTGCACGATAAACTTGGATGGTTGTCGTCTCTTTTACAAAGGCTTTTTGCTTTCCATTTGCATCGGTCCAGAGCGGTGATTTCCAGTAAACGTGAACCTGAAGAGCACGTGACTTGGAATCTACAGGTAAGATTTTGGTATCGTAGACATCCCATAAAAAGTCTTTTGCAGCCCAAGGGTCCCCAAGTCTTCTATCGCCGAGCCATACCTGGTGCCAGGCCCAAAATACGCCGCGATGATGTAGGTGGTCAGCCGGGAAGTCCTCTGTCAGGATTTCGCCATTGAGGCCATAGAGGGGATGGATGTAATTGGCACGCGAGTATTTTCCATTAAGGGATTTGTGTTCACGCTGGTAGAACATTACTTTTGCTTTACCCTCTGTGATGGTGAAGCCATGGCTGGTTTCGAAGATTTCAATAGGATTCAGTGTCGCTGTGATGGGCTGATGCTTAGTTGGCTCACAACCTACAAGTACCACAATGACTGCCAAAACTGCTACAGTCATTACAAATTTATTCCTGATATCTTTCATCCGTTTATCCTTTCCGAGGATAATGAGACTCGTTTAGAGCCCCTCAATGGTTTTTGCCACAAGATCTCACCACATTATATGATATCCGCAAGTTCTGCACAAGTCATGCGCTGCCTATTTGAAGTGGCCTTCAAAATTTCTCCTATGAATCTCAACGACGCCTGGGGTTGTTTGGGAGCAAGCTGGCAAAAGTATCTCAAAAACCGGGGACACTATATTTATCGAACCGGAACTTGCTTCCCTGTGATTAGAAGCCGTAACGACAAAAAAGGCCGATAAAAGGATACAGGCTTTACCTATGGCTTCGAGACAACCAACTGGATCGGTTTGGCCTCCACCCTTACCTCGGGATTATAGTATTCATAGGCTACAGACTTAGGTGTTTTGGCTTTGAGCGGGTGCTTAGCTAATAGTTGATATTGGATCTCAATCGGCTTTCCATGGGCAACCTCTCTGAGGTAAACGATAATCTGTCGGCCAGTGGTCGAATACTTCTCGATTACTTTATCCTCAACCAAGCGGTTCAAGTTGTCTGGTATCAGAGTAAAACCCGGCGGCAAACCGAGATCCACAATGACCATCTTGGCCCGACCGGGGCGATTGTTGGCTACAGTAGCGGTAACATTGATGATATCCTCCGCGGCTAACTGTGTGCGATCGTACTCGACGTTGATGGTCATCGGTTCTTGTCGAAGCGGCAGAACTTTTTCCGGGTACGGCATGTAATAACAACCTATGACCTGGTAAAGCAGTGCCCCTTCACCCTCAAATTTAAGAACGACAGTATTCTCCCCTTTGTGGGTGTAGTCTTTTAAATCAACAAGCTGGAGAACATCGCTGTTGTTTTCGTCCACCTTCAGCTTGGAGATGTCCTCTTGGTCGAATATCACGTTTACAGTCGCGTCCGTTCTGGCCGTTGCCCCTTGTTCTGCCATCAGCATTGCCCTCAGAGCTTGAATCGTCGCCTGGGTCGATTGCCATGTTCCGTATGCGTCCTTGTTTTTTACCAGATAGGTTATAGCCTTACTGACTGCGCCCAGCTCCCGTCCAGAGCGGATAAATGCCTGCACTGCAAGAGCAGTTACTTCAATGTCAGCCGCCACACCGGAGCCGTGTGTAGGTGTCTCGGATTGTGACGGCCAATAAACCACGTCGTCTTTCTCTATCCGCTTCCTGAAGAGCGTTTGCAGGACTAAAAGTGTGGTCTTATCCTCTGGATCAACTGTGGCCAAAGCGTTGGCGGTCAGGGCAATAGTATAATTATCCTTGATATCATCGAGGTGTTTTCGCAGATATTCTATACTCTTACTAACTTCCGGTCCTTCATATCCGGTGGATGCCAGTGCCCATGTGATGTACGCCGTGTTGCGGAAGACATCATCGGTAAACTTATTAATCGCGCCTTCACGAATTCCACCTTTTGACGGCTTATACGAGCCATCACTCTCCTGGCACTTCGCCAGCCATTGTTGTGTACGACTAATTATGGCAGGATCCACTTCATAGACTTTGCTCATATCATAAAATTCCATCAGCCCGTATGCGGTCAGGATGCGATGAGCCGGTGCTTTCCCGAACCACTCAAATCCACCGCCGGGAACTTCATAAGAGACAAGACGCTGGTAACCGGCGTTGATGAACCCCTCAGCCTTCATCTGCAGTTCCGGCGTAATTTTGCCGGCGGTCTTCATGTAGTCCAAAACCAGAACGTTTGGATACGTTACCGAAGAGGTCTGCTCGAAGCAGCCGAAAGGCATGCGCAGCATCTTGTCAAGCCCCTCGACCAATTGTGAAAGTACACCCGGATAAATCTTTACGAATATCTTGCTTGCCTCATCAATAGCTCCGTTGGGTATATTAATAGTATGCGTGATATTTCCTTCCAGCCGACCACTCTCACTGACAAGGTACTCTTTGCCATCCGGTACAATCTCCACGGTTCGGGCGACTGCATCGCTCTTCTTGGACCCGCGGGCCACTACAGTAAACTTCCGAAAGCCGATCTTGCGGGCGGTTATTGGGAAATACACAGCCCTAACTTCTGATGGGCCAAGTGTGACCGTTTTTTCCGCCAGACCTTTGAGTTCGAACCAGTCCTCTTTTTTGACCTGCAACCGAATCTTCTGGTCGGTCTTGAGGTAGTTGTATATCGCCACAGGCACGTGGATCTCATCGTTTTGTGTTAGTGAAACGGGAAAATCAATATCCACGAAGAAATCCTGGAACACGCGAATCCCTGCTGTCGTTGAGCCAAGCTGGCCTGTGGCAGAGGAGGCCATGCATGTCATGCGCCACGTGGTTATCGAGTCAGCCAGCGGGATATCGAGAACCGCCCTTCCACGACCGTCGGTGATTACCACAGGGTTGTAGTACAATGTCTCGGGAAAATACTGTCGGATGCGGACCGGCTCGGCAGAGCCGCCGGCTTCTTCTCGGCTTGATGAGCTACTTTTGGACTCCGGCAATTCTGCCCATACCGCCGCTTTGGAAACATCCATCTCTCCAAGTCGAGCTTGTTCCAACGCCCGTCTTGCCCACCTTCCTCCGAGAAATCTTCTGTTTTTTTTATCCTTAAAATCCTCAGCAAACGGCACTAACACATCATCAATTGTATCCCACCTGCCGTCGAGGCCTGCTGAAGAAAGCACAAAACCGTGATAGTTCTGGCAACTCTCGCACCATCTGCCGGTAATCCTCATTGCCCCGCCCCAGGGATCGAGGATATCCGCTTTTTTCAAATGCCCCTCGCTCACCAACAAGTCAAGACCTATGCCTTTCTTGAAGCGTTTCGACAAGATTTTGCGGTGTTTCTCAGAAAACTTTTTAAGCGCACTTTGTATCTTTTGGTATCGCGGCATTATGTACCGGGTCATTTTCTGTTGGAAAGCCTGTGCCTTATTGTCCCGCTGGTAGGTATTGACGTGCAGTGGATAATCACCCACACCTTTGGCCGACGCAAGGAGGACTCGCGCTGCGGTGTCACGGCGGACAGCAGGTCTCACACCAGGCAGGGATCTGGGCCGGCTAATGCACTCATCCAACTGATAGCCGTGGATTTCGTAACGAGGCGTGGCGATCTCCTTCTCCAGATAGAAATAGACCTTTTCCAGCCCCGGCTGCATCTCCTGCAGGGCAAAGACCGCCTCGTCAACTACCATCACTCCCAGGGCCGAGGCTATCCCGCGGCCTCGTTTGTTAGTTACCTTGAATTGCAGCTTGGCCTCTGTTCCCGGCAGGTATGTCTTGCTGTCGCTGCTAATTTCTATGCTTAAATCATCAGCCGGGTCCACCAACACCAATCGTCGATCGCGTACAATCACGCCGTTTTTGCCAATGATATATGCATTAATCTGTATCGTCCCAGCTAATGTCGTATCAAGAGCCACCTTATCCGATGCCTTACCGTTTTTCAGTTCCAGCGTTCGCGTCAAATAAGTCTGACGGTTCTTAATCAAGTCCACATAGATTGTCCCTGATTTGCGCGTGCAGAAGATGGACATAACAACCTCTTCACCAACGCGATAAAGGGACTTGTTCGTGCGTAACAAAACAGAGTCATCGTCCTTACGTTCTTTAGTTTTCAATTCCACACCGGCTCGACCAATGTGGCCCTTGACGTCCTTGGCGGCCAATGACATCTTTACTGCGCCGTCCTCCTTTGGTTTTAGCGTAACTTCACCGAATCCAGCTTCGTCAGTTTCAATAGTTATTTTTCTGCCGTCAGGAGGATTTTCCCAGGTAACCTTGCACGCTGCCGGCGTCGCGTCCGCGTATGTGGTAACAATATAAACTTTATTCTCCAGCCCAGGTATAAGCTCTCCACTTTCGGGTATGGCGGCCAAAATAATTGGTGAGGCGGTTACAGTGAGATTCTTCGTAACGGTTTCTTTGTGATCGGCAGTATCAATTACCGATATTTCGAATTTGGCCGAGGCCTTGCCAGCCTCCAGCGGCTGCCCCACAAAGTGCTTTGGTAAGCGGACATCGAAAGCATAATGGCCTTCCTCATCGGTCTTGCCTTCAATTGCCTGGAAATCAACGTAGGAGACGTCAAATTTCGAGCATTTTATCTCCACCTTGCCGCCCGCCACAGGTTTGCCAAAAAAGTAGTCCACCTGTATCTGGCCCTTGACGGTCTCACCCGGCTGATAGAAGTTACGATCACTCTTGAAGTTGATCTTGAATTTTGGCAGGACGTAACGCTTGACAGTTACAGTTTTCTCTTCTTTTGCCCCGGCTACGATTGCACGAACTCGGTAGGTACCCATATTCAACTCATCAGCCAGCACGAAGTCTACGTGCGAGATGCCATAGCGGTCGGTATTCCTCCGCGCCTTGAATACCTTATTGCCCTTGGAATCCTCAACCTCAAACGTTACCTCCGCTTCGCTCAGGGGCTTCATTTTAGGCTGTGACAGCGTCAGCGCGCGGATGTGGATTGTTTGTCCCGGTTGATATAGCGGTTTATCCGTCGTGAGCAACGTGCGCAAAGCGCTCCTAACCTGGACGGTCTCTTCCACGGTATCCTTTCCGGTCCTTGATGTCACACTTACCTTAAGTCGTGCGTTGCGTAATACCATACCAGGTATCTCGAGCCGAGCCGCTACCTCACCGTTCGCATCTGTTTTTGCACTGAACTTGGAAATAATTTTATCTTCGTGTGTCAGCTCAACAGCGACATCTGCTCCATGGATTGGGATACCCGCAGCCCGGTCTCTGACCAGCACCTTTATAAAAGGGCGTGTCCCGGCCACGAACTCACGCTGGCCCAATACCGTGGTTTCGAGAATTTCGCCCACGAACAGCAAGCTTCGCCGCCGGAAATCCTGGTTTGAATTGAAGCGGTAACGTAGATAATAATTGGCCAAATCTTTCTTGTCGATCTGTGCAACCAAATCGATTTGTAGTGGCCTTCCCTTATGCCGGCGCGTAACCTTGGCAAGAAGCTTGCCGTCAAGCTCATATAGTTCTACCTCAAGCGTTCCACTTGTGCGCTCCGGCGGGTCGAACTCTATCGTAATCTTTTCAGATGTAACTTCCAAAAGGGATAGGTCCACATTCGCCCGGTTGCGTTGCTCTGAACCTGAGCTTGTCGAAACTACTTGAAGAAGAGCGCCAAGCACACAGAGAGCCACTAATCCAATCAAAGTAATTTTTTTACACATAGTAATCATCCTTCCATAAAGACCTCAATTACAATTATCTCAGAGCTAAGCAACACATAAACATAATGCTCATCTATATAGTTAAGACATCTGAGCACGCCAAAGGTTGACACCAACACAAGAATTTTGTCCAACTTTCCCCTTACTTACACCTAAGTGCTTTCATATAAAGCATTTGAGAAAAGTAAAAGTTATGTAAAATAACAAGGTGTGCTTCTTTCTGATATTCGGCAGCCGTGCGAGGGAAGACAATTTTGTCACGAGCGACTTTGACTTCGTCCTCGTCTCCGAGGATTTCTCAGGACTTCCTTTTGTGAGGAGATCCGCCCGACTCTACGACCTCTGGCACAGCAGCCGTGACCTTGAAGTACTCTGCTATACACCTGACGAATGGCGAAAACTGAAGAACAACAGGGGGATTTTACTCAACGCGCAAATCCAGGGGGTCGATGTCGAGTGATGAACCATTGGAATTTGTTGATTTCGCTACACTTCTAAGGTTCACATCTCGCATCAATTCTGAACCTTTACCGGCTAAGAAGGCATTATATGCCAGCACGCAATTCTTGTCAAATAAAATATCGAACGCTCAGGCCAGCCAAATCAATTGCAGAAATTCAGTAAAGCAAAAATGACGCAAATGGCCATTATGAGCTGTTCGACCAGAAAGTTACTAAGCCTAACTCCTTAGCACAGAGACACTTGGTAATTGGGCCTCGTAAGATTCGTACGTACGACCAATGAGTTATGAGTTTCGGAGCCTTATTGTGTTTTCAAGAAAGGTGAATTTCTAAGGTCAAGGAGCATCGGCCATTGAAAACGTTACCAAATTTTACGGTTTCTATAAATCACTGATAATTCAACAGTTATGGAGTGCCCATTTTCGTCGAATTGGCAGATAACGAGCCTTCTGGTTGTATTGCGGTTGTAGGGATCAACTCGCGAAAAGGGAGCCATTTAGGGATGATTCGTATATGGCCCAGTGCGCTCCTGGTTCAACGACTATCAATATCATTATCCTTATTTGCTATACTATGCCGGAGCGGCGAACGAAGCTCAGAAAATCATTCGTAACATTTGGGTTCCTTTATTCAAGGAAGGAGTATTATACGAAGGAGTGAGCCCGAAACCTCCGTATAATCCCTGGAAGACTCATTATACCAGCAATGCCGGCTGGCTGATATGTTCCATGCTCGGTCTTTACCCGGTGTCTTCACCGCCGGGGCAATACATCATTTCATCTCCTTCGATATCAAAGGCTGTTATTCATCATGGCGACAAGAACATTATTATTCAAACAAAGAACAACACCGACGATAATATTTATATCCGTTCGATAAAGGTTAATGGTAAAGTTTATCCCTCCTATATGATACCGGCCCAAAGGCTCATCTCAGGTGTAAAGATCGAGTTGGAGATGGGCAGTGACTCGGCACGGGGTTTGGGCAGTCTCTATATAAGTTCTTCAGACGGATTTGTATCGAATGCGGAGCTGGTTTCTGCTTCTCATCTAAAATGCACTATTGATTCGCCGGTAGCCGAGGCCACAACCAAAATTTACAGCCGGACAAAGCCGATCAAGGTGAAAGTGAATGGCCGGGAAGACAACAAGTGGGGCTATGACGAAGCGAAGAATACCTTGACCATTCAAAGTACGGGCACCGCAGCAATCGAAGTTTTGTCTATGTAATCACAATCGTTGGCAGGCCAGCACTATTGAACAAATATTAAGTATGTCGCACTTTCTGAATCTTTTATAAATTGACGTTAAACAACTATTTATTACAACTGGCACCTCTGGTAATTGAGTCGCAAAGGAGCGGAAACGTGAAGAATACCAAAGTCAACGATCAAATCAGTCGCAAACAACATATTCTCGCTGGTTCACCCGAACCATTTCACATTGTTTCCTTAGTGGAAATGCGTAACGACAAGCTGCAATTTACACTCTTGGTATGGATTGCTATCGTTTCGAGTGCTCTGGCGCAGCCGCTGCCGCATCGACCCGTTGATTACGTAAACCCACTTATTGGAACCGCTCCCTTCGAAGACGCAGAATACCTGGGTAACAATCCTCCGAAAGGGGAAGAACTCTATTACGGGTCAGAGCAAGCCCTTCTCGTCGTTCGGAACGTGGAAGGATGGAGCGATACACCAGGGCTCATCCACTCAGTCCGGGTATCCAATTGGCGCATTCGTGGACTACACGACTTCCGATCGGGAGGCCGTTCTCGCCAAGGTGGGCATCTCCTTTGTCGATTTGGACACAGCGAGGAAAAACCTAACAGAGGAAATTCCCGGATGGGATTTCGACCGAATCCGCAAACAAACGGAAGACGGCTGGAATGAGATACTAAGGCGTATAGAGGTAGAAGGCGGCACGGACGGTGACCGGGTGAGCTTCTACACGTCACTCTACCGCGTGATGGCATCTGAGAAATTTCTTTCGTGGCCTAACGGGGGGGGCATTGTACTTTATAGTCCGTCCTGAAGCGGCGGCCGAGCGGCTCGCACAATTTAAGTGGAGCACCTCCCGCGGCGGATTCTGGGGACCCGGAAATGCCTCCTGGGTCACGGGTGCTTACAACCGAGGTTTCCGGAATTTTGACGTAGCCGCCGCCTACAAGGCGCTTCGTAGTAGTGCAACAGAGCCGGCCCGCGGGTGGCAACGGCTCGCGGATTACCTGCGCCTGGGATACATACCCACAGAAGAACCGACAAACAAAGGGCAACTCGATGACAGAGTGCCGGGCGGCCGTCCGGATGTCGTGAACCGCACACTTGGCTATGCCTATGACGATTACTGTATCGCCCAATTAGCCAAAGCGCTGGGTCGGCAAGCCGATTATGAGTATTTCATAGCAAGGTCATCTAATTACCGGCTGCTCTTTGACCCGATCACCGGATTCATGCGAGCGCGTCGATTGGATGGTTCGTGGGTTACGCCTTTCAATCCAACCGTGCCTTTCGGCCAACGCTTTTACCGTGAGGGTACAGCCTGGCATTACTTGTGGCTTGTACCCCATGACATAGAGGGACTTATCAATCTGCTGGGCGGCAGAGATGCTTTCATTAAGAAGCTGGATGAATTCTTTAATACACCTTACAATCCCGAATTCCCGATGCGTGACCTCACGGGGATGCTCGGACAATACGTTCACGGCAATTAGACCGATCGCCAGGTTCCGTACTACTACAATTATGCCGGCGTGCCCTGGAAGTCTCAGGAGATCATCCGGAAAATCATGAAGCTGCTTCACAAACCCGTTCCGGGGGGGGGCTCTGTGGCATGGATGACAACGGCTATTTAACAGGCTGGTACGTGTTCAGCGCGATGGGGTTCTATCCCGTGGAGCCATCCAAGGGAGTCTATGTAATTGGCAGCCCTGCGTTTCGCAAGGTGAGAGTTTATGTGCAGGGAACTGATGGAGATAATGGCGAGTTTGTAATCGAGGCTCGTAACGCATCGAAAGAGAATATATATATTCAGTCGGCAACCCTTAACGGAAAAACTCTGAATAGGCCGTATTTCCACCACTCCGACCTGACCCCACGCGGCCGGCTTATTTTCGAGATGGGACCAATACCCAACAAAGAGTGGGGAGGGGGTCCAGAAGCGGCACCTCCGTCTGTAACCCCAATCCTGATGAAAAAAACATAGGCCCTCAGAGGTATGATAATTTTATCATCAAGTTTAATAAAAAAAGAGGGAGAAAAAGAACTTTCAAATCCTTATTATATATAGCGAATGATAGGAGTTTGTTAAGATTGTTTTTAATGGTGTCCTTGACGGCAAAAGTCAGGCAATTTCGCATTTGATGATCGCAGGTGGAAGCCACCTGGATCTGTTTGGTCGATAATTAAATGATACACTGGAACCTTTGAGACAAGGAGTTGAAAAATGAAACGGAATAACAGAATTTGGATGTGTGTGTTCATGGTGGGATTGATTTCGATAGGAACAGGTTACGGAAAATCAAAAGGACCGGCATATCTCGATACGGATCAGCCCATGGATGTGCGGGTAGAAGACCTTCTTTCCCGCATGACACTGGAAGAAAAGGTGGGACAACTGAATATGCCGTGTGTATATGTGGGTGGATTGGGAAAAACGGTTGAAGAAAAAATGGCGGCAGTCAAAGCTTTTGCTGAAGGAACCTATCTGGATTATCTCGGGCCTGGGGGCGGATTCTTCACATTGCCCAACACTATCCTTTTCAAAGGCCCGGAGCAGCAGGCAAAGTTCCTGAACGAACTCCAGAAGATCGCCATTAAAAAGACCCGGCTGGGCATCCCTCTGCTACAAACCGAAGAAGGCACGCATGGGCTGATGTGCACGGGTGGAACCATTTTTCCGGAAGGGCCGGCGCTGGGCAGCACGTGGAATCTCGAACTTCTGTCTGAGATATACGCCGCAATAGCAGAGGAAGCCCGTGCCATTGGGATTCATCAAATATTCACGCTTGTGGTGGAACCGATCCGGGATCCTCGTTTGGGGCGAAATCAGGAGGCGCAAAGTGAAGATGCATTCCAATGTGCGCGAATTGCGGAGGTAATTGTTCGGGCCGTTCAGGGAGATAAACTACGCGCGCCGGACAAGACAGTTGCCGGATTATGCCATTACCCCGGTCAGAGTGAGCCGGTGAGTGGTCTGGAGCGGGGTGCGATGGAAATTTCCAAACGTAAATTGCGAGAAGTGTTTCTACCTCCCTGGGAGGCGGGCATCAAAAAATGCGGTGCCCTGGGAGTGATGGCCACTTATCCGGCCATCGACGGCATTCCGGCTCATGCCTCAAAAGAGATTATGACGAGTATTTTACGGGAAGAGTTCGGATTTGAAGGGATTGTTCTTTCCGAAGGGGGCGGGATTGGAACGCTTGTGTATGAAGGCCTGGCGCCCACACAAAAAGAGGCCGGACAGCTCGCTTTGGCAGCGGGTGTGGATGTGGGGATTTCCTATGAATCCGGATACATGGAGGATATGATCCGGAGTGTAAAAGAAGGAAAGGTTTCAATGGCCCTCATTGACCGCTCAGTCCGCCGCGTTCTGAAGATGAAAATGCGGCTGGGATTGTTTGAGAATCCGTATGTCGATCCGAAACATGCTGCTAAAATTGTCCACAATCCGGATCATCAGGCACTAGCCCTACAGGCAGCGCGGGAGGGAGTGGTGCTTTTAAAAAACGAGAGCAATTTGCTGCCCCTTAGGAAAGATATTAAATCCATAGCAGTTATTGGGCCTAATGCCGACCATGCAAAAAATCAGCTTGGTGATTACACGGCGCTGAGAGTTTCACAGGAGATTACGACCATACTGGATGGTATCAGAGCAACAGTTCCTAAAGGAACAAGGGTCACTTATGTCAAAGGCTGTGACGTCATAGGTGATAAAGTGGATGAAATTGAAAAAGCAAAACGAGCGGCTAAAAATGCGGAATATGCGGTAGTTGTAGTCGGTGAAAATGAATGGCGACAGCACAACGATGAAGGCGTCCGTGTCGCCACCAGCGGGGAGGGATTTGATGTGGCCAACCTTGACCTAACCGGCATGCAGCAGGATCTTGTCAAAGCGGTTGCTGCAACGGGAACACCGACAGTTGTTATCCTTGTGAATGGACGTACCCTTTCCACGCGATGGATCGCAAAGAACATTCCTGCAATAATTGAATCTTGGGTGTCGGGTGAAAAGGGCGGCCAGGCCATTGCTGAAATTCTGTTCGGAGACGTGAATCCCTCAGGCAAGCTCACAGTGACCATTCCGCGGCACTCCGGACAATTGCCGGTCTATTATAATGCGAAGAAATCCAAACAGTACTGGCTTGAAAAGGGATGGGGCAAACCCTACGCGGACATGGATTACAAGCCGCTTTATCCCTTTGGCCATGGATTAAGTTACACCACGTTCGAATACAGCAACCTTCGTTTTGACAAAACCGAGTCAGGCATTGCAGGAACAATTCAGGTAAGTGTTGACATTCAGAATACAGGTAAACGCGCCGGCCAGGAAGTTGTACAGATCTACATTCAAGATGTTATTGCAACGGTTTCCACTTCCGAGATGGAGCTGCGGGGATTTGAGAAAATCCGTCTCAATCCCGGGGAAAAGAAAGAAGTGACTTTCACCATCGGTCCGGAACACCTGGCCCTTTACAACCGCCATCTGGACCGAGTGGTTGAACCCGGGGAATTCAAAGTGAAAGTTGGTGCTTCCTCCGACGACATCCGGCTTGAAGATTCGATTTGGGTAAAATGAACGGCCAAAATTCTGCTCTCGATTTTAGGGGATTTGTATGGCTGCCATGAAATTAACGGCTTTTGAAACCGGGATTTTCATTGCTTACCTGGTCACCGTGATTGCGATCGGCTTTATTTCAGGACGAAAAGGTAAGAAAAGCACTACTGATTTTTTTCTTGCGGGCCGGGGATTGCCATGGTTTGTGATAGGATTTTCCCTGATTGCTTCCAGTATAAGTTCCGAGCAGTTTATCGGTGAAGTTGGCTGGGGTTACAAATACGGCATGGCGGTCGCAAACTGGGAATGGCTCGTATGGCCGGCACAGGGGCTTCTTCTTTTTTTCTTTTTGCCTGTGTATTTGAAAAACAGAATTTTTACTATTCCCGAATATCTAACGCGCCGTTTCGGACGCATTGCGGGCTCTACATTTGCCCTTGTTTGTATGGTTCAGTATTTGGTGATAAATCTTCCTCTGGTGCTGTATTCCGGAGGCTTTGCAATCAACAAAGTGTTTGGACTGAATCTCTATCTGGCCATCTGGATTCTGGTAATTGCTGCCGGATCGTACACTATTTTTGGCGGACTGTCTGCCGTTGCCTGGGTGGACTTGTTTAACGGCGCGTTGTTGATTGGGGGTGGTCTTCTGGTCTTTATTCTTGGTTTGTTTGCGGTTGACGGCGGTTTTTCAGCCATTGTCGGCACAGGTGAGCGTGCGCACTTAATCTTACCGGCCGACCATCCGGAGTTGCCCTGGACAGGGATGATTGCCGTGGCTTTTGTGTTGAGCGGGTATTACTACTCGACCAACCAGTTTATCACACAGCGGTGTCTTGCAGCAAAAAACGTATGGCATGGCAAAATGGGTGTGATTCTGGCTGCGTTTCTGGCCATCCCCCTTGGCCTGAGTGTCACTTGGCCGGGGATGATTGCCTACGCGATGAATCCAAATCTGGCGCATCCGGATGATGCATACCCCTATCTGATCAAAACACTCATTCCTGTTGGCTTGCGGGGCTTTATGTTTGCTGTGCTGATTGGCGCCATCATGTCAACCATCGACTCTCTAATCAATTCAACATCTTCCCTGTTGACACTGGATATTTACAAAGGTTTGATCAGGAAAAAAGCCTCGGATAAACAGCTTGTCAAATTTGCACAAATATCAGGAATCTGCCTGCTTGTTTTTGGTGCTGTGTGGTCGCCGATGGTCGGGAGATTTGGCTCCATCTTTTCCTATGCGCAGGATTGCTGGGCCTTAATGCTGGCACCGGTGATGGCTGTTTTTGTGATGGCCATCTTCTGGAAACGAACTACCAGAGTAGCTGCCATTGCCATATTATTTTTGGCCATTCCCATGCTGTTGATTGTTTTCCTCAGGGAATTGACAGGTTTGCTGGCTTCATTCAATATTTTTAACTTATCGGCCGTTATTTTTATATGTTCTTTAGGTGTGATTGCTCTTATCAGCCGTTTTACAGCAGCACCGGCTGAAGCGGAAATCGAGTCAACACTGTGGCACCTCAGTATGCTTCGTCCTACTGAAGAGGAATTGGCGCTAGGCTACCCGTGGTGGAAGAGGATTGGATTCTGGTTTACACTTGTTGTCTTGTGTTTCATGATAATCTATGTGGTTTTTTGGTAAACGTTTCACTGGGTTTATAAATCGAGAGGTGAATGACGCCAAGTCCCGAAAGTTACTGGATTGGAAATCATTGTCACGCAGCAGAGGTTATCTTGCTAAGAATACTAAAATTAAGGAAAATAATGATGAATAGAAGGGATGTGCTTTTTTCGATCGGAGGTTGCATAGCCGCATCGACGCTGAGAGCCCCGGCATGGGCAACCGAATCTGCAATATCTGAGAATACAAGACTGGGCATTGATGACTTCTCCTATAACATTCGCAGCCGAGCAGAACAAGCCGGATACACGCCCAAGGTAACGCATGATCCTCTAACCTTTCTCAAGTACTGCCATTCAGTCGGGGCTGGCGGTCTCCAGTGTGTCATCGGAAGGCGAGACGAAGCGTATGCAAAAGAGCTGCGAGCTTACGTAGAAGACAATGATTTGTTCATAGAAGATTCGGCATGGCTGGGTGGCAAGGTAGACCTGGAGCGCTTTGAGGCAGGCGTCCGCAGCGTCAAAACAGCAGGCGCCAGAGCAATCCGCGGTTTTTGTGGCGGCCGACGTTACGAGCAATTCGATAAACGTGAACAGTTCGACGAGTTCGCCGACCGCTCGTGGAAAACGATTGAGTCAGTTGCGCCCATCGTCGAAAAACGCCGAATCCCCTTGGCGATTGAGAACCACAAAGATTGGCTCATCCCTCACATGCTGGAGATGCTCAAGCACATAGACAGCGAGTATGTGGGCGTTTGCATTGATACCGGCAACAGTTTCTCCCTTCTGGAAGACCCGATGGATACAGTGAAAGCCTATGCCCCGTGGGCGCACTCGGTCCATCTGAAGGACATGGCAGTCTGCGAATACGAGGACGGGTTCTTGTTGGCTGATGTGGTATTTGGCGAAGGTACGCTCGACTTGCCCAAGATAGTCGAGATCATACGAAAGGCCAAGCCCGGGATGAAGTTCAACGTGGAAATGTCCACGCGCAACCCACTCAAGGTACCCTGTCTTGGCGAGAAATACTGGGCCACCTTAGGCGATGTCCCCGGTGTGAATCTGGCGCGTGCCATGCGATACGTGCGGACTCACGCAAGTGAAAAAGAGACCTTGCCGAATATCGACAATATGTCGGTTGACGAGCAGGTGAAGCTCGAAGAGCAAAACATAAAGAAATGCCTGCGATATGCAGCAGAGCACCTGAATCTATAACGACTTACAACAATCAAATGTAAGGTCGAGATTTTTAACCGATTTATTGTCCTTCTCATCGGCGTGATTGCTGTGATCAGATAGATTGTCTCATTACACGGCAACGCCTTATATTGTCAATTCCCGTCACACAGTCTCAGGTATAACAAATGGGGGACGGTAGTTCCTTGTTACAAACATATTCGCGTAGTCGCTGTGGTCACCCACGAACCTCTCGCGCTCTGTGTCAAACGTCAGCATCGGCCCAAGAGCCACGGGTCTCCGGTCAAGATCAACTTCGTTCGCCCGTAAATGCTGTTGAAGGCGATCAAAAGACTCCATAAGCAGGTCATTGCCTGCGATTGCTTCCTTAATCTCGTCAACGGACCTTCGTTGCCCCAGGCGATAGGAGATATCGGCCGCATGAATCATACTGGCCGTGATATGCCCCTCGAGCATGTCTGCCTTCAGGTCGCTGACTCGGCGGCTGCGAATCGTATTGAGGAAATTCGTCATATGTCCCCAGCCACCGTCTCCCGCGAATTGCTTGAGCTTCTTGCCGTCGTTGTCGTATGTCCAGCCTCCACTGCGACCGCCGGTAAAGTAGCCATGCTCGCATTGAATCACCATACCGAAGTTAATACCCCGATAGCGGTCCATCCCTCGCGAGGTAATCCCCTGATAAGTATCGACCTTTTCACTTTTGGAGCGCGGCAGGGCACGAATTTCATAGATGATGGGAAAGGCATCGTAGTCAAACAACGATATGATTGTATTGGGTGTTTGGCCGTCATCGTCGTAGCCGAACCGCCCGCCGAGGCTCACCACGCGCGGCGCCATGGTGGCTACGCCGGTTGTCCAGCGACAGTCGTCCAGCACGTGGCCGCCAAGATTGCCCATCTCGCCGGTACCGGTGGGCCAGCACCAGTGCCAGTCATAATGCAGGTTCTCGCGCATCAGCGGTGTCAACGGAGCCGGCCCCTGGAAAAGATTGTAGTCGCAGGTCGCCGGGATCGGCTGGGGGCCACTGACCTTGCCAATACTCATGCGGGCATTGTAGGTGATGGCGTGGACACGCTGAACTTTGCCCAGGCCACCTTGTTTGATGTGCTCTGCGAGGAGCAGCAATCCTACGTCTGAGCGGTCCTGTGAGCCAACTCCCACAATGCGTTTGTACTTACGCGCCGCCTCCACCATTTTCCGGCCTTCCCAAATGTTATGCGAAGCCGGTTTTTCGACATACACGTCCTTGCCCGCCTGGCAGGCCCATACCGTCATCAGGGCATGCAAATGGTCGGGTACGCAGAGCACAACCGCGTCGACGTTCTTGTCCTCCAGCAACTTTCGGTAGTCAACGTAGGTGTCGATTTTCATTTTGCGCTCTTTGAACTTCGCAACTTCGATATCCAGGAATTGGGTATCGGCATCGCATATGGCAACCACGCGGACACCTGAGAGCCTGCGAAAGTCCTGTATGTGTTCCTTACCCTTCTTTCGAACACCCACAACTGCTATGCGAATGTCGTCGTTGGAGCCCCTGATCCGGGACCATGCGCTGGACGCCAGCGCGACACTACCAACAGCAGCCAATGAAGCCTTCATAAAAGTACGACGGGTACACGTTTTCATGGTCATAGGTCTCCTTTCTTACAGAATGCCTTGAAATTGGGTTTGTTTGGGTTTGCTTTCCCGGAGCCGAAAGGCGTGGTTTATTTTCATAATCCTTTGTTGAATAGGAGTTTACGTTCATTTTGGCCTTTACGGAAATTGGGTTTGAATTGGGTTTGTTTTTTCGGACTGCGAAATCATCTTTTTTTCTGTAATCCTTTGTTAAAGTTAAGTTTACATTCATTTTAGCTTTTTTGAAATTGGGTTTGATTGGGTTTGAATTGGCTTTGAAATTGGCTTTAATTGGCTTAAATTGGCTTTGATTGGGTTTGTTTTCACCAAGTGTCCAATTGGATTTATTTTCATAATTCTT
>CAYQKF010000044.1:0-38322 GCA_964417935.1 uncultured Pirellulales bacterium
GTCTGGGCAACATAAATATTACTGAGTACACCGTGATTTACAATCTGTCCGACAAGCTCGAATCCAAACTTGAGATACAGTTTATTTCCCGCTTTATTATCTGCTCCGATGAGGGCCTTGACTTTATCTACACCTGTTTTCCGGCAATGCCGGAAACCCTTTTCAATTAACTTCCCGGCCAGTCCCTTTCGTCGTTCTTCGGGTCCAACAGCAATTGAAAGCAGTTCTGCTTGAGGCAGATTCATTTTCTTTATTCTGGCAGGGTAAAACAGGGTCTCGAATATTTTTTTTACCCGCTTCCGGGACCACATATTACCTGCCAATAGTAACACAAATATCAGCCCTTTTCTCCAAACGACTGACCTGTAAAGTTTATTGCGATTTGTGGTAAACGCTGCGAATCCGAGCACTTTTTCGTTTCTCACTGCGACAACGCCGAAGCTTGATTTGCTTCGAACGATGGTTTCATATAGAGAAGTTACAAAATCAAGGCCCATAGAGCTGATAAAGCCGGTGCTTATACATTGAATATGTAACGCGGCGACCTGCCCGGCATGGGCAGCCTGGAGATCTTTAAATTCGACTTGACCTTGCGATTTATCCATATCTTGTCACGGAAGAAATTAGCTCTAGAGCCTGTTTTGCCAGCTGGTCTCTGTTAAATTTTTCAACAGCAACTCGGCGGGCGTTTTGTCCCATTTGTTTTATCCGCTGCCTATGTGAATTAAGATGCAATACTTTTTCAACGTATTGGTCGAGATTGCATAAATCGCAGCCGAGGCCGGCTTCATTATCTTCGAGAATCTTTCTTTGCCAGCCGGAATAATTCAAAAGCAAGGGCTTGCCTGCGCTTAGGGAGTCGAAGAATTTGTTGGCAGAGTTATGCTCAATAATAGGAAAATTACCGATTATCACAAGCCCTATATCTGCCGCGGCGTAAAATTCAGGCAGCTCCTGTTTTGGTGTGGAGGATAAAATTTCCACGTTTGTCAGAGCGAGTTCTTTAACCCTGCCTTCCAGAAACAGTTTTTGATTTCCGTCACCAATCAATACAAACATAATATCACTATGGTCTTTAAGCCTTTCGGCGGCATTGATAACAAAATCCAGGCCATTGACCTTACCCATTGCGCCGGTGTGGAGAAGAACAAATTTATCCCCCCAGCCCATTCTTTGGCGAATAGTTGAGCCGTCAATATCCGGCCTGAACATATCAATGTCACAACTGTTGGGTATTACCGTTAGTGGCACGGGCATCCTGCCCGTGATTGACCCACGGCCTGGAAGGCCGTGCCACAAATCCTTAATCAACACGGCTCTTATACCATCCGCCTGACCCGGCGACAGAGCAATTATTGAAGAGCAATTCCTGTAAATGGTTTTCTCAAGCCATAAAAGTATCTTGATAAGAATTCTGTTGGTTATGATATTTAACTCGATTGGTATTTCAGGCCACTGGTCGCGCACTTCAAAAACAAAAGGTATATGTTTGAGCCACTTTATGACCATAGCGGGGATTCCAACTGTCAATGGTGTGCTTGATGCATATATAACGTCCACGCCTTTAGTCCTCAGGCCCGCATAAATGCTCAAAAGGCAAAAGGACAGAAACGAAGTTACTCTGCGCAGATATGATTGTTTGTTGCTGTATTTGGTCCCGACAACAACTACGTTTATTTCCTCTATATTCTGTTTCTGGTAAAGTGCGCCGGACACTTGCAGACCGCCGATGTCATAATGGCCGGCTATCAGGGTAACCTTGTGCCCTGCTTTTACCCATCGGCGGGCAAATTCATACGACCGTGTGCCGGTGCTGCCGGCCGGCGTGGCAAAATGTTGATGAATATAGAGAATGTGCATCAGCTTTTAAAAGTGCCTAAAGTACTTAAAGTTTGAAGTGCCTAAAGTGGCAGCCAAGCTGTCATTCTGAGCAGTATGTAGTGGAGCGAAGAATCTCTTTATCGCTCAACAAACGAGATTCTTCGGCTGCGCCTCAGAATGACACCTAAGTGTCACTTTAGCTCACTTTCTAATTTCCTTAGAGCATTTTTATTTTTGAATTTCTTCTATTAACTCTCTTAATTTTGCTGCGTTTTGGGAAATAGAAAAATCCTTTAGAACGCGTTCGCGACCAGCTTTCCCAAACTGCTCGATTCTGTTCATATCTTCAAGAAGCTCTTTTAATATTTGCGCCAGCGCATCGGCGTCTTTCTCCGGAGCCAGGCGACCTGTCAGGTCGTCTTTAACCAGCTCCGGGATACCCGATATATTGGTTGATACAACCGGCACCTCGCACGCCATCGCCTCCATCATCGCAACGGGAATGCCGTCCATATCCCCATCAGGTGTTTTAACACACGGCATAAGAAATACACATGCCCGGCTAAAAAGCTCCGTCAGCTGGTCATTCGGCCTGGCGCCGAGTAACTTAACGTTATCAGCCAAATGCAATTGTGCAATCAATTCCTCAAGACTCCTGCGCTGCGGCCCATCTCCTGCAATCTCGAACAGGAATTTTACATTATCATCCCGCAGTTTTGCACAAGCCCTTATCGCAACGTCAAGACCCTTTTTCGGGCTAAGCCGGCACACACAAATTATTTTCCCCGGTTCTGGTTGACGAGAAAGAGACTTGAATTTTTCCACATCTATTCCGCAATGAACAACGTAACACAAATCGGCAACAGAGTTGCCGCAAGTATTGCGAAGATATTCGACATTAAATTGAGATACAGCAGCTATGAATTTACATTTGGCTAATCGCGTTTGTAAGCTGCCCGGACTTCTGGTAAATATATCAAAGGCGTGAACGGTACAGGAGACGGGCAAATCAGTCAACATCCCAATCATCAAGCCCAGGCTAAGAGACCGACTGGCAAAATGCACGTGTATGTGTTCTGCTGAGAAACGCCGGCAATGGCCGGCAAAATAGCAGGAAATTGTTAGCTCATAAAGTGCTTTTGCAAATTCAAGCGGGCTATGGACCAGCAAAGTTACCAGCCAAAAGCAGACTCTTGCGAAACGAAGCGGGTGTGCAATGATTTCTCGTAAGGTTACAATCGACTGCATAAAAACATTCGGACGAAACACAGCCTGCTTGTTCCATTTGACCATAACTTCGGACAGATTCTCAAGCGGGCCCGGCTTACAACTGACCAACGGCAAAACCTGCCATCCGGCTTGTTCGTGCGATTCAAGCTCGTTGACCACAAATGTCATACTGACTTTCAAGCTCGAAACAACGTATGCTATTTTCATTGTTACTCTATAATACTAAAAGTGAGCAATTCTCCATGTCATTCCCGCGGAAGCGGGAATCCACATTGTTGATACGATTCTGGATTCCTGTTTTCACAGGAATGACAAGTCATAGATTCAATTTTGAAGTACTGCGCTTATCTGCCAGCTTGGTTTTTTTGCTTCTGACAGTCGCTTCGTAGCTGCGCATAGTCAGCTCGGCAATATGCTCCCAGCTATACTTTTTGTCTAGTTCAGGGCCGTAGTGGGACTGAAACTTATCGAGACTACCTAATACGCTCGTAACAGCTTCAGCTAAAGCTTCTGAGTTCCCGGGCTCGACGGCCAAACCAACCTTATCTGAGGAGACAAGCTCTCCCATTGCCCCGATATCGCTGACGACCACAGGTTTTTTGTGCGCATACGCACGAAGTAATACTCCGCTCTGTGATTCAAATTTCAAATAGGGTAATACAACAAGATTAGACGCCGCAAAGAAATAATCCACCTCTTCCTCCGGAATAAATTGGATAAATGTCTGCACATATTCTGATAAATCGTATTTTCTAATCATATCGGAGTATGACTCGAAATTGAATCTGCCGAGAAGACCGCCGGCGATAACCAATAGGACCCGGCGATTGCGCGATTTGATAATTTCCAATGCTTTAAGAAGAATATCCAGACCTTTGTTCGGACGAATCCCCCCGAAGAAAAGTATTATCTGACAGTTCGACGGCAGGTTCAATTTTTTCCGTGCTGCTGTCAGGTCCGGTGGATTTTGCAGGGGTATAATTCCATGGGGGATTACATCTATATGGTCGGTGCAAATGCCCCAGTGGTCAACCAATTGTCTCCTGCCCTCCTCATAGTGAACTATCAAACGGTGAGGGATTTGAAGGCTCCGTTTTATAAATGAAGCTCTGCTGACAAAACGCTCATAATGGGGCTTAATATCGTGGACGGTAAGCACTACAGGCAGATGCCGTATTAGGGGCTTTAGAAAAAACTGGTCCAGTAGCGGAGTGCCCACGCCCTGAAAATGAACTACATCGAAATGCTCGCGGACAGCAAATCGGTTCCGCCGCAAGCTGTTTCTCAGGCTCCGGTAAAATCGGTCCGCCGCCCAGTGCAATTGCGACCACTGCTTTTTCTTATCCATAAACTCAAATAGACGTCTTTCAACTCTGAACGGTCTTGGCAGGTCTGCCCACAGTGAATTGGTAAGTACGGTTATCTCTGCACCGGTTCCGCACAAACCACAGCATAAGGCATCGGTGTATGCGTATAAGCCGCCTGTGCTTGCACCAGCTACCATTAGTACACGCATATTTAATAGTTCCTTTTCTGCGGTAATTGGCGTAGTGGGTGGTGAGCAGAATAAGTGAAAAGTGACTAAAGTTAAGAGTGCCTAAAGTGACACGTAAGTGTCATCCTGAGGCGAAGCCGAAGGATCTGGTCAACGAAAAAGAGATTCTTCACTTCGCTGCGCTGCGTTCAGAATGACAGCAAAGCTGTCACTTTAGTTCACTTTCCTGACAACCAATTAACCACTCACATACGGCTCGCTTTGCTGTAAAACTTCCGTCTCTTGATGGAAACTTAGATAGATGTCCTGCCAGTTAGCCATTATAGCAGCGAAGCATATCAACAACGGCGCGGCACGGGGATTCGAAAATATGGGATGGAAGAATCCGTCTGCCGCCAACGCTGTCATCAATAAGAAGCACGTTGCTCCGTAATATCGCATATATGGGATATCGCTCCTGGATAAAGCGAAACTCCGCACAAGAATAGCTAATATCAGGATGAGCACCGTTACCAATCCGAGCAAGCCGCATCTATCCAGCCAGCCTAAATACTCTGAGTGATAAAAACCCACCAGAGGGTCTTTCCCCGCTGGTGCCGGATGCAGCGCTCCGATACCCCTGCCGGTCAATATAAAATAAGGCTCTCGTTTGTAACTTGAAAGGATTATTTCGTGTTCCATAGCCCTCCAGGTGTCTTTCTGAAAGGGGCTTGGTATTTCGACTTTACCTGTTCTGGTCGTGCCGGCTCGAAATCTTTCCAGAAAATCGAAACCTATTACAGAGGTGACCCCAACCACGAGCAGACCGGCAATCCCATACGCAAGCAAAGTTCTGGCCCTGCCCTTGACGAACAAAAGCGAAGCTATTGCCAGCACACCCATTGCCCCATACATTGACCTTGTTTCGCTGAGCACTATGCCGCCTATGCCGACCAGCAGCACGAACACAGATACGGGGAGGAAGCCGACTTTACTTACCAGTCTGCCTATTGCAATACTTACGAGTGAAAGATAGAGCAGGGGAACAAGAGTATAAGTACCTCTCTCACCCCCCAACTGCGTAGGAACGTCAATCTCGGCGGCCCGCGGTGTGAATGCACCAAATCTGATTAAAATATGTACGACAAACATCGCTAAGAGCAAAACGACCGAGAATTTCAAAAATCCATTCGCGCGAGAATAGTTTGTGAAGTACCTAAGCCCGAATATCATAGCTGCTACAAAATGCGCCACCCTCGAATAAGTAAAGGCGGTTTGAGTATGCATCAGCAGGCCTTGAATCAGGGCAAGTGCGGTTACTAATGTTAGGACGATGAAGCATTTTCCAATAACGCCGGCACAATATTGCCGCTCTCGGGGCACAAAAAGCGCAGCCGCTAATGTCAACCATGCCAGGATGTCCGCCGGTGCCCACGTGCGGGGCATGCCAAGGTTACCTGCACTATATATGTAGCTGGCAAGTATGCTGTGGAACGTAACGGATATCAGGAATATGTAAAACACCCACTTCGGCTTCAAGACCACCAGCGGCACACATATTACTATTGCAATCAAACATAATACCGCAATAAACGTTGCCATCAGGTTCCTCTAAAAATAAGGCTTCTGATTAAAGTCGGACAAATAAAGTCTAAGGCTAAATATCGGAAATCAAAGGGTGGGATTACAGATTAAAAATCAGCAATTTTAAGTATTTTCTTTGGATTTTCGATTTTTTTGCACTTTTTATCCGGCACGTTTCACTCCGCTTTATTTTTCCACGCGGACCTGCTCAATCATCCTTGCAAAATCTTCCTTGACCTGTGTGCACATTCTGGAGCCTACCTCTTCGGCTTTGCGGTTTATGGTATTCAGGTTATTATTGACTTCATCGAAGAGTTGTATCAGTTTCTCTGTGCTGAGCTGAGCATCGGCAATGCAGTACTTTTCGAGTCCAAACTGGGCCATAAAATCTTCAGTTTTCTTATGATATGCAATAGCAAGCAACGGCGTTGCAGCCACTAACGAGAAGATTTGTGAGTGAGTTTTGTGCCCGACGAAAATTCTGCACTGTGCGACGGCGTTTATATGGTCGTTGGTTCCGGGAAAGCCCTCGACAATTTCGCAATTTTCTTTTTTTTCAACGCTTTTTATCACGGCCTCAATACAGGCCCGGTCAGTGCCTTGCAGCTCCATCGGGAAAAAACGCACCTTATATCCGGCCTCTATAGCGTGGTCAATCAACGATGCAAAATAGCGCCGGTGATTTTCATGTTCTTTGAGCTGGTTAGCACGTGTGTGCACGTAAACAGCAACTCCCATTACTTCTGCGCGCTCACTGGGTCTGATTCGTGGTTTCACAATGTCGCACAGGCCGAATACAGACTCGCGTGTCTTCGATACATGCTCCAGGGAAATCCCCAAATTTTTTATTTGCTCTGCCGAGGCCTCGTCACGGATAAATATTCGACAGGCACCGGAAAGGATTTTTTGCACCATCAATCTGCTCTTGGGTGACTTAAAGCTGAATGGGCCGATAGATTGCGACCAGAGTACCAACGGCTTATCGTAAAGCAAAGCTGCCGCCATATCGAATATTTGCGGTGTAACCACATCGGGCACGAACATAGTCGTTACGTGATGGCCCCCTGTACTGAGGACTATATCAGCGTTCTTAACAGCTTCGGCGAATCGCTTATTGACCAGGAACCGAAGATACCACGGACGTTTGCCTGCAATTAAAGCTTTACGTAATAATGGGAAATGGATTCTTCGCTTGAGTATCACCTTGTATACCCGGTGAATTACTTTGCCCCAAAAGCCGACACCTTTTTTACGGGAGTTATCCCATCCCCACGGGATAACTCGCACACCCCTCTCAGGAAAATCCGGTTTGTCTTCCCAGTATTCCGGATTACTTGCGGATACCGTAACTTGGTCAACTCCATTACGGGCCAGCTCTCTGAGCACAAAAAACAGGACGGCTCTGTCGCCTTTGTTGGTAGAGCATTGATTAATAACAAGGACCTTCATCCTCAATGTTCCTTTTCGCCCGTAAGTTTTCTTCTCACTGCGAGGATTAAATCAGCCTTCTCTTTCCGCAATGAAATAGCTGTGAAACTTGCCATTACAACAACTATGGACAATATAAGCATCACCATCCAATGAACGTTCCCTCTCAAAAGAACGCTGTTCAGCACCCACAGTGCTGTAATTGAAACGAGACTTGCCGCTAATGGCTGGTACAAGCTGTCTTTCAAGTACTCGTAGGGACGTATCCCTAATTTGTGCAGACCGTAAAAAGGCAGCCAAAGCCCCATATACGCCCACAGTACAACCACCAGCGCTATCGCCGGTGCCATCGGGATGGTAACGAAACCCTGCAAAAGTATCAGTTCCAGTAAAATCGCGCTTATCGCTGTCGTAATTGCTGCAATGGTCAGCCCTCTAAGATGTCCTATACCCACCAATGCCGGAAGCCATATTCCGAAAAACCCGCGGGCAACAACAGACATTATCAACACTCTCATCACTGTAACTGTATTTGACGGAACGTCACCTTCCAACAAAAAAGTCAGAAATTCTTCTGCAAAGACAACCAGCAGAATCAATGAAGCACAAGTCAGAACAGAACTTATACGGGTTCCTTTCTTGATGACCGCTTTTATTGTTTCGATTTGCCCATTTGCGTGAAGACTTGTCACAGCCGGCAGAAAAACATTCTGCGCCCCTGCCAGGAAGCCAAGGACAAAGCCGAGAATTCGGGAGGCAACATCATACACCGCCACATCCTCAGCACTACCTACCTTACCAACCAATAATGCTAATGTGCTAAACATAAAAATCATACTGCCCGAACGTGCAGTTGCGTGACCGGTATGTCGGAAGAGCTCTCGAATTGTTTTCCTGCTGACCTTCAGCACATTGATTCTGAAACCTGCAATTGACTTTCGTGCAACAAAAAACATCGACAGTGCAGATATTGCCGCCGTAATCCCAAACGCTAACTGTACGGCGATTATACTCTTCCAAGCCACAAGTAACCCTACCGTAAGAACCGCCCGGAGCAGATTAGCTGTAATTACAACAGCGTTATAATGGGTGTAGTACTGACAACCCTGTAAAGCCCCGCTAAAAGTTGCGCCCACTATCTTAAAGGCCAATGTAACACCAACCAGTATGCACGTAATCTGTGCATCGCGCGCTAACTCAGCGGTAATTGCCGTGAATATATCGGAAACAAAAAACGATAACAGTGCTGCCACAGCCACGGTCAAAACTGCCAATGCTGTCAGGATTACAAATGATGCTGATACAAACCGATTAAGCTCCTTTATATTATCGCGGTAAAAGGCCACAAAACGGTTTGTTGACAGCAAAAATGCTCCTTCTATGATCATGGGATAGCGAAGTCCGGTTGAAAGCAGAGCCCAAACACCATAGCTCGACTTACCGAGCTCGCTCCACATAACTCGAAGCAGTACCAGCCCGACTGCCGCGGCCACCGCCATGCTGGCCCAGTTCGACCCTGCGTTCATTATTATCCGTTTTCGTAACGACATTTTATGTTTCTGTTCGCTCGGTCTGAGCTTCAACTAAACTTTTAAGACCCCTCTTTCCTCGCATATATTGTGTAGAAAGGCGCAAAGAGCAGACCTTTGTCCTTCAGCATTCGAATCAAAGGATTTAGAGCAATACCCATAAATCTCTTGAGAGGATGGTTGGTTTTTGAATTTGCATAATATCCTGCGAGAATATCCACCTCGAAGCCTTCATTTGAAAGAATTTCTCTTAGATTCCCAATGTCGTGAAGGCGTTCCGCCCAATTTCCGGTGTAAGGGTTGACCGTATTTGTCGGATGGTCTGGTTCTCGAGGGATGTTTGCGGTTTTAAGATATTCATCGACTGCTTCTTTTATGTCCGGCTCAATCAGGCCTCTCGTGGCTTTTGCCAATCGCCGGACCTCTGCATCCGAAAGTGAGGGGGCGTGTTTGGATATGATTTCCTGCCGGACAATGATGTAGGCCTTTGTAAGATAGTCTTCCCGACAACCCTGTTTTTTTTCTCTGCCCCCGTATTCGGCTTTTCTTTGAAATTCTATATGGTGTCTTCTTATCAGCGGATTAAACGGGTTCGCACTGGAGGCCATCACAACGGTAAGCGGCCCGGCCGACAAATCAGAAAGTCTTACCAGAAACGTTTCAATATCATATATATGCTCAATTACGTCGTAGGAAGCCAGTGCATTACAGGAGATTGAGTTCGTTTTCAAGAAGTCAACCAGTTCGTCTATATCTCCGATAACGTAATGGTCAGCCCGGTTTGCTTCGACTGCCTCGGCTATAATTTGAGCATCTTTACAGTAAGGAGTCCACAGGTCATTGTATATGACTGTACCAAGGCCAAGCTCTTTCGCCAACAAAGACAGTACACCAATACCTCCGCCGTGGTCTATGAAAACAAATTCGTCGTAGGGAACGTCGCTGTATGCAATTGACCAGGACAAGATATACGAGAAGTTCCGCAACGTGCTTCTTATGTTCCTGACCTGGTCGCTGAAATATTTCCTGCCGGCATCCGATACATCCAGAAGGTTGACATCTATATGGCTTAATTTACACAGAATCCTGGTTGATGCTTCATTGATATCTTTAAGCACTTTATTGTCATCGGGTAATAGTGCGTGCCGGTAATGAAACTCCATGATCTAAGCTCTTATTGTTTAGGTGTGTCCTGTTGCGGTCAATTTTTCTGACTTGTTAATTTTAGCAGTGTATCCGACAAAATTTTCCTGGCATCATACACAATTTTTTTGTCGCGTTGATTATTCAGAACCCGACTGACCTGGCGGTCGAGGGTTTCCCGGGCCTTGTTTGCCGTTACCGGGTCTTTTGGTCTTATCTTGTTAATTGCCTGCTGTAATTCATAGAGGTACTGATAATCTTCGACTCCCTCTCGCCAAGCTTGCCATCGGCGTGAAGGAACGATATTCTCAGCAAGCCCTGGTACAGGGCTGCCTCCCCTGCCATAAACAACGCCGGAGAAGCCCAGGGGTTTTAGAGTATCATCCCACGGAGCAGCACCGGTCTTAAAATTAAGTCCGTGGTAGTAAATCCAGAAGCCGGCGCCGGTCTGGCCTCGCTTAAAAGCGCGCCACGGCATCAGGCGATAATACGAATAAGGGTCTTTGGCTTTCGTCGGCCTTAAGCACTCGTACGTCCAGACTTGCTTTCCGAAATCCTTTATCTGCTCCGTCCATTCCGGATATCGCATACAATGGCTGTCCTGAAGGCACCATATATCGATAAGCTCTCGAAATCGCATAAAATCTTTAGGGCCTTTGCCGAAGGAGTTGGCGTAGATTCTTACTTTCGGGTCTGTGGCTTTGATTAGTTTAGCCAGTTTGTAAAATTCATCACACAGCGTCTCATCAAACGGATACAGTGCAAATTTATCGTAGCCGACACCGGCAACTTTGAGATGCTTTACGAGTTTTTTCAGCCATTGTGAAAAAACAACCTTCCACTCCGGAGTCATCCATTCGACCTTTCCGAATCGACCATAATCCTTTTTATTGTTATTGAAGTCCAGGCTAAGCAGATATGTCCTTGCGTAATTGTGATGGCGAAGAGCGTTATCTAAATTTGCGAAATTTGGTTTTCTGACGACGCCGGGGCGGTCCGATGCAAATCGCAGAAAAGGCAGGTTTTGTGGAGGAACAACGTAAACGTTAATATGATGATTGTGAAGGTCTTCGGCCATCTCGGCCATAGAGGCAACTTTATAATACGCCCAGTTGCACGTATTAAGGAAACAATTCTCAGGAAATTTGTGCTTTTGAACCTTTATTGTAACTGGAATGGTTTCTATCGGCAGGTTCTCTCCCTTTTCGGTCTTTGCCAAAACCCCTACTCGGCCCCTATAACTGCCGGCCGTCAATGTCGGATTAAATATCGTCAACCATATTTGTGTTAGTTCGCCCGGCTGCAAATTAAAGGGACGCTCCGCCTGCAACACAAGGGCATCGGCTATTGAACCAACCGTACTGCCTTTAACGTATATCGCTCTTCTGACCGTGAACGTTCTGTTACTGTCTATTTTTTTACCGGCAGGACCAAGCAACGGCGAAATAGAAACAGCCATCGTCATCGCTTCATCAGAGCAGTTTACAATATTAAATGCAGCCGACTCGTATTCATTCTGCCACATTTGAATGTTTATGCCTTTGGTGTTTTTGCGAAGGAGCATCTCTTTTTCAAATACCATCTCCATCGGATTTGCCGGCAGGCATACAAATGGCTTTCGATACACCGCCTTGTATATCCCTGCTCGGGTTTTCCCTACCTGCCTCTTTATGCCAAGTAGCTCATTGGCAGAATATATCCTGTTTGTCGGCACACCCCCTTGTTTTGTTTTGCGAAGCAAAACAGAGGGGGCAAGCTCAGAAAGGATTTTCTCACTGAACCGGCTGGGTAGCTTCGACCGATTTTCTTTGATAGTTTTGACTGTGGTGGCAACCTTTTCGTTCAAATGTAAATAATCCTCGATTTTACTTAACAGCTCCTGAGAAGACTTGAATACTTCGAGGTCATTCCGAAGTTTGATATTTTTTGCAGCCGAAAGCGACTTGCCAATTACCTTTACTTCGTCAAGAAATACATAACGTCGGCTTGGCCTTATTACCAGCTTGACGTATCGTCCCGAGGCGTTTATGTTTCCAATGCTCAGCGTACGGGGGACACCGCGGAACCCAAAGCTTCGAGTGTTTGTTAAGTCTTTGCTGCTTACCAGTCCCGCAAATCGAAACTCCCGGCCATCATCGCTCAACAACACAGCGACAAATTCAGGAAACTCTACGTCCGCGAAGCCTCCCCCAATTGTGTGGGCCCTGACTTCATAAATAGCAGAGTTCTTACCGAGGTCTATCACAATTTCAACAGCCGGTTCGGCTTTCTGCCAGCCTACGGTGCTCTTGTTCGTCCATTGACTGCCGGATGTTCTGCCGTCGGTAAGTTGAATTACGTCGGACTTGTCAGTGCACAAACGATAATTAGGTTTCGGCGAGAGTGTGTAATTTTTGCGTAGTGCCAGGTTTTGCCTGGCGCTAACCAGCTTGCAGTTACACACTAATAAAAATAATAAAAAGAATCGTTTTAACATTTTAAGGCTTAGCCTTATTGCTCTTTGCGCGCAATCTGCGCCAACTGTGTTTTTCCGATGTGAGTTCAGTTAGTCAGGGAACCCCACGTGAAACGTGGGGCCAAATATTCAGCCTGCGGTTTTACCGCAGGTTTAACCGACTATGCAGTCTTGTGCCTTCGATACCAGTCTATTGTTGCTTTAAGGCCTTCATCAAAGGAGGTTTTGGCCTCAAAGCCGAAGTATTTATTAGCTTTTGAGACGTCCAGACACCGTCTCGGCTGACCATCCGGCTTGGAACTGTCCCAGCGAATTTCACCGGTAAAGCCTGTAAGCTCGACGATTTTTTCAGCAAGCTCCTTTATCTTTATTTCGAATCCGGCCCCGATATTGACCGGCTCAGAGCCGTTGTAATGTTCTGTCGCCAAAAGAATCCCCTCAGCGGCATCAGCAGCATAAATAAACTCGCGCGAAGCACTCCCCGTTCCCCAGCAGTCAATGTGGTCTGCACTACTATCAATGGCATCAGCACATTTCTTTATCAACGCAGGTATCACGTGACTGCTGGCGGGGTCAAAATTGTCGCCGGGCCCGTAAAGATTTACCGGAAGCAGAAATATCGAATTAAAACCATATTCAGCCCGGTAAGATTGCGATTGAACAAGCAGCATTTTTTTGGCCAGCCCGTACGGTGCATTAGTCTCCTCCGGATATCCGTTCCAAATGTCTTCTTCCTTAAACGGCACCGGTGTAAATTTCGGATATGCACAAACCGTACCAATCGCGACAAACTTTTCAATGTTTCGCAGCCTGCCCTGCTCTATGAGCTGAACGCCCATCATTAAATTTTTGTAGAAAAACTCGCCCGGATGTTCGCGATTGGCGCCGATGCCGCCCACGACCGCAGCTAAGTGAATAACAATATCCGGCTTCATATCTTCGTACATCCGATTTATGTCATCTATGTTGACCAGGTCATAATCTTCGATTTTCGGCACGAGAATATTCTTACAATCCCGCTTTTGCAGCCCTTCGGTAACATACCCGCCTAAGAAACCGGCCCCGCCGGTAACAACAACTCGCCTGTTCTCAAAAAAAGTGCTCATTGTTTTGTTCTCTGATGGTCTTTGATAATTTTCTCGTTCTCGGCGATTTCCATATCGGCATCGGTCATCAATCTCGCAAGCTCCTTAAAGGTTACATTCGGCTCCCACTTGAGAACCTTTTTTGCCTTGCTCGCATCGCCCTGGAGGTAGTCAACTTCGCTCGGCCTGAAATAGCGCTGGTCGATTTCGACGTACTTTTGCCAATCCAGGTCAAGGTAGTTAAAGACCTCCGCCACAAATTCTCTGACCGAATGGCTTTCGCCCGTGGCCACAACATAGTCGTCCGGTTTGTCCTGCTGGAGCGTAAGCCACATCGTTTCGACATAATCGCCGGCAAAACCCCAGTCTCGTTTTGCGTCCAGATTACCCAAATAGAGCTTGTCCTGCAGGCCCAATTTAATTCGTGTCGCTGCCCGTGTAATTTTTCTCGTAACAAACGTTTCGCCTCGCCTCGGCGATTCGTGATTAAACAAAATCCCATTACATGCAAATAAACCGTAAGCTTCTCGATAGTTCACCGTCTGCCAGAAGCTGTACGCCTTCGCACAACCATACGGACTTCGCGGATAAAACGGCGTCTTTTCTGTTTGCGGTGTTTCGACGACCTTGCCGTACATCTCGCTGCTGGATGCCTGATAAAACTTAGCCGGCTTATCACTGGAACGAATTGCCTCCAATAGCCGAAGTGTTCCAAGAGCATCCGTATCAGCCGTGTATATAGGCATATCAAAACTTACCCGGACATGGCTTTGTGCGCCCAAGTTATAGACCTCGTCCGGCTGAATCTCGTTAATAATTATTGAGAGGTTACCTCCATCGGTCAAATCCCCGTAAACCAATCTAAGTCGCGGATGTTCGTGTGGGTCTTTATACAAATGGTCAATCCTGCCTGTGTGGAAAGACGAACTTCGCCGCATAATACCCCAGAGCTGGTAACCTTTTTCCAGCAGCAGTTCAACAAGATATGAGCCATCCTGCCCTGTAATGCCTGTAATCAATGCTTTTTTCATAATGTTCTGTCCATTTTACGCTTTTCGTTACCAATAATCAGATTCAGCGTTTCGGTCAGGCTTGTTTTGTGCTTCCAGCCGATAGTTTTTTTGATTCGCTTGGTGCTTGGTACACGCCGCATCATATCCTCAATTGGTCTTCCGTAAGCGACCTCATAGGGCACGAATTGCTTTTTACTTTTACTGCCGGTCATCTCGATAATTTTATCAGCAAGGTCCTCGATAGCAATCTCTTCGCTCGAACCGATATTATATACCTTGCCTTTTGCCTCTTTGCAATTCATCAGGCTGATAATCGCCTCTACGAGGTCGGCTACATAGCAGAAGCATCGTGTTTGTTTACCCGTCCCGTATATCAGAATCGGCTCGTTCCTCAACGCCCTTTGAACGAACCGCGGCACCACCATCCCGTACCGGCCTGTCTGCCTCGGCCCGATTGTATTAAAGAACCTGCCGATTACTACGCCCAATCCATACTGTTGATAGAAAGCCAGGCCCAAAAATTCGTCTATTGCCTTACTGCAGGCATACGACCACCGCGATAAACTCGTGCTGCCGAGCACAATATCGTCATCTTCACAAAATGGAACCGTTTCGCTTTTGCCGTACACTTCGCTGCTTGAAGCGATGAGGATTTTTTTGCTGAATTTGTTGGCTATATCCAGCACTATCTCAGTGCCGCCGATATTGGTTTCTATCGTATGTACCGGGTCCTCAACTATCAACTTAACACCGACGGCCGCAGCCAGATGAAAGACCACTTCGCTCTGTTCAACAAGAGGTTCTAACAGTTCAATATTGCGAATGTCACCTTCAACGAATTTAAAGCCGGAATGTTCTTTGAAACTTTCGATATTTTCCAAACTACCGGTGCTGAGGTTGTCGATAACGAGCACCTTATTACCATCTTTGAGCAGGCGCTGCGCCAGATGAGAGCCGATAAAACCTGCCCCGCCTGTAATCAATACTGTCATATCAAATCCGCTTAAGAATTTTCTATCGTAATCTCTGCAAAATTGAGATTAGGCATACTATGAAAAGGAAAAATCTTTCTTTCTGATTTTTTCTTTTCAAACAGAAATTGTTTCATAGATAATTACTACTTAAGCTAATTATTTAAGGAAATCAAAAGACAGATTTCCTTAAATAATATATGCCTAATCTCCATTTTGCAGAACATTAAAATAATAATCAAGAACCAATTTGATTAGACTCCGTCCCCGTCGGCTGCGCATACAAACAAATACAGCCTCCCTGTCATACCCAATTTTTCTGTGGAAAACATTTTCTTACGGTCATAGCCGCACCAATTGTATTAATGCTAACCTCTGATTGGAACGGGTTGGCCGACAACTTTCTTACACCATAAGTATCGTCAGATAAAAAACATAGCTTTAGCAAAGACATGCCCCCTAAGTAGCTGTTGACCCTGCAGCGCAGACCTTTGGCAGATGCTTAACAGCCGATTTTATGTTGAAAACCATACATCCCTGAAGTCCGATAAATTCGTAATTCCCAACCTAATGATACTCGAGTGCACCGGTTCGACCTCGTTTCGGAGTTAAATTATTCGTTGTTATTTGGGCCGTAATATGAGCTATATGTCTTGTCGGTTTCCCAAACGGTAACACAATGCAGAGCCGCTTGGCCGAATTTGCCCACGAGTTTATTCCACGCAAAAGCTGCAATATTTTCAACGGTGGGATTGGTTCTGCTGAACTGGGCAACGTCGGCATTCAAATTCTTATGGTCAATGAGTTTTATCAGCTCACTGTCAACTACTCTTTCAAAATCACTGATGCGGAAACCATTTTTATTTGCAGGCATTTTTATCGTAACCTCAACGATATAGTTGTGGCCGTGACCGGCGGGGTTTGCGCATTTTCCGAAAACCTCGAGATTCTGCTCCTCTGAGAAATCATCGTTCCAGAGCTTATGCATCGCTGCAAATTCGAATTTCTCACTAAAATAAACCATCTCCAAATCTCTCGAATCTATAGCTACCTTCCTGAAAGGATTCAGCTTCAGGCTCAATTTGCCCAACTGGGCCGGCCCAAATTTATCGGCCAATCTGCTCCAGGCTGATTTGAGAAGTTCAGCCACTGCGAAAAACCCGATATGTCTTGCCCGACCAAAATCCTGTCTTATTCGCTCGACAAAAACAGGCACCGCGAATTCGCGAACGTTGTTGTCAATATCGGCTACATTAACAATAAATCCCGTAGCCGATTCAACCTCACCGACCACTTCGACAGATAATTCTAAGAATATTGAGAGTCCTTCGCCAGCCGGTTTAGATGCAAATGAGTTGAATCCTTCATTCCCTTCCGACAGGAAAGGATTAATCGAAAACCGCACGTGCCTGGCCAGCTTGTGCATAAAGAAAATCCCTTTTACTTGTTGCCGTTATGCATCAGGCTCATAACCTCATTTCGGCTTCTCGGGTCTCTCTTAAATATCCCGCGAAGTGCCGATGTTACCATTACCGAGCCGGGCTTCTTTATGCCCCGAATGGTCATACAGCTATGTGAAGCTTCCAGCACAACTGCGACACCCTTTGGCTTTAAGCTGTTCATTATGAAATCAGATATCTGGTATGTAAGCCTTTCCTGCGTCTGGAGTCGCCGGGCAAAACAATCTACAATACGAGCTAACTTGCTGACACCAAGCACCGTTCCCGAAGGCAAATAGGCAACATGAGCTGAACCGATAAACGGCATTAGATGATGCTCGCAGATACTGTAAAATGGTATGTCACGCAGCAAAACGATTTCGTCGTAATTTTCGGTAAAGACGCTGCGAAGATGCTTTTTAGGGTCCTCCTGCATCCCGCCTAAAAGTTCAGCGTACATCCTTGCCACCCGTTCCGGTGTTTTCTTTAAGCCCTCGCTCTCAGTGTCTTCACCAATCGCCAAGAGTATTTCCTTAGCCGCTTTTCTGATTCTTTCGATATCTATGGTCTTGCGTTTTTTAGTCATTTCTTTAACCCGCAACTATATTCATAAGATAAGTAGTAAGTAACCGCACGCCAAATCCGGTTGAGCCTTCCGCTGAAAATTCGGTGGGCTTGCTGAATATATCCATCCCTGCAATATCCAGATGTGCCCATTTTGCATCACCGACAAATTGCCTCAAAAAGGCCGCTGCCGTACAGGCTCCGCCCCATTTGCTGCCGATGTTCTTCAGGTCGGCTATCTTGCTCTTCATCTCTTTTGCATACTCATCGCTGCTCGGCATTGGCCATACCTTTTCACCGCTGTCCTTTGAGGCCCTCTGTAATTGCTTTATCAGTTTATCATTGTTACCCATCAACCCGGCCATATATTTGCCAAGAGCAACCATACAGGCGCCCGTCAATGTTGCTATGTCAATGATAATATCGCATTTTTGTTTGACGGCATAGCTAAGACCATCGCACAGTATCATCCTGCCCTCGGCGTCGGTATTTTGCACCTCAACGGTTTTGCCGCTGAAGGTTGTAATAATGTCACCGGGTCGATAGCTCGTTCCGCTCGGCAAGTTTTCCGCCGACGGGATTATCCCATAAACATTGACCGGAAGTTCCAGCTCCGCCACTGCCTTCATTGTTGCTATGACTGCAATTCCGCCGGTTTTGTCTAATTTCATCTGGTCCATATTGGCAGCCGGCTTTATGCTTATCCCGCCGGAATCGAAGGTTATCGCTTTGCCCACCAGGCCAATCGTTGGCTGACGACTTGCAGCTCTGCCGGCGGGGCTGTATTTCAAAACAATGAATCTCGGTTTATTTTGTGAACCTGACCCGACCGCAAGCACTCCGCCCATACCCTTCGCAGCCAACTGTTTTTCGTCAAAAACCGTACAGCTCAACCTCTTCGCACTACGGGCTAATTCTTTTGCGGCGGCTGCCAGTTCGACTGGATTTATTACGTTGGCCGGCCGGTTCGCTAAGGTCCGGGCATAGCTTTGTGCTTTGCCGATAGCACCCCCGCTCAAAAGACCTTTGTTTAATTTTCTCGTTTTCGCCGAGTCTGAATCAATCAGCTCAACTTTAAGCGAATCCGCCCGTCCGTTTTCGCTCTCAGTAACGAACTCATCATAGCGATAGCTGCCGAAATATGTCCCTTCCGCTACGGCCCTGCCCATTGCAGATAAATCGAATCGTCCGCCAAATGCTTTGTGCAGCGCCAGGCTGATAGTTTCTATTTTCATCTCCACTGACTTTTTCGCCGCGTTGGATGCCGCTTTGCGGAGCGTATCCAGTGTTGCTTTTTTCTTTTCACCTAAGCCGACCAGCAGAATCCTTTCGGCTCCTATGCTCTCGTTTCCATAAACGATTGCGCTGGTTCCCTCTTTTGGTTTGAAATCGCCTAATTTAATCAGTCGCTCGATTGCACCGTCGAGCTTACCATTGAGCTGCGCATTTAATTTATCCAGCCCTTTAGCATCTGAAAACAGCCCCACTGCCAGCAGGTCTGTCCGGCATTTTGCCGGGGCAACCGTCCGTGTTTTTAGTTCGACATCAATAATCTCTTTCATCTTTTCTGACCTTTATTTTCCTTTTTACTTTTGCTTGTTTTTGGCCCGGTGCCGCAAATAGCTTTCGATAAATCCGTTGAGCTCTCCATCCAGCACCGCCTCCACATTGCCTGTCTGGAAGCTGGTTCGATGGTCCTTGACCATTTGATAAGGCTGCATAACGTAGCTTCGTATCTGGCTTCCCCAGGCAATTTCGCCCTTATTGCCGTACAGTTTTGCAAGCTCATCATCCCGTTTTTGCTGCTCGAACATATACAATCTGGCTTTGAGCACTTTCATAGCCTGGGCTCTATTTTTGTGCTGGCTTCTTTCGTTCTGGCACTGCACTACGATACCGGTCGGCTCGTGTGTAAGCCGTACCGCTGAGCTGGTCTTATTTATATGCTGACCACCGGCCCCGCTGGAGCGATAAAAATCAATTCGCAGGTCATCTTCATTTATTTCAACGTCGATATCTTCATCAAATTCCGGGACACAGTCCACAGCCGCAAAGCTCGTGTGTCGCCTCTTCTGTGAGTCAAATGGACTTATTCTAACGAGTCGATGCACACCTGTCTCGCACGAGAGCTTGCCGAACGCAAAAGGCCCGCTGACTCGCAGTGTTATCGACCGAATTCCCGCCTCTTCTCCCGGCGTGATATCAAGCTCCTGGAATTTGTATTTGTTTGTCTCGAAGTACCGTGTGTACATTCTAAGCAGCATATTTGCCCAATCGCAGCTCTCTGTTCCTCCTGCGCCGGCGTGAATACTAAAGAAGCAGTTCTTCATATCTTCGGGTCTGGATAACAGCCCGGCTAATTCGATCTGTTCACACCTTTTGACAAGTGCACCCAGGTCATCGACCAACTGTACCAGCTCATCCTCGTCCGATTCAGCCGTTGCTAATTCGAACATCTCCTGAAGGTCTTTAACCTCGCCCTGCATTTCTTCCACCGGCTCAATGACGGATTTAAGTGCGCTCAATTGAGAAACTACAGACTGAGCGGCATCGGGATTGTCCCAGAAGCCTGCCTTGGACATTCGGGTTTCAAGCTTTTCCAGTTGAGATTTCTTATTGGATAAGTCAAAGCCAGTCCCGGATTTTCACAACCCGGGCCAACAGCTCTGATATCGCTGATTTTAATTCCGTTGTTTCCATATCATTGATTACTAACCTTTAACTACCTGCTCGTACGGGCGGTTCGCGAACCGCCCCTACCCTGTCCTTATACCACATCGAAATAAGATATGCAACCCCCTGTATCACAATTAGAAAGAGATAATCGCATGGAAAATAAAATTTGACAAGCGGTAACGGGACGTGTTATGTTACAAAGCAATAAACAGGTGTTTTGTTGCCCGATGAAGCACCAAAGTTTCGTAGGGTGGGCTAAAGCCCACCGAAAAAAAACTTCGAAGGAGACCCGTTATGAAGTACACAGTGGTATTTGGAGCGTTGGTTATTTTTGTGGCCGGTTGCGGTTTGGCCCCGACATCTTCGGTAGAAGACCAAAGCGAAGCGAAAGTACTGATAGTTACCGGCATCGACCATCCTGCTCACAACTGGCAGCAGACGGCTCCGGCGCTGGCTGAGGTCCTCGGCGAAGACCAACGAATGAAGGTGGATGTGGTGGAACAGCCGGAATTCCTCGGGACGGACAAAGTGCACGATTATGATGTAGTAGTAGTACACTTTATGAGCTGGGAAAAACCCACGCCCGGCCGAGAGGCTCGCGCGAACCTGCAGAAATTCGTCAATGACGGCAAGGGTCTGTTTGTTTTGCATTTTGGTTGTGGCGCTTTTCGGGATTGGCCGGAATATCGCAATCTCGCAGGCCGTGTCTGGGACCCGAACCTCAGGGCACACGACCCCAGAGGGCCATTCGGCGTGGACATTGTCGATAAGGAACATCCCATTATGCGCGGGATGGCCTCTTTTCAGACCGAGGATGAGCTATACACGTGTCTTGCGGGTGACAGGTCGATTGACCTGCTTGCGACCGCCCGTTCCAAGGTGGATGGCAAGGACTACCCAATGGCGTTTGTGTTCAAATACGGCAAGGGGCGGGTGTTTCATTGTGCTTTGGGCCACGATGTAAAGGCGATTTCGAATCCACCTGCTGCCGAACTTTTGCGGCGAGGCTGCGCCTGGGCCGCAGGATTGAAGTCGGTATCAGCAGCCAGGTACTAATCGATTACTAAAAATTCTGAGCTTTTTGATTAGGGTGAACAATGAAAATCGGATTTCATACCGACGCTTTTAATAGCGCGTATTTCAGCTTCGAGGCCTGTCTTCAGTGGGCTCAGCGTAACGACATGCATTATATCGAATGTGGCCTGATTGACGGGGTCAGTTGGATACACGGCCTGGGCTATCAGCCGCACGTAGCCCTTTACGAGGACCCGTTACTGCTTCGGCGAAAAATGGAAAGCTACGGCGTGCGCCTCTCACAAGTTGATGCCGCCTATCCACTGTCGGGTAAAGATGGGCCACTTCGCGGCGTGCCTTATGTTATAAAGTCCATCCAGTGGGCGGACCTGATGGGCTGTCCGTACGTTGATACCACCGACGGAATGCATCGGCCCGAGGGTCTGAGCGATACCGAAGCTATGGACATGATGAAACGCAGCTACGAACAGATTATCGAGGTTGCCGAGGCGCATAAGATTACTGTCAACATCGAACCGCACGGATACTTCACCACCAAGCCGGATATGATGGAAAAGATGCTGAACTTCTGCGACAGCCCTTACCTGCGAATGAATATGGACACGGGCAATACCTTTATCGCGGGCCAGGAGCCGGCGGCGTTTCTCGAACGGTTTATTGAGCGTCTCAGCCACATGCATATCAAGGACGTCTCCGAATCGTTAGCTGCGTCGGTTCGGGGCGAACAGACCGGTATCGCCGTTAGTCAATGCTCGCTGGGTGAAGGTGTCAACGCCAAGAACATCCGCCGGTGCCTGGAGCTTTTGCGGGACCACGGCTACAATGGCGTCCTGAGTATGGAGTGCGAAGGGCAGGGCGGACCAATGATAGAGCAGTCACTGAAATGGATGCGCAATACGCTCGCCGAGTTGAATATCCCAATTGAAAACTAAACTGCCGTTACAAAGTTTTTAGACAATCGTACCACCCTGTCATTCCCGCGAAAGCGGGAATCCAGGAATAAAACAGGATGAGCCGAATGCCTCAAACAAATTATTATCTAAAATCGCTTAACCATCTGCACGGACGATAGAATAATGTTAACCATAAGTAGAAGGAGAAACTGTAATGAAAATCGGATTTAATATGTTATTGTGGACCACGCACGTTACCGAAGAGGATTTTCCACAATTGGAAACGCTCAAGAAAGTTGGCTATGACGGCGTCGAGATTCCTCTTTTCGAGGGCCGGCCCGCACACTTTGAAAAGGTTGGTAAAGCGATTAAGGACAACGGCCTTACCTGCACATCCGTAACGGTCATACCGGACGAGGAGCACAATCCCGTTAGCGCTGACGCCGGCCACCGTGAAGGGGCGGCTGAACATCTCAAGTGGGCAATCGACTGCTCAGCGGCATTGGTTTCGGAAGTTTTATGCGGGCCTTTCTATCAGCCGTTGGGCGTCTTCACCGGCGAGGCCCCCACCGAAGAGGAGAAGCAGCGTGCCGTCGAGGTGCACAGAAAGGCAGCCGAGCTTGCCGCAAAAGCTAAAATGGCCTTGGCTGTAGAATACCTCAACCGTTTCGAGTGCTATTTTCTCAATACAATGGCTGACACAGCGAATTACGTCCAGCGAGTGGACCGTCCCAACTTCGGCATACTTTATGATACTTTCCACGCCAACGTTGAAGAGAAGGACCCTGTCGGCTGTATTGGTCCGCACATTGAAATGATTAAGCATGTACACATTAGCGAGAATGACCGCGGCACGCCGGGAAAAGGACACATTGACTGGCCGGGTACATTCAAGGCACTGCGTTCAGGCGGCTATGACGACTGGCTGGTAATTGAAGCATTTGGCAGGGCACTGCCGGACCTCGCTGCCGCTACGCGTGTCTGGCGGGATTTCTTCCCTAATCGAGAGGAGGTCTATACCTACGGTTTGAAGTTTGTTAAAGAACAATGGCAGGCCGCCGGATAAATGCTGCGGCATAACCAAGGGAAATTCGAAACAAACATAGAGTTAAATCCGAACATCGAAACCAGAAATTCGAAACAATATCGAAATTCAAATTACCAAATGACCAAAACGTTTTGAATTTGTTTCGTATTTAGAATTTCGTGCTTCGTGCTTTTCTTTGTTTCGTGCTTCGAGCTTCCGCAAAAGGAGAAATTATTATGCGTACGATTAACCTGTACGGGCAACCCCGTGTGGTTGCCCTGAGGGCAGGCACGCAGGCCTGCCCCTACCTCATTTGGATTATGTTGTTTGGTCTTTTTGGGCTTATTGCAAATGGAGCTGTCGCTGAAGAAGCCGGTTTTAAGCCAATCTTCGACGGCAAAACGCTCGACGGCTTCAAAGCACCGGATATGAGTTACTGGTCTGTCCAGGACGGAGCGATTACCGCTCGCTCTACGGAACTGCATCCGGTGAAAAAAAATCAATTCCTTGTTTGGCAATTGGGCGAACTGGACGACTTCGAGCTGAAGCTGAAATACCGCATCAGCGGAACACCGGCAGCCAACTCCGGCGTTCAGATTCGCAGCCGGGTCGCAGAGGATAGCCACGCCATCGGCTACCAGGCGGATATCGACCTGGGTGGTCGATGGGCTGGGGCGCTCTATGATGAGCACGGCCGGGGGATGCTTGCCTCGCGTGGACAAAAAACCGTCATCAGTTCAGACGGCAGCAAAACAAGCACATCACTCGGAGATTCGGACAGCTTGTTTGAAAATATCAAAAAAGACGGCTGGAACGAATATCATATAATTGCCCGAAGCGAACATATCATTCTTAAGCTCAACGGTAAAGTTACTGCTGAGGTAATTGATAACGACCGCAAACAGCGAGAGCTTTCGGGTGTGCTGGCGCTGCAGTTGCACGCCGGGCCGCCAATGACAGTACAGTTCAAGGACATTCACCTTAAGCGGTTGAAAATGCAGGAAAGGAAAAAGATAGTTTTGGTAGCCGGCCCGCGCAGCCACGGTTACGGCGCCCACGAGCATAACGCCGGCTGCTTACTGCTGGCAAAATCGCTGAATGAGAGTATGCCCGGCGTTTATGCCACGGCATACCTTAACGGCTGGCCCAAGGACCCGACCGCCTTCGATAATGCCGATGCGATCGCGATTTACTGTGACGGTGGCGGAGGCCACGTGGTTATGCGACATCTTAAGCAGGTGGATGAGTTAGCTAAAAAAGGCGTGGGTATAGCAACTATCCACTATGCAGTCGAGGTACCCAAGGGCAAACCCGGCAATTATATGCTTGACTGGACCGGCGGTTACTTTGAGACGTACTGGTCGGTCAATCCGCACTGGAAAGCCGAATTTAAGAAACTGCCTAAGCACCCCATCACACGTGGTGTCAAGCCTTTCTGGATGGATGACGAGTGGTACTACCACATGCGGTTCGTGGAGAATATGCAGAACGTAACGCCGATACTAACCGCGATCCCGCCGGATAGCACTCGCAGGAAAGGGAACGATGCGCACGGTGCCAACCCGCACGTTCGCGCGCGGATGGGTATGCCGGAGCACGTGGCCTGGGCGTACGAGCGGCCGGACGGCGGACGAGGCTTCGGCTTCACTGGCGGACACTGGCACTGGAGCTGGGCATCAAATGACTTTCGCAAACTTGTGCTCAATGCCCTGGTGTGGATTGCCGGGGCTGATGTACCGCCCAACGGCGTACAGTCGAAGACCCCGTCCATTGACGAGCTTGAGGCGAACCAGGACTATCCGAAGTCGAGAAATTGGAATCGAGGAAAAATACAGGAGATGATCGAGCAGTGGAACCAGCCATAGCAGAAAGACCTATTTTTCGAATATCGGTACCGACACACTGCTGGCCCATCTTCAAATCAAAGCCGAAAAAAACAGTAGCTTAGTCTCCTCATTGTGTGTCTTTGGGTTTTACGTTTATCGTAATCTCACCAACTTTAACTGTACCAGCGGTAAACTTAAATAATTCAACATTCGAGGCCTCGAGACAAAGTTTCAATTCTTCCCAGCCACCAGTGCCGCCCTGGATTGTATTAACACCATTCTCCCAGTAAAGATTCGTTTCTTTCAGCATATCCACATCGCCGCCGCTCTTGTTTAACGAGGCACTTAATATTGCCGGAAAGTTGGCTCTTACCTTGATTGTCACGCAGCCTTCGTAGCACGAGAAGCCGCGCCCGGATGGACAGTCTACCTGTTCTAACTTGATCTGAATCTTGCCGGCGTCACACAACTTTATGTAATAACCCACTTTCATAAACACAGGAAACGTGCCGATGGCTACCTCGTCGTAGCATATCTCAACGTCCTCCCGTGTTGACGTTTCTTCCATTCCCGGGTCGTGCTGTACGGAATCGCCGGCATACAGATTATTAGATAACTTCCAATCCTCTTTGTTCATCGCCTTGAGGGGCCCTTGCACAATCGTCTTGTTCTTTTCCTCAATTGTCATCTCCTCTGGCCTGGTGACGGCATAGACAACCCCAACCACAGCCACACCCATCAATATTACTCTGTAAGCATTTTTCATCTCTCTTCCCTTTCAAATATCCGAATCATTTAATACAGAACGCTACTAACTTATCTACACCCTTACTTGGAACAAGACTTCCCTCCTTGGAATATGAAATACCAAAGGAAACTTCTCTAATATTAGACTCTTCCCGATTAGAAAATATTACAGTTTTTTAAAAAGTTCCGAAATGTATTAATACGAGGCTTTAAGTCTGCCAACGGCATGATACATATATATTTTAACACATTTTCAATCAAATTCAATCAAAAACGCTGATAAGTAAAAAAAATCAAAAAAACAGGATGAGAAAAAAACGACAACCCGAACGTTATGATGGACAAATAGTCTGTGTTCGAATAATATAGATGTTAAGCCTTTCCGCCGTGGCTCGCTTGGCGGAGCCAAGTCGCGACAGGTAATTATTTCGCTTACAGGAGAACATTATGAGAAAGTTATTGTTAATCTTAATGATGGTAACGACAGGATGTAATTCGTATTCCGGAAATATATCATTTGCTAAGGAGAAGGTAACAGTAGCGCAGATTGAAACAAGGGCTGTTGATTTTGAAAATTGGCCTATTCTAAAACGCTACGACCAGGACCACCTTGGCCGAATTGCCCTTCCATTGGGTGGTATCGGTACGGGAACGGTTTCTCTGGGCGGACGGGGCGACCTGCGCGACTGGGAGATAATGAACCGTCCGGCCAAAGGTTTTGTGCCGCTTAGGGGACGACGGTCGTTAGGGCCGTTCTTTGCACTTTTTACCGAAACAGCCGATGCGGACACGAACGCTTCTGACAGGCGTGGACAAACAGCAACCAGGGCTATCGAGGGGCCGATTGAGCTGTCGGATTACGAAGACAGCCACGGCAGTACGGTTCCCAACCACGGCCTGCCTCGGTTCCGCAAGTGTTCGTTCGCTGCTGCCTATCCCCTTGGACAGGTGATGCTCTCTGATTCGGAAATGCCGGTTGACGTGCGAATCAAGGCGTTCAACCCGCTTATACCCGGCAACGCCGAGGCCAGCGGCATACCCATAGCTGTCCTGCGTTACGTGCTTCACAATAAGACCGGCAAGCCGGTAACCGCCTCTGTCTGCGGCAGTATACCGAACTTTATTGGCATAGACGGTTCGGACACAACGAAGGATTGGAAAGGCAATCTGGTAGCGGTCGGCGGCAGGGCCAACCATAACCATTTTCGCAAGGGCCAAAATGTGCAGGGTATCTTTATGGATTCCGAGGGGGTGGCCCCGAGAGCAGAGCAGTGGGGCACGATAGCGCTGACCACCACTGCCAAGGCTGGCATTAGCTACCGCACGGCCTGGGTCAGACAGGGCTGGGGCAGCTCGGTGCTCGATTTCTGGGATGACCTCAGTGACGATGGAAAGCTCAACGAGCGCAAAGCCACAGCCGAAGATACGCCAATGGCCTCGCTTGCTGTCGAAGTGGAGTTGCCGCCGCGAGGGACAAAAGAAGTAACATTTTTACTTACCTGGCATTTTCCTAACCGCCAGACCTGGACGCCGAAAGGAAACGAGCAGGACCGTATCGGCAACTACTATACCACAAAATACAATAATGCATGGGACGTGGCCGAGAAAGTTGCACCGCAGCTTGCAAAGCTGGAGGAAGTGACCGTCAGCTTTGTGCGGGCCTTCCTGCGTAGCGATCTTCCTGAGGTAGTAAAAGAGGCGGCTCTTTTCAATATCAGCACGCTGCGGACCCAAACCTGCTTTCGCACAGAGGACGGCCGATTCTTCGGATTTGAAGGTTGCAGCAATAGGAGAGGCTGCTGCCACGGCTCATGTACCCACGTCTGGAACTACGAGCAGGGTACAGCTTTTCTCTTCGGGGAGCTGGCTAAGTCAATGCGCGAGGTCGAGTTCGCTCATGCTACGGATGTGAAAGGACTGATGAGTTTTCGCGTCAATTTGCCGCTTGAGCGTGCGCAGGCTTTTGGCAAGGCCGCAGCCGACGGTCAAATGGGTTGCATTATGAAGATGTACCGCGACTGGCAGCTCTCCGGTGATGACGAAACGCTAAAGGCCCTTTGGCCGCACGTAAAAAGGGCGTTAGAGTTCTGCTGGATTAAAGGCGGCTGGGACGCCGACCGTGATGGTGTAATGGAAGGCTGTCAGCACAACACGATGGATGTGGAGTACTATGGCCCCAATCCACAGATGGGCGTGTGGTATTTGGGGGCATTGAGAGCGGCCGAGGAGATGGCCCGTTATCTCGGCGAGGATGATTTCGCCGCTACCTGCCGGAACCTCTTCGAGCAAGGCAAAGAATGGATAGATAACAATCTTTTCAATGGCCGGTACTACGAGCACCAGATTCGCCCACCAAAGGATAAGTCGCAGATAGCACCGAGTTTGCTCGTCGGGATGGGAGCAAAAGACCCTACCAGACCTGATTATCAGCTCGGCTCGGGCTGCCTTGTTGACCAGCTTGTAGGCCAGTATATGGCTCACGTATGCGACCTTGGGTACCTGCTCAAGCCGGCCAATGTCAGCAAGACGCTGTTGGCCATTATGAAATACAATCTCAGGAATGGCCTGTACGGACATTTCAATTGTATGAGGAGCTTTGCTTTGGGTGATGAGTCGGCGCTGCTGATGGCCAGCTATCCGAAGGACCGTCCGAAGAATCCTTTTCCATACTTCACCGAAGTAATGACGGGCTTCGAGTACACCGCGGCCGTAGGTATGTTGTACGAAGGTCAGGTGGACGATGGGCTTACGTGCATCAGGAACATCCGCGATAGATACGATGGGCGCAAGCGAAGCCCGTTCGACGAGGCTGAGTGCGGCCACCATTATGCCCGCGCTATGGCCAGTTGGGCGGCTGTGCTTGCAATGACCGGATTTGGTTATTCCGGCGTAGAGAAATCGATGACTTTTGCAGTTGATGAGGGCGATTTCTTCTGGTCAAATGGTTATGCCTGGGGAACCTGTTCTCTTAAAAAGGGAAAGAAGAATGCTCGAGTTGAGTTGTCGGTTTTACATGGCCAATTGCACCTGTCGAAGTTTATCCTCCGCAATTTCGGTGAAAGAGAATTTGACAGGGCCCTGCTAATCAAGGCGGGAGATAAGGTTAATTTTGGCGTCCCGAAAGGTGAGTAGTGAGTAGAAAGTGCCTAAAGTGACAGCTTTGCTGTCATTCTGAACGCAGCGCAGCGAAGTGAAGAATCTCTTTTTCGTTGACCAGATCCTTCGGCTTCGCCTCAGGATGACACTTACGTGTCACTTTAGTTCACTTATTAAGCGTGGGAAAACCTATTTATTCTAATAAGGCGGATTCGAAATGGTACCATCAATTACAAGACGTCAGTTCCTGAAGACGTCCACGGCCGGCTCATTGTCTCTGGCGTCGCTGGGCTGCTCAGCGTTGACACCGGCTTTGTCACCGGCGTCATCCGACCATCCACAGGTAGGTAAATACTATATCTACTTCGGCGATTTACATAATCACAATGAAGTTGGTTATGCGCGGGGTTCACTGGCAAGGGCTTTTGAAATTGCACGTGAACATCTCGATTTCTTTGCCTTCACGCCGCACGGGTACTGGCATGATATTGGCCATTACGAGAATAATATCGAGAAAAAATGGCTCGATGGATTCGAGGTTACAAAAAGACGCTGGCCGGAAGTCCTGCAAATGGTACGCAAGTATGACCAGCCCGGCAAGTATGTTACCATACCCGGCTTTGAGTGGCATTCGAGCAGTCTCGGCGATTACCATATTCTCTTCCCTACACTTAAGGGTGAGTACGTCCGCTTTGATGACCTGCGCCAATTCCAGCGCTTTGCAAAACAACGCGGCGCAATTATGATTCCTCACCATCCGGCCAATCGCCTCGGCCATCGCGGCGCCAACCTCGCATGGCTTGACCCTGATGTCTCGCCGGTTATCGAGATATTTTCCGAATGGGGCAACGCTGAACATGACCGTGCGTGCTCTCCCTATATTCGGCACACCGAAGGTGGACGCTGGACCCAAAATACACTTCATCATTTCCTCGCGCAGGGCTATCGCCTCGGTGTCATTGCCAGCACGGACGACCATCTTGGTTTTCCCGGTGCCTACCGTGAAGGCCTGGCAGCCGTGCTCGCTACCGAACTTACGCGGGAGGCGATTTTTGATGCCATCCGGAATAGGCGAACCTACGCTGTTACCGGCGACCGCATCGCTTTGGATTTTCAACTGAACGGCCGGCTTATGGGTCGTGAATTGCCCTACACCCGGCAGCGAGAGCTGGCCGTTACCGTCTCCGGCTGGGACCAGCTCGACAGGGTAGAAATCCTGAAGAATAACCGCGTAATTCACCGTGATTTTCCGATGGACCGGGTACCTGCCGCCGGAAGCTGGAAAGAGCCGGTTCTTCTGCGATTCGAGTACGGATGGGGTCCCTGGCCTGCACTTGATATGACGCGAGTATGTGACTGGGATATTAATATCACATTGGAGGGCGGCTTATTGGAAAACGTTCAGACCTGCTTTCAGGCCGGGCCGCTTGATGAGACCCGCCGGGACAAGATACTTGAGCGCTCCGATAAACATCTTCGTGTGCAGTCCTTCACGGCTCTGCGTCAGCAATTCGAGGATATTTCCACCAAGGCCGTAGTTTTGAAGATACGCGGCGGCCCCGATACTCGCGTCAAAATTACCCTGCGTAAGCCAACCAACGTATCCTTATCACAAACGTTCGGGCAGTTGGCACAGAGCGGTGAAATGTTGTTCACCGGCGATTTCCCAAAAGAGTCGGCTATGGTTCATCGATTAGTTTTCCACGACCACTACTATACATCTTATAAAGTCTCGGATACTGATGTTGGCAAAGATCTTAACTGGTATTATCTGCGCGCGACCCAGGCCAACAACCAGGTTGCCTGGTCCAGCCCGATTTGGGTTGGGCCCCGCGCAGGCAAACCGACAGCGTAAACCCTATGTAGGGACCCCGCAAGGTGGCAACCCTAATCAGACTCTCGTAATTGCCGTGTAGGGGCAGGCCTATGTGCCTGCCCAGGGCAACCACATTGGATTGCCCCTACTTCATTGATTTAAAACTGCTATTATACTGGCTGCGTTGAAAAGTGAGTGGATAAAAATAGGTCGAAATAAAGAGCCGCTCTTTTCATACGCATAACCCAGGCAAATACCTAACACAAATAGTGCCGGCCAGTGTCCCGTGTTTGCATGTATTATTGTGAATAACCCGGAGCTTATCAAAATTGCCGGCCACGCGCCGTTTCGGATTTCAAAAAATGAGCGTATCGTTGATTGAAAAAGCCCTCGAAACAGCATTTCTTCAACAACAGGTGCTGCTACTACAGCAGCGATGACAATCAATATTCGAAGCGGCAATTGCGAATATTCCGTTACCAGTTTGAGCTGCTGATGTTGCTGCATTTGGTATTCCTGGCCCCAGATAAGCTCGCCGAAGAACATCGTTAGTATTATCGCTGCCGTTATGAGCGGCCAAACGGTGAGCAGATTCACAAAAGCAGCGAAAAAATCTTTGGCAATCGTTTTTATATTCAGTCCGAACCCTTTTAATCGCCGGGCAAAGTGAGCTCTGGCCAGAAAAATAATTACGGCTATTGCCGTAAGTTCACCGATGCAGAGAATAAGATTATCTAAAAAATCATTTTGCCAACTCCGTAAATCGCCGAACAGTATTTTGGCGATTGATGCTGTGAGCGAAACAGCCCCGAACCAGATAAACAGCGGCACGAAGGGCAGATAAATAGGCATATTATTTCGTCGGGGTGTTGAATCGGCTAAAGCCTTTGCGCCCAGGGATGTTTTGAGCAGCCAGCGGGCAAATAGTATTAGCCCTGCCAGGCAAATAAGCTCTGCTAAAGTTATAGGGCCGACGAATTCCATTGACTATTTTCCATTGACTATTGACAATTGACATACTAAAGTGCCTAAAGTGACAGCTCTGCTGTCATTCTGAACGAAGCGCAGCGAAGTGAAGTCGAAGATCCGCTAAGGCGGGAATCTCTGTTTTGTTGGCCAGATCCTTCGGCTTCGCCTCAGGATGACACTTACGTGTCACTTTAGGCACTTTCAATAGTAAATAGTCAATAGTAAATAGTCAATAAATTATGGATATATTTCACATCGAAGGGCAGGTTCGGCTTTCCGGCAGCGTCAGTATAAACGGCTCAAAAAATGCTACTCTGCCGATAATGGCTGCCACTATTTTAGCCGCCGGCAAATCGTCTCTTAAAGCGGTGCCGCATCTTTCCGATATCTCTGTATGTGGCAAGTTGCTGGGTCAACTGGGTTGTAAGCTCACGCGAGGGCCAGACGGTGATTTGTGTATAGATTCTACGGTGATTGATAATCCGGTGGGCGAGTATGAGATTGTCCGCAGGATGCGAGCTGGTATTTGCATACTCGGCCCGCTGCTCGCCCGCTGCGGCAGAGCGGAGGTTTCAATGCCCGGCGGATGTGCAATTGGTGACAGGCCGGTCAACCTTCACCTCAGAGGCCTGCGGGAGCTTGGTGCACAAATCCATCTTAAAAACGGCTATATCATCGCCGAAGCGCCGAATGGCTTGAGAGGCAAAGATATTTTTATGGGTGGGCCGTTCGGCTCGACCGTGCTCGGCACCGCAAATGTGCTAATGGCTGCAACATTAGCGAAAGGTCATACAGTTATCGAATCGGCTGCCTGTGAGCCGGAAATAACGGATTTGGCAAACTGTTTGAACAAAATGGGCGCGAGGATAACAGGTATTGGCTCTCCTCGATTGATTATCGAAGGGGTTAAAGAGTTGCAGCCCGTTGAGTTTGAGGTAATTCCGGACAGGATTGAGGCCGGAACCTTTATGGCCGCCGCCGCCATAACCGCAAGCGAGCTGCGGCTGAAGAACTGTCGTCTCGATAATATGATGGCCGTCGTTGACAGGTTAAGGAATATCGGTGTAACAGTTGATGCCGAAGGTGATGGTTGTGTTGTTACCCGCGGAGGTCCCATCAGACCTGCCGATATTACCACTCAGCCATATCCCGGTTTCCCCACCGATTTGCAGGCTCAGTTTATGGTTCTTTTGTCACTTGCCGAGGGCAACAGCGTCATAATCGAAAAAGTTTTTCCCGACAGATTTATGCACGTTGCAGAGTTAAACCGTATGGCTGCGAATTTGCGCAAGGAAGGCCCGACTGTAATTGTAGCCGGCGTAAAGAAATTAATAGCTGCTCCGGTGATGGCTTCGGACCTGCGAGCATCGGCAGCGTTGGTTTTGGCCGGGTTGGCTGCTGAGGGAACTACTATTGTCAGCAGGGTCTATCACATCGACCGAGGCTACGAAAAAATCGAAGAAAGACTAAATCCCCTCGGCGCAAAAATTATGCGGCAGAGTATTTAAGCCGGATACCCGCTTGCGCAGGCACAAGCTTCACGGGTTTGTTTGTAAACGGAATATTTGAAAGACTTGAAAGATGAAAAAGACACTCAAAGCCCTGCGTGTTATTTTGTTGGTAATTATTATTTTAATTGCTGTCATTGTGGTGGCCGTTAATCTCTTTGCTGACTATGCTGTAAGGGTGGGGATTGAGACCGCAGCAACTAAAACCTTAAATGTCGCAGTGAGCGTAAGTAACGTTGACCTTTCGATTATGGGCGGAAAGCTCGCCTTGCAAAATCTTTTGATTAGCAATCCACCGGGTTACCAACACGACAAGCTGCTCGAACTGAAAAACGCTGAAATCGAAGTTAAGGTAAAGTCACTTTTAAGCGATGTCGTTAAAATAAGAGAAATCAAACTTGACGGGGTAGATGTCGTTCTTGAACAGCGAGGCATTTCAGGCAACAACCTCCAGGATATAATAAAGACAATATCCGGCGGCCCAAAAGACAAAGATAAACCTGAAACATCGGGGAAAAAACTGCATATAGACAATCTTGAGATTTCCAATGTGACGGTTAAAGTAAAGCTGCTGCCGGTTCCCGGAAAGGCCGATACTATTACACTGAAACTTTCTCCTATCAAAATGACCAACTTAGGCGGTGACAATAAATTAGATACGGCCGCTTTATCAGGCAAAATTTTGTTAGCCATTGCAAATGGCGTGGCCGAACAAGGCGTCGGAGTCCTGCCAAAAGACATGGTCGATACGATAACCTCGACTCTGGGTAAAACTATAGACCTAAGCAAGGGTATCATAGAAGGTACCGAAGATATCGGTAAGGAAATTACCGAAGGTCTTAAAGGTCTGCTAAAGCCACGGGATGAAGAATGATTTCGTAGCTGACGAACTCGGCGAATTGCGTTAAGTAAAATGCTTTTCTTGTGATGCGTTGGTTAGCCGGTTTTCATATTGCTTGACGCGAAGCTGGATTTTGGTTATTGGGCAGCCGGGTCAAGTTGATAGGTTGAGGATGCAACGAACACGACTGTCAATCAATAACTGTAGGACGGATTCGTTCCCCGGCTTTTTTGTAGTAGGACAGCGCACTTTCACCGTCGGCGAAGTCTTTTTCTGTGAACAACAGGTCGGCCTGGCCGATATGGATTTGGTCGCAGTCGGCTAAAGCCGTTTCATTATCGATTTTACTGCCGTTGATGTAAACGCCGTGTTTGCTCTTCATATCGAGTGCGTAATACTGCCCCTTGTCTTTGTCGAAACGTATCTGCATGTGTTTGCGGGAGACGTGCTCATCAAGAATCTGTATCAAAAGTCCTTCATCCCTGCCGACCACGTTTGTCCGATGACCGAGTGGGTAATAGTTACCTTTTTGAGTACCTGACATTACAATGATAGAAGCCATTGCAACTCCTTGCGATAAACACTTACGTATGCAATAGTAAAATCCACAACCGCCTTGACATAGTAATAATTTGCCAATATAGTATTGGCCATGCGCAGCACAGTCAAGCCCTTTTTAGGGTTGCTTCAAAGTTTTGCCATTTTGCAGAAGCCTTTTCTGGTAAAGCTGCTGAGGCACCGTACATGTGCCGTGAGGGAGATCAGCCCATGAGGGTAATAGTATCTAACGACACCACGGGGCGAGTGCTTAATAGCGCCGGCAGTAACGCTAAAGCCCTGGAAGGTTACATGGATAATAAACCGCTCGCTAAGATCCTCGCAGAGGAATCATCCGTGCTTCACATGCGGCCATCGATGGAAATGGCTAATGGATTCCTCACCTATGTGCTCGAAGCCACTACGCCCTATGGCCGCTACACTGTGTGGATGGATCCAAATTGCGGATACAGTCCGAGGCGGGTTATTATTGAGCGAGGCCCAAAAGATCTATTCGATGGCAAACCCGTCTCGACACCACTGCCTCCATCACCGTCTGGGTTGCCTCGTGGGACTCCGCTTATTCCGATGGCCCCGCTTGAGCACGTCCGCTTTGTTCTTGAAATAGAAAAGATAAAAGAGATCGGGGGCGGTTTTTTCGCTACTGAAGGCACAACGACCACAACCGAGGTCTATTCCGATGGCTCTATTATGGAATTTCATGCCGTCTGTGAGCGTACCTTGATTGAGTTGAATCCAGACTTCAACGACATTCCTGACGCATTTGTACTTGACGTTCCGAATGGTACGCGCGTTTTTGATTTAGACTTTCCAAGTATCCATTATGTATGGCAAGACGGTAAAATTACAACTGATATTGATGAATATGTTATCGAGCAGATCGATAGAATGGCAGAGGGGCTTATGGCTGAAAGCAAGGTTTCTACCGGGCTGGCAACTGCCAAAAAAACCGAGGTCGATCCGGACCAACCTGCTGGCATCGCCGAAACACAGGTAACTACTAAGGAATCTCAAGGAGAGATCTTATCGGAGTCTCGTTCCTTCCCTATGTTGGTGTTCATCCTGATTGGCCTGTCGATGATCGCAATTATTGCCTGGAGGGTGTTTCTACTAAAAGGGAGGTAGTCATGATAGAACGTACTCCAGTGGGTGTGTTGCAAAAAGTTTTTTTGTCTCTGATGTTAGGAGGTGTGTTATGCGAGAGTATCGAATCATCCGGATGGCAAGCTGGTTCTTTTCGATTGGTCTTGTCGTTGCCTTTTTAGTTTGTCGTCTATCCTATGCGCAAGTTGAGAACGCGCTGCCATTGGATGATCCAAATGCTGTGGTGCGAGCCATACTATCAGCATTGCAGGCTATGGAGCAGCCTGTAACCGGCAGAGGCAGGGCTGTGATGAGGATCGAGAACTACTTGGAAGAATATGAGAACAAGGAGTTGATTGCCCTTTTCGTATTCAGGGATCAGAAGTCAAGAGTGGACATCTTTGAATCAAATGGAGCAGGAGGTGTAGGCTCAAGGTTGCGCGCGCGTGCCAAATCGGACAAAGCCTACTGTGAAACGGTGAGTGACTCAGCGTGGATCGAACTGCCGAAGCGCTATGATCATGCCGTAGGCAAGGATTTCCACCCCGCAACGTTTTTTGATTTTCTTGGTGCTTCTTTAGAAAAAACGTTGAAGAACCAGTTGACGAATCCTAATTTGAAAAAGTCTGTAGAACTAAACCAGGAAGGTATACTCTGTCTTTTCTCTTCGGCACACGCTGGAGTCAGGCGAGGCAAAGATTACAACGAGGAAATTCAACTTGGATTCGACACGCAAAAGGGGCTAAGACCCGTATGCTATGAGAGGATATTCAGGTGTTCCGATGGCTCTTGGAGTGCACGCAAGGTCAACCTTCAGTGGGCCAGGTTTGACTCGGCATGGTATGTGTCAGCCTTTGAATACAGTGAGTTACCTAGTAACCACCTTCAAGTAGTGGGTACGGTTGAGAGCTTCAGCCCCAACGCTAAGGTATCGGACGAGGAATTCACGTTAGAAAGTTTGGGTGTGCCAGATGGTGCGCTGGTTGTAGACGAGATCGCTGGTGTGAGATATCGCTACGGAACCACTGTTAACCACTTGGAAACTGGGAATGATGAAGATGTTTCTGTAACGACTACCACGGATCAGATGCAAATTCGTACACTTTGGCCGAGCGGAATTGTGATAGCTGGCATAGTAGTCTTTATTGGAGTCGTTGCTTTTATTGGATACAGATATTTTGTAACTTAAGCATTAAAACTATGGACAGTCAACTATTTTTACGCGACAAATTTTTCTCATCTTCTTTTTCTCAGAGTTTTTGGTTAAATGGTGATTTGCGAATTAGTTAATTGGCCCTTTGATGGAGTTTACCGTGAGCATAGTCGAATGGGCTTAGTATGACAAAAAAAGTGCTTTTTTGGTCATATTTTTGACTTTTGTCTGAAAATATGTTATAATACGCCTATGTTAGCTTGTCCCTTAGGGGCCAGCAGGCAAACACAAACCGCCAGTAGGCGAAGATAACCACCAGAAGGCCCAGCCAAACTTGTACCCGCGCAGAGCCTGCCCTGAGCGAAGTCGAACGGGCGGGTATCGGTGCAATTTATGCCATAGGTATCCGTGGTTAAAATAGGTAAAATATCCACGTTTTTTCAACCAAAAGCGAGGGTACCTTCGAGTAAAAATCAAATTTCTCAAAAATTTTTTAACTGCCTTACTGACATCGAGTTAAGAGAATCCCGAATCAAGAATCGAGGACTTTTTTCGCATCAAAAACGCAGGTAGCTCTAATTATAGAGGCGCTGCTTTTTTGGCCTCTGGCAAAAAGCGGCCAAATACTAAGAGCCTATCCGGATAGGTTCTTAGAGCCAACAGGCCCAGTCAAGCTTGTCCCCGAACGTCGTAGTCGGGGATCTCGTAGCGAAACGGAAAAACCTTAGGGGAATTACCAATCATGAGCATCGAAAATCCAACTTTAGCTCACTTTAGGCACTTTATAGCTCACTCTTCACTAACTTGCCCTCTACATCTGTCGAGAATCCTCTACAAATCAGCCCTTTTTATGTAAAACAAACCCAATTTGCTGGATGCTCAAATGAACGTAAGCTTAAATATAACAACGGATTATGAAAATATTGCCAATTGGACACTTGGTGAAAACAAACCCAATTCAAACCCAATCAAACCCAATTTTTGTACCAATAGGTCTATTTATAGTTTATAATCTCAGCAAGGTGCTGAAATATTAATAAGGAATTTTGTTTATGAGTATAACTGAAGCAGCTTATCAGAAGTGCATTGAAATAGTAGGATGGCCGATGTAAAAGAGTCAGTCATCTTAAATACCGTAAATTTGTTGAGTTAACAGGAGATTTAGCCATGCGTAAATTATGTTTTGTTTTGATGATTGTATTATTACTTTTTTCTCGAGGAGCGTTTCCAAAAATGACCCCAACAGGCAATCCAAAGGACTTTAAGGTAAAGACGTGTCTGCATTCTGTCAGTTATGCCGGTTTTTGGCGAGGACAGGCCAGGTTAAGTGTCGATGAGTTTTTGAACAAAGCCAAGCA
>CAYQKF010000045.1:0-38246 GCA_964417935.1 uncultured Pirellulales bacterium
TTTGTTTTGCATAAAAAGTAGCTGATTTGTAGAGGACTCTCGACAGATGTAGAGGGGCGAGGGAGTGAAGAGTGAGCTAAAGTGCCTAAAGTGAGCTAAAGTTGGATTCTCGATGCTTGTAAATGGTTCATAGTTCATGGTTCGTGGTTCATTGGTTAATGGTAATTGGTTCATGGTTTATAGTTCATGGTTCATTGACTGGGCCTGCTGGCTCTAAGTCCTTGCTGCGCTGCAGCTTACGACATGCAAACTGAAATGTCATCTTCGCCTACGGGCGGTTCCCTTCGACAGGCTCAGGACAGGTTATGTTAGCCTACTGGTTAACATAGGCGTATTTTAACATAGTTTCAAACATAGTCAACAAAAAAATGGCCAAAAATGCACTTTTTTTTGGCTGCTCTTTTTCCTTTTGAAATCCGAACTTTAGCCCTTATAATCTCCCTAAAGTGTGTGGAATTCTTTTTAATGATGGGAATAAGGTTGGATCCCCGCCAGGGACATGCGGGGACAAGATTGCGGTTTTGGGTAGTGTAAATTGTGAGGTAAAAATGGCTGATATATTTGTGAGCTATTCATTTAAGGATGGGGAGATAGCGGAGTTTCTTTGCAAACATTTGACGGACGAAGGGCTGGATGTTTTTAGGGCCCCGCTTTCGGTAAGTCCAGGCGAAAGGTGGGACGAAAAAATCTTAGAAAACTTGAAGAACTCACCATGGGTTTTGTTCTTGGCTAGCAAAGCCGCTTGTGCATCCCCCATTGTTAAGCAGGAAGTTGGAGTTGCTTTGGGCAAAGAAAAACATCTTGTGCCTATTGTTTGGGACATGGACCCGTCAGAGTTACCTGGATGGGTAAAGAACGTGCAAGCTTTGGATTTGAGGAATACTTCGCCTGATGAGGCCCGTGAACAGGTTTCGAAAATTGCAGAGAGAATCAAAGCAGACAAACTTAAAGGTTACCTTATAGTTGGTCTGTTGATTGCGGCGATTGTGTACTTCGCTGGCAAAAAATAAAATTCTCAATGTACTTACAGGGCCGCAAAATAAAGGCTTAGCGCGTTGATATGAGGTTAAATATGAGGAATCTGGTTTGATGCGAATTTGTGATTGATTACGAAACTGGTCTTAGCTATTGCAATTAATCCGAAGTTTTGAATTTGACAAGTCTAAACCCTCTGAAATTATAATCGCCATTTTTTCGGCAGTTCAATTTTATGTCGTTCTTTTTATATTCCCTCTCTGCCTTTTTAGCAGCCTTGTGACAATATGAGAGCATCGTATTGATTAGGTAATCCCTTCCCTTGTCAGAAGCATAGAGTAGTTGGATGTTTTCTGGAAGATAATAGCTATCATAGTATGGTGCTTCTCTGCTGTTGATACTTTTAAGTTTCCCTAGCTCTGAATCGACTACGATGCCGATCCGTTTTTTAAGATTATAGGCTTGATTATTAACAATAAAATCAATAAGCAGATACCATCCGATACATTCGGGATTTACCTTGGAGCAAACTTCGTTAATTTCGAATGCACTGAAGGGAAAAAATGGAAAAGCGTTTCTGTACATACTCAAAGCCTGGGGAACAAAATAGCATGCAGAAAATGATGTGCGCTGTCCATTCATATCAAATGTATTCGTATCTATCGCAAATAGAAAATCGATGTTATTTGTTAGGCTGTCGAATTGGTTTAAATAACCCTTGTCTGTCTCGCAGGGAATTTGGGATATTATTTTGTCTTTCCCAGAGTCCCTCTCATATAATAATTCATGATGCACTGATTCAATCTTGGCATTATGGATCTCAATCTTATCATGATGCATATCATACGAAAACGAGAGGTCATCGCTTGTAGCTGTTATAGTTGCTAGTATGCGATCCTGCTTCTTCTTGCCCAATTTCCTTCTCAGACGCCTTTTGTTAGACATCTTAAACTGCTCCCGGTTTATGTACTATGTCGAATTAAAGAGTTCCAAAGTATAATATGATGGGTAGGTCTCCTGCCCATGCTGAGGATTATACCCAAATTCAGAATAATATCCATAATCTCTCTAAGGATCAAACCTAAATGTTCTTTTCCACAATAGCGATTTCTTCTTCGGTTAGGTTGTAGAGTTGGTAGACGAGGTTGTCGATTTGGTTGTCGTTGGTGGCGATTTGGCGCTGGATTCGGGTTTTGTCGTCTGGGATTTTGGCGGAAGCTAATTTCTTGTGTAAATCCAAAATCCGCTGAACAAGTTTTACCATTTTGTCATGTTTGGCCTTGTCAGCAGGATTATTAAAATCAATTGTGCGAATGGGAAGTTGTAGTAAAGACGTTGGTTTGACTTGAGCTAAAACCCGATTTTTTTCAAAAGTCAGCAAACGATAAACAAATACCAACAGACTTGAGTTGAGGATACCCATTACATACTTTTCATTTATGCCATCTTTGGTCGAAAATATGTATAATCCATCGGTTGCGAACGTCTTGGCATCATCCAAGGCAATGACGATTTCGTCTTCTGTTATTACACCGATAAGCTTGTTTTTTTTAAGGAATATTCTTTCTTTTCTTGGCCGATGAAGGGAATACAAAGGATGTTTCTTTTGCTTAACTTCTTTGCAAGTAATAGAATCTTTAAATTTATCAATGTATGCGCATATATTAGGCAACTTTGAAAAATCGTCTTTACGGTTTGTATAGATGAGCCAAAGATTAGGACGTTTGATGAAGAATCTTTTAACTTGTCTGCCACCCGTTAAGACCCTTCTCAATTTTACTTTTTCCAAGTTGAAATTAGATACAGCGGAGCTTGGTACGATGAAAGCATCTTTAAAATCAGGACTAACGCCACGTTGAATTCCATCTTGGTCTACAAACTCTTGGAGTGGTTGATAAGATACGGTTTTTAGCTTGTTGAGGAGTTGGTACTCGTCAATGTGTGAAGTTATGAACAATCTGGATGGAAGTTCATTAAGTTGGCTTTGAGGTAATTGCCTGAAATGTGAAGATTGGAATATAGCTGATTCTTTGTCCAGCTTGCTGAGACCTGACAAGTCAGAGACGGTAATGAGATTTTTGGAAGGAGCGACTTTCTGGATGATGATAATCGAAGCTGGACGGGTTACTTTATGAAAAACGTCACCCATATTCAAGAGCGAATGGATTCGGAAATGCCGAAGAATGTACTCTCGGAGTTCCAAATTATCAGACTGATACAAGATAACATCTGGAAGAATCATACCCAAAAAAGAAAATGAATTAAGACTTTTACACGAATTGTAGACGAAGTACATAAAGGAATCGATCATTCTGACTATGATCTCTCTATTCTTAATCTTGTGATAGAGCAACTCTTGATCGGTGAAGTCGGCGCCCCATGGTGGATTACCGATTACGGCGTCGAAGCCGGGGTTTTTACCGGAGAAGATTTTTGGGAACTCGGTGTGAAAATCGAAGGCGTTTATTCTGTTGCGGAGGTCGTCGGTTATTGATTCGAGGTCGAGATTATCAAAGAAATCATGGCCGATGAGTGAATTGCCGCACTTGATGTTGGTTGCAAGGTCTGGGAGTGCTCTTTCGTGAAAGAGGCGGTACTGGTTTTCGAGGGTCTGAGCGTTTTCGCCTTCGAGGACTTTTAAGAGCAAACTAAGCTTAGTTACTTCGACGGCCTGAGAATCGATATCGACGCCGAAGATGTTATTGAGGAGGATTCGTTTTTTTTCGGCGTTTGTCAGATACCACTGGCCGCCTTTGCCCTGATAGATTTTCTTTGTGTGCTTTTGTGGGTCATTGTCAACATACCAGTCGCGGTGGTAATTTAACAGATACGTATATGCTCCCAAAAGGAACGAGCCGGAGCCGCATGCGGGGTCGAGGATTTTAAGGTTGGTGATTTGTCTTGGGGTAAGAGGTTTGAGATTGCCACGTCCGCCTTTGGCGGACTCGCAATGACGGTCATAATCAGACCCTTCGACCCATTCGGCTACGCTCAGGGCAAGCTTTTGTTCGCTCAGGGTGTTGGGGAAAGCCCCCAACAGTTTGCCAACGGTGTTTTTGACGATGTAATCAACGATATATGATGGTGTGTAATAGACGCCGCCGGCTTTTTTTACTTCCGGTTTTGGAACAACATCAGCCCGATGGGCACCTGAGATTGTTATGACACTTCCAAGAAACTGCTCATAAACATTGCCGAGGATTTCGGGGGGCAGGACTGAGAACTCGTATGGGCACAAGGGGTAGTAAAGACTGTGTAGGATATATTTTAGGTCTTTATCGTCGATGGTTATATTTGGCGTTAGGTCATCGGGGGGTGTGGCGCGGCCGGGTTCATCGTGGAAATGAAAAAGGCCTGAGTTGTACTTTTGGTCGGCCTTTTCGAAGATTTCACAAAGCCGAGGATACGTACGGTCACCACTAATTATAGACTGAAGCTGTTGATACTGTTCGATTCCTCTATCTTCGCACATACGTAGAAAGAGGATTCTGTCTATAGTGCGCTGAACAGCGAAGTTTATTTCATTTTTGGTTAGAGTTCTGTTTCTCAATGCAATGATTCTGGCCAGCATTTTTCGCCATTTTTCGATTTCGGCGAGTAATTCAATATCGACGGTTGTTGTGCCGCGTTTTCCTTTCGTTGCAACTGCGAATTTATCGAAAGAACCTTTTAATATTGCGTCTCTACTGAATACGTCAGCAATTTTAGCCCATTTGTCGGAGTAGTGTTTATATGTGAAATACATAATCCGAGCGGTGTCGGCCTTGTCGGTCTGCTTTGGGCGGGTCTGGCAATCGTAAACTGCGAACTCCTCGAAATCGGTCAGGATTGATAAGGGAAGTTTGGCGGACCAGGCATAACGTCTTAACTGATAAGCAGGGTGCGGGTCGCCTTTTATGTTTACAGATGGTTTTTTCGCTTCGAGAAAAAACTTGCGAACTCCACCAATACGAAAACAGTAATCCGGTGCCTTGGTTGCGCCGCCGACCTTTATGGCATCTTCGTGTATGACGTCCTTATAGGCCTGTGCGTAACCGGCTTTGTTCGTTACGTCCCAGCCTAATTCTTCGAAAAACGGGTCGATGAATTCTCTGCGAAGCTGGGTCTCGTTGTATTGCTGCGAATGATATGCTTCGACATTCCGATCAAAGGTTTCAATAAGTTCCACAACTCTGGAAGGTACACTACACATCCGGCAATTTCTCCGCCATTTTGTTGTTTCCTCAGTGCCTTTGTTATAGACAGATTAAGGAAAATACTATCATCAAGAGTTCAAAAAGGCAATTATATTTTGTATGAAGGTGAAGAAGAAAGCATTCCTGGCGTTAGTGTAAGCCGAAACATAGATATGCGGATACGCACGCTTCTAACAGGCGTAACAAATTAAAAGTGGTTGGTTTGTGTAAATTTGTTGCCTGGTATAAGAAATTTGGTTATTTTATGCCGTATGGCGGAAAACGTTTTGTATTACGGCGATAATCTTGACATTCTTCGGCGGTATATTAAGGACGAGACGATAGACCTTATCTATCTGGACCCGCCGTTCAAGAGCAATCAAGATTACAATGTTTTGTTCAAAGAGCAAAACGGTAGTCGTTCAACCACTCAAATTAGGGTCTTCAAGGATACCTGGCGATGCGGGCTGAAGCAACGAGCGCCGGATTTTATAAGTCGCCTTGGGGAACAAAGCACGCTACAATGCAAATCCTTACAGTAGAAGAACTACTGAGTGGCAAGACTGTTGATTATCCACATTCGGAGGGAGTGAATGTAACGTTCAACAAGGCACCAAAAGCCAAAGCTAAAAAAGAAGATCATCCAGAACTTAAGTATCCAGAGGAATAGATTCCCGCCCCCGATCGGAGTCGAGGGCAGGCTTTGCGGGGACAAAGATTGCCATACCCGCTCTCCCCGATCAGAGTCGAGGACAAGCTTCGTGGGAATGACAACGTCGTCGTGCCGACGACGGCTAAACAAAAACCCCACAATAAATTGCGGGGCTAAATATAACGACATAAACCCTCACCGCCCATCCTTCGCCAATGCTACGGAGGACAGGCAGGGGTGAGGGGTAAACAATCTCCAACAAATTGGGTGGGAAACGTTAGTTTCGGCGGAAAAGATTGTTAATTACAAAAAATTTCTATTGAAATATGCAGCAATATTGTTAGAATTCCGAGTTTAAGGTATTTCGGAGCACTTTTATCCTTCGTAGTCCCGATTTTCTCGGGACGGAGAACGGAGTAGTTATGAAAAAAGATATACATCCAAAGTACGATAAAGTGGTGGTTCACTGCGGTTGTGGCAACACATTTGAGACCCGCAGCACGGCAAAAGAAATCCACGCAGAGATATGCTCGATGTGCCATCCGTTCTACACGGGCAAGCAGAAATACGTCGATACTGCCGGGCGGATAGAACGGTTCCAAAAGAAATACGGCACAAGCTACATCAAGAAGACCAAAAAAGACCAACAGCAATAGCTTATTCTACAGGTTACCCCGCACCAATTAGGCGTAAGCCTATGCTCAATTGGTGCGGGGTAAATTTCTTTAAACGAGAGACGATTCGCGAGATACGAATTTATGGCTGAGAATAAAGATAGTTTACCAGCAAAACTCGACGAAATCGAGGCGCGGTACGGCGAAATTGAAAAGCAGTTTACCGAGCCGCTATTTGTCAATGACTCGACGAAACTCGTAGCGCTATCCAAAGAGCAGGGCAAACTCAAAGCAATAGTTACAAAATATCGCCGGTACAAAAAGACCTTAGCGGGCATTGAAGAGGCCGAGCAGATATTAGCCGACAGTACCGCTGACGAAGACTTCAGAGGATTAGCAAAAGAAGAGCTCCAACAGCTTGAAGGCCAAAAGAACGCCCTGCTCGAAGAAATTACAAACACTTTAGTAATGGCCGACGATATGGGCATCGACTCGGTCATAATGGAAATACGAGCAGGTACCGGCGGCGAAGAGGCGGCCCTGTTCGCGCGTGATTTGTACAATATGTATGTCAAGTACGCTGACGCTCGAAGGTGGAAAGTTGAACAGCTTGACTTTAGCATATCAGAAAAAAACGGTTTTCGTGAGGTCATATTCAATATCAAGGGCCCCGGCGTCTGGTCTGAATTGGGCTATGAGGGCGGCGGCCACCGCGTCCAGCGCGTTCCGGAGACCGAATCGCAGGGCAGAATTCACACATCAGCCGCAACAGTGGCGGTACTGCCTGAGCCGGAAGAGCTTGATATCCAGATAGCTCCCGATGATGTCGTCGAGCACGTCAGCAGGTCAAGCGGACCGGGTGGACAAAACGTCAACAAAATCAGCAGTGCCATCAAACTCGAACATATCCCAACGGGAATTACGGTCAGCATGCAGGACGAGCAAAGCCAGCACAAAAACCGTGCCAAGGCCTGGCGGGTCCTAAGAAGCAGGATTTATGAATATCATCAGAGCAAAAAAAGGGCTGAGCGCGACTCGCAACGCAAGACGATGATTGGTTCAGGCGACAGGTCCCAAAAAGTCAGAACATATAATTTCCCGCAAAATCGTGTAACCGACCATAGAATCAGCTTATCGCTTTACAGCTTAGATAAAATAATGGCCGGCGATATGGGCGAACTGATTGCGGCGCTCAAAGATTACGACAGACAACAACGACTAAAGAACTTGTAATAGTTTCTCTTTTTAAGGTATTATGATGTAGATTAAGATTAAATATTGGGTATCTAATATCGGGTGTGTTGCCCGATACTGTCGAAATGCCCGTGAACGGTTACTCGCCCTTTAACAAAGGAGTAATGATGGAACGACAAACCAAGCATTACACATTGAGTTCGTTTAGGTCAGAACCAAACAAACCTTCACGGAGGCAGTTCTTATCACAGAGTGGAACATTGGTTGCCGGTTCGGTTCTTACCGGCGTCTCTCTGTCTCGGATTCGTGCCGCTGAGGACAATACGATACGGCTGGCGTTGGTGGGTTGCGGAGGCCGCGGCACCGGCGCGGTCGCCGATGCTTTCTCGACTACCGGCGGCCCGGTGAGACTCTACGCTATGGCTGACCTGTTCGAGGAGCGCCTCCAAAGAAGTTTAAGTAACCTGACAAAGGGTTTTGCGGATAAGGTCGGTGTGCCGCCTGAACGGCAGTTTGTCGGCTTCAATGCCTATAAGAAGGCAATCGATTGCCTGGGGCCGGGCGATGTGGTGTTGTTGACCACACACGCGGCCTTTCGCCCACTCCACTTCGAGTACGCTGTCAACAGAGGCGTGAACGTCTTTGCAGAGAAATCGTTTGCAACTGACGCAGTCGCCGTTCGCCGCTGGCTCAAAGCCGCCGAGGTCTCCGAGAAGAAGAATCTGAAGGTCGGCGTCGGCTTCATGTGGCGCCACTCCAAGGCACGGCAAGAAGTAATCCGACGGATTCACGATGGGGCCATCGGGGATGTGCACACCCTGCGGATCTACCGTGTACACGGGCCGGTCCACTGTCCGCGCCGACCGGATAATGTCAATGAGCTTGTATTCCAGCTCCAGCATCCAAATAGCTTCAATTGGGTCTCGTCCGGATTCTTCATCGACTGGCACTGCCACAACATAGACGTGGCCTGCTGGACAAAAGGTGCCTGGCCGGTCTCGGCCCAGGGGATGGGAGGCCGCTGCTACGAGCAGGCAGGCAACCAGTTCGACCATTACACGGTGGAATACACTTTTGCAGACGGCACAAAGCTTTTCACTTTCTCGCGTCACATGAACGGCTGTTGGAACACCTACTCCGACTATGCCCATGGCTCTAAGGGGTCGGCCGTGCTCATGGCGACATTGGGTCAACCCAAGCCGAAGATATACAAGAGCCACGACATGGTCCCGGCCAACCTTGTCTGGGAGTTTGGCCGGCCCGATCCAAACCCCTACCACGCCGAATGGCAGGTGCTTATGGATGCAATCCGGCAGGATAAGCCGCACAACGAGGCCCGGCGGGCAGGCGAGGCGGACATAGCCGCGTTGATGGGACGCATGGCAACCCACACCGGCCAGTACATCACTTGGGACCAGGTGTTTAACTCCGAATTCCAATTTGTCGAAGACATCGACAATATGACTTTTAACACTCCGGCCCCAATCCATGTCGGTCCCGACGGTATCTACCCAGCCCCGCAACCGGGTATCACAAAGGAGGTTTGACGGGTTATATAAGCGGATTAGGAGCCCTTTCTTGGTTTTTTTTCTCGGTTTTCCTTTTGGTAGAAGCGTTGATGTCAACTCCAGCCGCGTGGCTTTTTGTATTGTCTATTGGTCACGGCAATATTAGTCAAAGATTCATTTGCCAACCGGATGGTTATTGTATATCGTAGCGGTTCGCAATCTTATAAGTACATTGTAGGATCGGATTGGATATGATTGTTGTTGTTACCGGGATGGTCGGCGTTGATAAGAAAAGCTATCTTGAGAAAGTATGTCGATTCGCCGCCGAGAAAGGAAAAGAGACGTTACTATGTAACGTTGGCGACCGGATGTACGCCGAAGCACCCGATATCCCGCCCGGCAAAATCTTAGATATACCAATGAAAAGACTAAGCTCACTGCGCCGAAGCGTCTTCAAAGACATCATCGCAAAAGCCGCAAAGACCCCCAACCTGATAGTCAATACTCACGCAACTTTCCGCTGGCGGCACGGACTGTTTCCGGCGGTGGACTTCGACCAGATGCGTCAGCTCAATGCCGATATGTATATCTGCTTGATTGATGGCGTAATCGCACTGCACACCCGGCTTGTCGCTGAACACTCCGCCGAACACACGCTGAAAGATTTGATTGTCTGGCGGGAAGAAGAGATTATCAGCACGGAAATGCTGTGCAAAGGCATTAACGAGAGGATTCCTTTTTACTGCCTTGCCCGCGGCACCGAAGCCGAAACCACCGAAACATTCTACGGACTTATCTTTGACGGTCGAACCAAAAAAGCATATTTAAGCTTTCCGATGACCGCAATTGACAATATGGAAGATGTGAAAAACGAAATTGACGAATTTCGACAATTTATGAAGCAATCGTTTATCTGCTTCGACCCCGGTGATTTGGAAGAATCGTATCTGCCGCAAAAAGCTCAGCGAGCAAGCCAAAGAGGATTGGACTATGTCGAGGTAACAGCATTGGGGCGGAAAGTTCGGCTGGATTTGCACGAGGTTCAGCAAATCGAACGCGATATTAACAGCCAGATATATGCCCGTGATTTTATGCTCATCGACCAGTCGGAAATGATAATCAGCTTTATTCCTACGTTAGACAATGGACGAGCAGCGATATCCAGCGGGGTTGAGAGAGAGCTCCAGCACGCTCACGAGGCAGCCAAAGAGGTCTTTGTCATCTGGACGGCTAAGCAGACTCCTTCGGTCTTTGTTACCCAGACAGCAACAAAAGTCTTCAGCAGTATTGCCGGCGCAGTGGAATTTTTCAAAGAGAAAGTGTACATAAAAAAGAATTAAATACTGAATATCGAACATCAAATATCGAATGAGAAATCGGTCAGGCTATTAAGCACCCTATATTTTGTCCAGGACTTGACAAATAAACCGGTTCTGATTTATACTGTTGCCTAAAAATAGCGAGGAATGTGCCATGAGACAGTTTAAGATTATCGTAGAAAAGCACCCAGATGGTTATATAGCGTATCCATTGGGGCTCAAAGGTGTTGTAGTTGGGCAGGGAGACACCTACGAGGAGGTGCTTTCTGATGTAAAGTCCGCAATTCGTTTTCATATCGAGACCTTCGGAAAAGAAGTGCTCGAGGTAGAGCCACCAATTATTGAGGCCTTTGTTGCTGAAACAGGAGTGGAAATTTGATGGCAAAGTTCCCTACTGATGCACCTAAACGAAAAGTAGTAAAGGCGTTGGAAATTTTGGGCTTCCAAACCGTAAGGGAGAAAGAGCACGTCTCGATGGCACGTGAAAATCCTGATGGAAGTAAGACTCCTTTGACTATGCCAAATCATCCGAAAATAAAAGCCTCTACGTTAAGAACAATTTGCACCCAATCCGGAATTACAAGGGATGAGTTTTTGGAGGCTTACCGGAAGGCATAGAGTTGTCAACAGCAGAAACGGGCGATTCGAGACTTCAGTTAAAACCTTATATAGACGAAGTAGTTCGGTTATTCTTAAGTTGCGGATGTTTGATAGCAAAGTTTCCTGTCGGCGAGATTATGAACATTAAGAAACGTCCAAATCATAAGATATATATTCAAGTGCTTCGTCAAATGTCGCCGGGAAAAAGGCTGCTCAAGGCGTTTGAGCTGTCTGAATTTGCCAATCAGCTTTTCGTCCAGGGACTACACACCAGATACCCGAATCTTCCGGATGAAGAATTCAAGAAGATACTTATGGAACATCTCGATAAATGTCACAACAAGAACTACTAAAAAAGGTTATTCAGACACTCAACCAAGCTGGTATCCAATATATGCTAACAGGTTCGGTAGCTTCAAGCTTGCAAGGCCGGCCCAGAGCCACCCACGACATAGATATGGTCGTTGCTATTGAGAAATCTAAAGCCCATGAGTTAGCCGAAGCTTTCCCGTCCCCTGATTTTTATTTGGATGAACACAGTATCCTTGATGCAATTAGCGGGCAAAGTATGTTCAACCTGATTGACTTAAAATCAGGTGATAAGGTTGATTTCTGGATATTATCCAATGAAGCCTTTGACCAGTCACGTTTTTCACGCAGGTATAGTGAAAAGTTTATGGGAACAGAGATGCAGGTTTCAAGCCCGGAGGATACAATCTTAGCCAAATTAAAATGGGCGAAACTCTGCGGTGGAAGTGAAAAACAATTTACCGATGCCCTGCGGGTTTATGAAGTCCAGTATGGGGAATTAGACCTGGATTATCTGCAACATTGGGCGAAAGAATTAGACGTTAAATCATTATGGAAACGGATAATGGATGAATCGGAAACAGCATAGTTGATGCAATCCGGTTTTACCCCGCATAAAATAAGTCTTGAAGAAACGTTCGACCGGAAACTTAGCGGCTGTATAGCTCTTGTATCAAAAATGACGGATGCCGACCAACATATATCAGATAAGGAATTAGCCAACTGTATTGACCATACGCTGCTCGATGCTACGGCGACAAGCGAGCAAATCAAACGGTTGTGCCGGGAGGCTATAGACTTCGGCTTTCATACGGTATGTGTAAATGGCCGATGGTTGTCTTTGGCTGCTGAACTGTTAGCCGGCTCGAAAGTTGCTGTCGGCGGTGTAGTTAGTCTGCCGCTCGGTGCCGAGACGACCAAAATAAAAGTTGCTCAGGCCAAAGAATCCATTTTCGCCGGGGCCGATGAGATTGATATGGTCGCTGATTTGGCGTCGATAATCGCCGGCGACACAAAATATCTGCAAGCTCAGTTGCAAGCTGTGCTGAAAGTATGCCGGTCGATGAGGCCGGCGGTTGTGCTCAAGGTGATAATCGAATCGGCTGCCCTCAACCACGACCAAAAGATATTCGCCTGCCAGGCAGCGGACAGGTGCGGCGTAGATTTTATAAAGACAAGCACAGGAATGAATCCTGCCGGCGGAGCAACCATCGATGATATAAAACTGATAAAAGAAACAGCTCCGAACTGTAAGATAAAGGCAGCCGGCGGGATAAGAACCGCAAAACAGGCCCTTGAAATGTTAGCCGCAGGCGCCGAGAGAATAGGCGCTTCTTCAAGTGTACAGATGATAAATGAGTTCAGGGCAGGACAACAACAATGACAACAGGGACAGTTGCCAAAACGGATAAACGTATTCTCTGCAAACTTCACTATAAAAAAATCCGTGTGTCGATAGATTTGCCGGCTTTAAGCGAAATATTTGCCGGTCTAAAATCGGCATCAATCCTTGGCGGTAACAAAGCTAAGGCGGATACGGACAGATTCAGCTACTGGGCCGCCGAGCCGAAAGAGATATTTGAATTTAAAACAGGACAAAAAGAGCCATTCGGAAAACTGCAAAAAGTCCTTGGTAAATATAAGTTACACCCAGACACAAGACTCAAGACACAAGACTCAAGACTCAGGACACAAGACTCAAGACACAGGACTCAGGACACAAGACTCAAGACACAAGACTCAAGACTCAGGACTCAAGACTCAAGACTCAGGACACAAGACTCAAGACTCAAGACCCAAGATTCAAGAACCGAATTGCCGAAGGGGATTTTCTGCGGCGGATGGGTCGGATATTTTAGTTATGAACTCGGCCGATATATTGAAAAGCTGCCGGAAACGACAATAGACGACCTTCAAATGCCGCTGATTCGGCTGTGCTTCTACGACCGGCTTATTGCCTACGACCATATCGAAAGAACTTTTTGGCTAATCGTCCTAGAATTGCCGAGCGATTCTGAAAAACCGCAGGACAAACTTACCACTCTGGAGAAGTTACTCGCTGAATCCCAAAAAATCCACATCTCGCAAACCGGGCCTGCCGACCTTGACAATATAGATTTTTCGCAAATTCGCTGCAATATGGATAAAGATTACTACATGCAGACGGTCGAAAAAATAAAACGCTATATCTACGACGGCGAGGTTTACCAGATTAACTTCTCACAGCGATTCGAATGTGACTACGACGCCAGGCCGATAGAGCTTCTGCACTGGCAAAATCACTACAACCCAAGCGGCTACGCAGCGTACATCGACGGCGGAAGCTTTTATATCGTCAGCGCATCGCCTGAGATGTTTATAACAATTGCCAACGGTGTTATTCAAACCAAGCCGATAAAAGGCACCCGACGGCGTATCAGTGAGACGGCCCGGAAAAACTCGCACGCAAAACAAATCAACGCAAAAAATTTCAATGAACTGCTTCACAGCAAAAAAGAGCAGGCCGAGTTGAATATGATAATCGACCTGGAGCGTAACGATGTGGCCAAAATCTGCAAACCGGGCACAAGAAAAGTAATTCAACCCAGGACGATTGAAAGCTATCCGACGGTATTTCATGCCGTGGCGACCGTCGCCGGGCAGCTTCGCAAAGAAATAACATTCTGCGATATTTTAAGAGCAATGTTCCCCGGCGGCTCTATTACCGGCGCTCCGAAAATCCGCTCGATGGAAATTATCGACGAAACCGAGCCGACGAGCCGAGGCGTTTATACCGGCAGCATCGGCTTTATCGGTATAGACGGCTGTGCCTGCTTGAATATTGCCATACGAACGATTATTATCACAAACCGAAAGTCCTTCGCCCAGACCGGCGGCGGAATAGTCGCAGATTCAGACCCCCAGGCCGAATGGGACGAGACTATCACAAAGGCAAGGGCATTATTGGCGGGAATAAAAGCAACGCAAAAAAGCAAACAACGGGTAATAGATATAAAAAAGACAAATAAGAAATCCAAAGCAGAATACAATCACTCGCTAACTGGTGAGTAGTGAGTGGTGAGTAGTAAGTGGTGAGTAGTAAGCGGTGAGTATTCAATTCGCCAACTAACCTATTAACCACTCACTAATTAGTATCTGTTGCGGAAAACAAAAATGGATAGTGTCACCCCTGCGAAAGCAGGGGTCCAGAGCGAAAAATCTGGATTCCCGCTTTCGCGGGAATGACAAATACTGTCTCCGCAACAGGAACTAATTAACCATTTAATTCATCCTGTTTCGGACTTTGGATTTCGATCATTTGAATTTGTTTAGGATTTAGAATTTCGGATTTCGGATTTGCATAAGATAAAATGCTGGAAAAAGTTTTCCTAAATGATCAATTAGTCGATGTTAACAAGGCCTGCATATCCGTTACCGATAGCGGTTTTTTGTATGGAGCAGGGCTTTTCGAGACGATGCGAAGCTACAACGGCGTAGTCTTCGCACTTAAGGACCACCTGGACAGATTGTTTTTCAGCGCTCGTGTCCTATCAATACATCATACATACGACAGAAAATATCTCACTGACGCTATTTATAAAGTACTGCGAGCGAACAAATTAACCGATGCCCGTTTGCGATTGACACTTACCAACGGGCCAATGTCCCAACCGGATGAGCAGCGTAACCCGACACTTCTTATCACCGCCGCAAAGCTTCAGCCTTACCCTGCTGAATATTATAAAAAAGGTGTTCTGGTAGTGCTTTGCCCATTCAGTCAGAACGCCGGCGAGCCAACGTGCGGACACAAAACGACAAGCTATTTCTCGCGTATGATTGCGCTAAATCGTGCTCATCAAAAAAGGGCCGCCGAAGCGTTATGGTTCACGACGAATAATCTATTAGCCGAAGGCTGCATAAGCAATGTGTTTCTGGTCAAAGATTCCGTCCTTCATACACCGCCTATTGTAACGCCTGTCCTTGCGGGCATAGCCAGAAAGACCGTCTGCCAAATCGCCTTAAAAAACTCTATCAAATTAGTTGAAAAAGACCTCTTCATAGACGATGTGTTAGCTGCCGATGAGATTTTTCTGACAAATGTAATTATGCAAATTATGCCGGTAACCGCAGTGGAAAAGCACACCGTAAGCGACGGCAAGGTCGGTACGATAACTAAAAAACTACAAAAGAGTTTCGATGAATTTATCAAAGAGAATTGTAAACCAAAAAAGTGAAGGAAACAAGCATTACTTAGCAAGAATTCGGACTTTTTTAATTTGACCGAGTTGGTTAAATGTGTTAGATAAGTTTTTTATTGAGAATGTCCCTCAGTTTAGAAAATTGAATAGTTTCAGAAAAGGAGATTTAGAATGGCTCGACCCATTTGGTGCAACTTGTGTAACAGGAATGTTGTTCCACAAAAAAACTTCAATTGGCTCATTGCTATTTTTCTTTGCGGAATTTTCTATTTGCCCATCTACTTACTTCAAAAGGCCAAATGTCCCATCTGTCAGGGAACCAATTTTGGTCCTGCCCGGGCAGAGGAAATGGGGAAAAAATAAATGTCCCTAACAGATAAGATAGCTCCGCCGCGTGCGTCCCCTATTTCTGGTAGTATTCGCTGGAGCATGCTTATCTCACACCATCCGCCTTGTGACTATGACCGTACTTTTAAAATTGGCAGTGTTCGGATTTGCACAAGGTGCTTTGGAGTTTTGCCCGGAGTGATCGCCAGTGTTCTACTACAAGTAAACTCGGACATTTCAGCATCCATAATTCCCATATGGGTGTCATTTCTCTTGCCACTTCCCGCTGTTGTTGATTTCACAGCTCATGAATTAGATTTGTGGCGAAGTAATAATGCCAAGCGCTTGGCCTCAGGGGTGCTTTTAGGTTTTGCTGTGGGCGTAAGCGGGTATGCCATTCTTGATGGCTACATATTCGTAGGTGTCTTGGTGATTGCATGGCTCGCTATATTGGAATTCGCAGTTGCCATGACACTGCGATATGCTGGCCGGTTAGATGGATACGTCGAACGATATGAGAAGGGAGTCCGAAAAAGTTTCGATGAACTTGTTGAAGGGAATTGTAAGACCAAAGATAACACAGAAATGAGATGAGAATAGAAATGAAAAAGTTAGTGATTTTTGGGATGCTTGTTGTGATTATGATTGTGAAACCAGCGAATGCTTTTTTTGGAAAAGATATTACTGATGATCTTAAGGGGTCCTCGTATAAAGGCTCTCCTCACATAGATAGTATAGAGCCATCAGCAGGAGCGCCGTGCATAACTGTCACTCTAAAAGGAAAGAACTTTAAAGAGATTGGATCTGTGAAATTTGGGTGGAAAACAGCTAGGATAATAGAACAGAGCGATGACAAACTTGTAGTTGAGGTCCCCTATGGGAAAGGTGGCGAAGAAACAGTTGAAGTAACGGTAGGAGTATTTGACAATAGTAATAGTGTTTTGTTTACCTATAAGGAACCTATTATAGATTTTATTTCTCCTTCCTCTGGGAAAGTGGGTACAGAAGTGACAATAAAGGGTAAGCATTTCGGAGTTAAAGGACCGCACCCTACTTTTTATGTAAAATTTGGCAAGTCTCTTGCTGGGGTTGATATAAAATCATGGGAGGATAAAAAGATAGTGGTAAAAGCGCCTTCGGATTACGGAACTGGCAAGATAGATAAGAGAATAATGGACTGGATAATAAAATTTGCTATTGCCGGAGCTACTGGAGGAATGACTATTCCCGACCTTGCTTTTAATGTTATTGAGGATCTTGCTACGAGTGGAGTGAAAATACCTCCAGGGAAAAGTAAAATACTAGTGGATGTAAAAGTTATTACACCTGTTGGAAAAAGTAACGCAAAGGTGTTTACATATCAGGTGTCAGATGAAACATTGCCATCCCTGCCACTACCCGAATGGAAGGAAATTCCCATAGAAAATGGTCTGGCGACGGCGTTGGTGATGGATAAGTCAGGTAGTATGATTGGAGAGAAGATTAAAGGGGCCAAGGAAGCCGCTTACATTTATGTTAATACCAGCGAAGAACAAAAAGATGTAATTTCTCTGGCAGCTTTTTCTTCAAATGCTGAAAGTATTACTGAGCCAATTTCAATAGACGAGGGGAGAGAAATGCTAAAAAGAGATATTCTTTCTCTCTCAGCAGGAGGAAGCACTAATGTTGGCGCTGGGTTAACCATAGCTTTTGGTCATCTTTCTTCTTGTAATCGGAAAGATAAAAAAGCATTTTTGATGTCTGACGGCAGACATAATACCGGCACCTACAAGCCAGAGGTTTCTAAATTTCAAAAGAGAGGATGGCCAGTTTGGACAATGGCTTTTGGCAGAGATGCTGACCAAGAGATGTTGAAATGGATTGCTGAGCAGACAGGTGGTATGTTCCTTCAAACTAACTTGTCTAATATAGGCAGCGGTTATCACAAAGTTAATGTTCAAGCCCATAACGGTTCGGTTTTCCGCAGCTACAATGACTTTATTAGAACAGGGGAAAAACTGGCCTATAATATTCCAGTTGAGCCGGATATGAAAAAAGTAGGGTTTTTCACCAATTGGCAGGGAAGTAAAATGGAGACAATTCTCTTTTCTCCCAATAAAACAGTGATAAACCGCTCCAATATTAGCAACTGGGGAAGATTTGTTGAAGGAGAAACTCATAATTGCTTTGAGATAAACAACCCTCAGCGTGGAACTTGGCAGGCCTTAATTACTGGATACAACCTTCCTCCAAAAGGGGAGCAGGTTAATTTTCACTCTTTTTGTCAGTCAGATATTTTCTCCAATATCTTGGGCTTTCAGCCCAGGTATTCCCGGAATCAAGAGGTCCTAATTGGATTAAAGTTAGCTGAAGTTATAAATGGTCGGCTTTCGCCTTTAAGAGAAGCCCAGATTACAGCCGAGATAAAAAAACCTTCCACTTCTTTGAATAAATTTGCCTCTGATATGAGACGGAAGAGATTACAACCAACAAAACTTTTAGAAATTTTCCGAGAGATTTCAAGTTTTACCAGAAAGATTACTCTTTTTGATGACGGTCTTCATGGAGATGTTATGCCAAATGATGGAATTTATGCTAATAGTTACAATGATACCACTATTAACGGTCCCTATATAGTCACCATTGATTGCCAAGGTTATACTTCTCAAAGGATGCCGCTAAAAAGAATACTTCAGGAATCTTTTCAGGTAGGACCCATTGAGCAGAATTCCTTTACCATTAGCGATTTTCTTGATTTGATAGCGCGACAGAGTATTGGAAGAGGAATCCCTCAACGAAAAAGAATAAAAGAGCGACAAACTGAGAAGATTGTAGAATCTTTACTCGACCGATTGCTTAAAAAGAAACGATAAAGCCGAATATTTTCAATCTCAAAACTAAATTGACTATCTTTGTAAAACAAAACCAGTGCTGAGAGCGTTTCTCAGTTTTTACGTTTAGTAATTGAATAATTTCATGAACCGAAGGGAGAGAAAAATGAAACGAGTAACTGTTATTCTGGAAGTGCTAATTCTGGTCGGGTTAGTGGGGTGCGGAAAGAGTAAGGAAAAAACCATAGTTGGCAAATGGAAAGAAGTAGGTGGTACCCAAACTATAGAATTTTTCAAAGATGGGACAGTAACTGTTGTAGATAAAGGTGAACCGACCTTGCCCGGGGATTACAGGTTTCTTGATGATAATCGAATAAGAATGAACCTTGCGTTATTTGGACCGATTATCGCCGAGGTATCGTCTTCCAGAGACGAAATTACTTTGACTAATCCTTTTGGAGAAGTCGAAAAATATCGCAGAGCGGAAGAAAACCTATACATTGTGAAGGCGCGTGACCCTGGAGAAAATGAGTTTTTTAGAGTACCCGGGTTAGAGGTTTTCAAAAGGGACGGTACTATAGAAACAATCCTTCTGGGGAAATGGGAAGTTGAAGATGGTCGAATAGACTTTTATGAAGGAGATAGAAAAGTAAGATCCGCAGAGATATCGGGTGATACTATGATAGAGTGGCTTCGCCTTTTTCGTGAGAGTTCTTGGGGTTCCTTTGATGAAGAGGTTTTTGGGAAACAGAAAGGAGCGGAAGTGATTGAAACATTTGGGAAGAACCGCCTTTGGAGCAATTACAAGGGGAATTTAACTGTAAAGACCCGAGAGGATCCAACAGAAGATCCAATAGCGGTAGAGGCAAGGCTGCAGATAAGAAAAGATGGCACATTTTCACTGACTGAGTTCTGGGGGGGTAGATGGAAAGTTAAAGATAACGTTATCCAGATATTTGTAATAGGAGAAAGTAAGCCGCAGGAAGGAAAAAGTGAGGACAATGAAATAGTATTTAGAAAGCCTAATGGGGCTGAATCAAGGTTAATTAGGCAGAATTAAATCGTTGACAAAAGGGCTGGATTTTTCAGCCTTTTGATTTGATTAACCTAACTGTATGTATAAAAGTACGTGCTAAACAAAGCAAATGAAGATAAAAGATATTGCAGAGCGAATTGAAAAAAAAGTCCCGCTAAAATTAGCACAGGACTGGGACAACGTCGGACTGCTTATCGGCGATGTGCAGAAAAACGTAAAAAACATTCTGCTGACCATTGATATAACCGATGCGGTTGTCGCCGAGGCAAAAAGACTAAAGACGGATTTAATTTTAAGTTATCATCCGGTAATCTGGGACGGCTTGAAAAAAATCACATCAGAACCTCCGAGCAGCACTGTGTATGAATTGATTCGCAGCAGCATTGCGGTTTTTTCGATACATACCGCCCTGGATGCCGCCACAGGCGGAGTCAACGACGGCCTTGCTGAGATTGTTGGCATTGAAGATGGAAAGCCGATTGGTGATTACGTTGTTAATCCGGCCGGCGACAATTATAAACTTGTTGTCTTTGTCCCTGTCGAATCAGTAGCTGAAGTTTCAAATGCGGTTTTCGCCGCCGGCGCAGGGGCAATGGGTAATTACAGCCACTGCGGCTTCAGTGCCGATGGAACAGGGACTTTTTTGCCGCTGGAAGGCGCAAAGCCGGCTATCGGCAAAAAAGGAAAACTGGAAAAGGTCCCGGAGATAAGATTCGAGACAATTGTGCCGGCAGAAAAACTGGATAAAGTAGCAGCGGCAATGAAAAAGACACATCCTTACGAAACGCCGGCCTTTGACATTATCAAACTCTACGACAACCAAAACAAATTCGGCTTAGGCAGAATCGGCAAATTAGTCAAGCCCTTACGAATGGAACAGATTATCAACAGAATAAAGAAACATACCGGTGCGAAAGCCGTCGGTCTAATCGGAAACGAAAAACGGCTGGTAAAAATAGCGGCGGTTTGTGCAGGCTCGTGCGGCAAGATTATCAATTCGGTTATCGCAGCAAAGGCCGACCTGTACCTGACCGGCGAATTGAAACACCATCAGGCATTAGCCGCACAGGAAGCAGGGCTGACCTGTATCTGCCTGAGCCATACCGTCTCGGAACGGTTCATATTGAAAAAATTCGCCAAACAGTTGCAAAAACAGCTAAATTCTGTGACAATAACAATAAGCAAAAAGGATGCTGACCCATTTAAGTGGAAAAACCTATGACGGAAGAACAGAAGACAGAAGTCGGAAGACAGAAGACAGAATATCGAACGCTGGATAAAGAACAGGCTGATTTCCCGCAGCAGGACCAGGACATTGAGACGACAGTCGAGTCGGTGGTGGAAGCGGTTTTATTCGCCAGCGATGAGCCGCTCTCGGAAGCTCGACTGGCTAATATTGTTGAGACGTCCGTAAAGCAAGCCCGTCAATGTATCGAAAATCTGAACGGTAAATACCGGACCAACAATAACGCCTTTAGGATAGAGCAGATTGCCGGTGGTTATCAAATGCTTACTCTAAGTCCTTATAACTATTGGCTGAAAAAATTACTTCGGGCCCGCAGCGAGAGCAAACTAAGCCCCGCCGCCCTGGAGACCCTTGCCATAATCGCATACAAGCAGCCGGTTATGCGGGCTGACATCGAGGCCGTCAGGGGTGTTGCCACCGGCGAGGTAATTCGAACTCTTTGTTATAAAGGTTTGGTTAAGATAGTAGGCCGAGCGGAAGTTTTGGGCAGGCCGATGCTCTATGGCACAACAAAGAAATTTCTGGAGGTCTTCGGCCTGAACACACTAAAAGACCTACCGAAAATCGAAGAACTAAAAAAGCCGCCTGCCTGAGCATACTTCGTATTGTCTATATCATACTACTTATCGTATCTACTTCCTGCGTGATGTACGAAGTGCTTTGAGAATACTTACAGCGACCTGTTTAGCCAAGTAGTTGGAACCCTCGGCGGTAAAGTGGACGTTGCCGTTTGGTTGCTGAATTTTGCTTAATTTTGGCATAGCGTGAGCGTATAGGTCGTTAATCATCACGCCGTTTTCTTTCATAATTATCTCAGCGGCCTTGTTGTACTTTATTTCATCACCTTTGAAGCGGCCCGGCTCACCTTCTGGAACCGGCGTTGTGCCGGCCCAAATAAGCTCCGCATCGGTGGCCTTGAGTATCCTGACAAGTTTGCGAAGATTCTGTTGATACTCCTCGAATGTCAAATCCAGTCTGCCGTTTACTTTGTCCTTTCGGCCGGGCGTTCTTGAATCGGCACTTCGGTAACAAAGGTCGTGCAGTCCCCAGTTGAAGTGTATCACGTCCCAGTTACCGTCGCCGAGCCATTCGTTGATGTTCTCCAGGCCGATGCCGGTATGCCTGGCATTAGTGGGAATCCGATGGACATTGGCCTTGCCGGTGAGCAGCTTGCGCACCGGCAGTGTGTAACCGATCGAAATAGAATCGCCAATCAGCAGTACGCGCGGCAGACTTGGGTCGTCCTTGATGGGCGCAAAGACGGGATTTACTCGGGCTTTTTTCTTTGCGGATAGATTTGGTTTAGCGACCTCTTTCAAATAACCTAAGGAAGTAAGAAATCTGTCAGTATCCTGGATGGTCTGCTTAAATGAGCTGTTATCTTTGTCCCTTCCGTAGTTAAAAAAGCCGTGCCCCTTGCCCTCAAACGGCACAAGCTGACAGACATTGCCGGCTACTTTCATCACCGTGCGGAAACGCTCAACACTCTCGAATGGAACGGTCCGGTCCGCAGTTCCGTGAAAAATAATGCACGAAGGGACACCTTTTTTTACGTGCTGCAAGGGAGATATTTCCTTTACACGACGGAATCTTTCGTCCGAACTCCTTTTTTTCGATAACTCTACCAAGTCAACAGCAGGGTTGAACAGAACTAATGCATTCGGCCTGGAACTTATACTGCGGTCTTCATTTTCTTCATCGAGTCCCTCAATGACGCCTGTGCATGCTGCGACATGGCCGCCCGCCGAGCCGCCGCCTGCGGCGATTTTGTTCGGGTTGACGCCAAGCCGGGCTGCGTTGGCCCTGACCCAGCGGATGGCGGACTTACCATCGGCAACACACTCGAATGGTGTCGTGCCGTGCCTGTTTTTGACACGATATTCAGCAGAAATCGCCATCATTCCCCGCGAGGCCAGGTAATCGCACTGGTGGTAAAACTGTGTAGGAGTACCACCGACCCAGCCACCACCGAAGAAGAACACTATCGCCGGCGACAATTCTTTCACATCCCGCTCGGGCGGCTGAAATATATGCAGTTTCAATTCGACTTCGCCGATGGTTTTATATACTACCTGCCTTGGCTCTATAGTAGTTTTTGTTGATTTCATCCGGCTGGCCGAACGTGAGTCACTTTTGGCCCACGGCAGCGGCTCATCGGGGCCGACAGCGTGAGCAGGCCGGGGATGTTCGGGCCCAAAGACATACATATCCTCTTGTTTTTCAATGCCAACGAAACTTTCGTCGATAGAGCCGTCCGGCTTTGTAACTTTATCGAGGGAAAGTCTCAGGTGTTTAGCGAGAAACTTGTAGGCACCGGTGCGTTTTGAAAGGCCATAATCATGCCCTTCATCGGCAAGATGCAGATTTTCTACGTCGGCTTCTGCGCCAAAGAGACGATAGACATTTTTTATATAAGGATATTCGACGTTCGGCGTGTTTTTGGTCCAGTCCTTGCCGTTGGAGATTAGCAACTGCGGACGCGGTGCGGCCAGCGCGGCAATATCCGTATTATTCGTCTCGTGGGTATCGCTTTTGTGGATGGGCATACCGCTTTCGCAGTTGCATCCGCCGAAGAAATGCGCTGAGACCATTACGGTAGGGATTGAGACGGCGATTCGGTCATCGACGGCAGTGACAAGGAACGATTGTGTTCCTCCGCCGGAAGCGCCGGTGACACCGATGCGTTTGGGGTCCACGTCCTTGAGCGAAGTAAGAAAGTCGATGGCACGGATACTGTTCCAAAGCTGTAATTTAAGAACCTTCGGCCGCCTATGCTGCCATCCTGCATTTTTCCAGTCACCATATCCCACCATATCGTAAGAAAAAACAATAGCGCCCATACGGGCTAAGGTCGCGCACCGCTTCTGCATATTGGGTCGAAAACGGCCGTAGTTACCGGCCTTGCTGAAATGTCCATGCGGACAAAGCACCGCAGCAAAAGGTCCTTTAGCTCGTTGTGGACGATACAGAGTCCCCGTCACAAAAACCCCGGGCAGACTTTCAAACGCCACGTTTTCAACCGTGTAGTACTTGTACCAGCGCCTGCTGTGTATGATAGGGTTCAGAGCGCACTTTTTGGGCATAGGCAAAAGTTCTGCTCCACGAAGAATGCCCTCGCGTATCCGCTCGGCCCGGATCTTCCATTCAGCAAGGTTGGAGTAGCTGCGGGCAAACTTGGCGAGCTGCTCTTTGGCGGCCTCCTCGCTATGATAATTTCCCTGACAAAGCTGAGGTTTTTTGTTTTCGGCACCTTGAACAACTCTGCCCGAAAGTACAACTGCAAACATTGATATGCTGATAACAATAACTCTACAAATAACGACCGATGGACTTTTCATTTGACACCTCATAATATCTCTTTGCGTATTATCTCATTTGATAATCAAATTTATCACCATTGCGCCAACGTCTTTATTGGCACTTTTGTAACTACATTTTTGTCTTTCCAGACCGGCGAGAGCAAAATTGCCACCCGCACGTTACCCCTGGCGTTGGGCAACCGAACTATAAGTCGTCTGACGCCCCTGTTAGTCTTCTGCGGCGGCTTCTGCTCAGCCGACTCCACTGCAAACCCGGCGATTGAGGGTGACAAGATGCGGGCGATAAGCTTTCTGCCGGCAAGAGTAAGTACAGCGGCATCTTCTTCCTTTATCTCGATTTTCGCATCAGTTGTCATAGCCCAGACGAGCTCACAGGAATTTTCTATATCAAACTCGTCCTGCACAAGAACCGCCCGCCGATTCTCGACCATCGCAACACCTCTTGTTACCTTGTTTGCAGACTTTTTATAGGCGCTCGTCAGGTCAACAAGGACAAAAGCGGAAGACCTTTCTGTTTCGAACTTGGTGAACTTTGACGTTGCCAATGGGTCCTGGTCCTCGCCGTCCAGTAGTGGGACGTTATGGCTTTTCGAATTTAAGCGGTAATAGGACCACCGTCTGCCGCCTCTTCTTCCATCCCAGTAACCGGGCAGATTATAGTTGTCCGAGCCGAGGTCGCGTCCCCATCGAACGCCCAACGCCTCAAGCTCGAAGTTGCCCAAATCCAGATGACCGTGATTGACCTGGTTATAGCCGGCTTTGACACCAACAAACAATGCTTGCTGGTCGTCCCAGGCGCTTCGAAACACCGCTATCTCTACAGGGCCGCGGAAATAGCGGTCGAGGTCTTTAGCTGCGGGCATTTTCGCTGGAGACGGCACATACCAAACTACGTGTTGGGCACTGGCGTCGCGTTTGGCAATCTCAGCGTGTTCGGCCTCGGCGTACAGGGAATTATTGTAGGTCCGAGCCAGCCAGAACATACACGGCATAGGTCTCCTCGAGCTTTTCTCTCCAGAGTCGGCAAAGTTTAAGTACAGACCTCGCGGCCCGCTTGTGTATATTGGAAAGTTCCCCGATTCTGCCAGTCCCTCGATTTGCAATAGTCCGAAGTCTGTGCCCAAAGCAGTTTGCAGCGCCGTAAGCCCGTAAGCCGTATAACGTGTGGCATAACTCCAGTAACCGGGCCCTTCCATCCACGCCCCATCGGGGCTGTAGCTTTTCAGAGCACGCGGCAGTGACTCAATTGCAGAGATAATAATCTGCTGGGCATATTGCGGCTCGGATTCCGCAATAGCCAAAGCACCGACTATCATTCCCCCATTGCAGACCTGGTTCCAGTTGTGCTCGCTTTTACTCCACCAGGATTTCTTGTACGCGCTCAGCGCCGGCTCAAAGCCGTTCTTAACCAAGCCGGCCCTGATTTGTTCCCGTGTCTCTTCATCGAGATAAGAATACAGCCAGTCATAACCGAGGCCGACCGCGTGTGACATCTCAGCGGTGTCGAGGAAGTGAGATGGATTCCAGTCTTTGAATGCACAGACGGTCAGCAGGTTTTCCACCGCTTTTTCGGCATATTTTTTCTCGCCGGTCCATCTGTACGCAAGGCAGAGGGCGTAAATTCGATGCAGACATTCCCTGCTGACATGAAGAAGACGCGGCCCAATCTTCCTGTAAGTAAGCATCGGCTTTTTAGCACAGGCGTCCGCATCCTCAAGAACATCCTTCAAACATTTCTGCAAAACCCTATCTTTTGCATACAGTTTTTTCAAACGCTCCAGGTCCTTGTCCTTCAACATCAATCGCGGATGGTTCTTATCGAGCGTCTTAAGAACCACAGAAGAATCTACAGTAACTTCTTTAGCCGGTGCCAAAATTGGATGACAACAGTTCAGAATAATCACCAATGCAACGAATCTACATACATTTGCCATAATCCACCTTCATTTTCCGTTTCATATGTTAATGTTATTGCGAGCCCTCCCGACAACAAGACTCCCTTGTCTCTCTTAACACCGGCAAGGGTCAATAGATTATTATCCGGTGCGATACTTCCAGATGTTATAAAAGATTTGATGCTTACAAAGCAAGAAAAATCTTTTGCCGGTGCCGCTGAAATTTATTATGATTGCTCAAACTGATTGATTCGCATTGTCATACCTGCGAAAGCAGGTATCCAGGAGCAAATTCGTTAGTCTGGATTCCCGCTTTCGCGGGAATGACAAAATGTGACAACTACTTTTTAGAAACGGCACCAATACATTTTTATTTGAGATGAGAGCGAAATTATGGAAAAGTTTATTTACAAGACAAAACAAGAAATGGGAGCAGCGGCGGCGACCAGCGCTGCAGAGGTTATCAAAGAGACGATAGAAAACAAGGGCCGGGCGAATATCATTCTGGCCACGGGAACGAGCCAAATCGAGATGCTCAAAAACCTGGTGACTGCGGACCGAATCGACTGGCCGAAAGTAACGATGTTCCACCTGGATGAGTACATAGCCTTAGGGGCGGGGCATCCGGCCAGTTTCAGAAAATTTTTGAAAGAGCGGTTTGTGAACAAGGTGCCGGACTTGAAGGCCGTCCATTTTGTTAACGGCGATGCGGACGACCCACAGGCCGAATGCCAAAGAGTAAACACTATTATCGCAACGCACCCCATTGACGTGGCATTGATAGGAATCGGAGAAAACGGGCACCTGGCGTTTAACGACCCGCCGGCGGACTTTGAAACCGAAACGCCTTTTATTGTTGTGGAATTAGACGAAAGGTGCAGAAATCAACAGTTAGGCGAAGGATGGTTTGATACGCTGAAACAGGTACCAACGCAGGCAATATCAATGAGCATCCGGCAGATTATGAAAAGCGCCTGCCTGATTGTTACAGTGCCTGATAAACGCAAAGCCGAGGCCCTCAGAAACGCCTTAGAAGGTCAGATAACACCTATGTGTCCGGCCTCGATACTGCAGAACCATAAGAACTGTAAAATATTTATGGACGCCGAAGCTGCATCATTGCTCTCGGGAAAGTAAACCACTACCGCCCGAAAGCAGTAGTTTGTAAGACGGGCTGTAAGCCCGCTAAAGCCAAGAAAATCCGAAGCACTAAATCCGAAATTCGAAACAATATCAAATGTTCAAAATACAAATTCTCAAAATAAAAACACCTCAGAGGATGGGACACTGTTTTGAATTTTCGTAATTTGGATTTTGAATTTGTTTAGGATTTCGGATTTCGATATTCGAGTTTTGTAAACGCTTGAAGACGTAACACTTTTCCGGCTATTAGCTTACACATCCATTGTGCACAAACCACCCACAGGCGTAATTATTTCCGCCCCCACCGGCAGGTTGCGTGGGCGATAGTATTGTTCAGCTATATTTTCGATGAGCTGCAGGGAATGTTTATCTTCGACAAGAACCACGATGCAGCCGCCCATGCCGGCTCCGACAAGGCCTGCGCCGAGAACGCCCGGACTTGCCAGCGTGATGTCAACGAGCATGTCTATTTCGGGCAGGCTGACATTATAGCCGCCGCTCTGGCGCCATAACCGAGCCTGGCTTATGCGTTGGGTGTCGCCTGATTCCAGGTCGCTTATCAGTGCGTCAATCCTTACAGCAGGGTAACTGTTGTCGGTTGGTACGCGTTTTCCGTTAACCATTTTTGTTATACGGTCGCCATCGTGGGAGATGCTCATCAACTCGCCGAAGGTTTTCATATCGCCCGTTCGCAAACACTGTGGAACCATCTCGGCACGAACACACTCGGCTATCCCATAAAGGCATATCTGCCTGACGTTATAGCCCTGTTCGGGTTCATCGTGACTTCTAAATACACGACGAATCTTTTGTTCACGCTCCGGAAGGAGTTCCAGGATATCCGCACGGCTGACAGAAACGGGCAGTAACTTTACCATTCGATAGATTTGGACCTCATCAACGCCAAGCGTCTGGGGATTGACATCGCGAATTCGTTCAAGCTTGTCGGCATACTCTGGAAAGTTTTTGCGGAACATCATCAGGCCGAATATATAGGCAGCCACTCGGCTGTTAAAGATATTGCGGGCGCCGGCTTGCTTCTTCGCCTCGATGCCGCTGTTGGCCAGCACGAAGCTGTAGCCAGCCGGGAGCGCAGCGTCTTCTACTGTCAGTGGAAAAGCCGTAATATGGAGGATTGTATCGGGCTTGCCGAATATAATCGCGGCGTGGTCGCTGCATCCGCCGCGGGTACCCACATACCATTCAGCAAAACCACAGTGACGAACTAAATCATCAAGCTCAATCTGAAGCGAGTTTATCCGTATTACCGCTTCTGCTGCTATCATAACCACTGCCGATGATGAGCTAAGCCCCGCCGCTATGGGGACATTGCCATAGACCATCATATTCATACCCTTAATCGCCGGTGCAAAGCTGCCGTTGTCTTTTGTGCTGAGATGCTGAAAGTACAGCACCGCGGCGCGGATATAATTCGACCAGCTAATCGATGGGTCATCTTTGCGTTTTTCAAACTCATAATAACACCAGGTATCCCAGTCCCGGATTTTCTCACCTTCCGGCAGACAGCTGATAATGCGGAATTGTTCATCAGGAAACTGACTCGATTCAACGTTTTTTACCAGCACCTGGTCGTCGTCACGCGGCTCGACTACCAGCCACATTTGGTTGATACAGATTGGATTGACCGACCCGCCACGGTGGTCGATATGAGTGCCAACCAGGTTAACACGACCGGCTGAGCGCACTATGATGACCCCCCTGTCTTCTTGTCGAAGACAAGCAGGGTGGCGGTTTGCGCCGTATCTGTCGGCAAATGCTTCAAGGCATCGCAAACACATTTGGGCAGCTTCGGCTTTCAAATCATGATTACCGCCGTAGATTTTGTCCAGCCTGTTGCCAAATTCACTGTTCGCATCTTTAACCAGGGCAATCCAATCGCTGACTTCTCGCCGGCCACTGACTTCAAAAGCCATAAGTACTCCTGCTAAAATATATCTGCTTAGGTTTCAAGATGTGGACAAACACTAAGCTTCACCTGGTCGCATAGACAGTATTGCCATCAACTATGGTTGACTCGACCGTTACCTTATAATTGCCCGGTGGGCCGACGATGTCGAGCACGCACAAATCGGCTTTGGCTCCCTCGATAATCGAGCCATAACCTTTACTATCCCGTCGAGTCAATATGCACGGGTTTGTTGATAATATCTTCGCGGCTGTTACCAAAGCTTGTTCGAGCTGCAAGGCATTATGCAAACGATTCCAAATACCCTGCATGTCTGTGGTGAGCCAGTTGAGTAAGTTGGCAAATCCACGGTCCATTGTCAAATTGCTGCTGAAGAGCACGCCGGGCTTGCCGACGACTTGAAAGTAGTCGCCGCTTTCGCTGACAGCACCGCGGATACCACCGCCGGTGAACTGCCTGACGTCCGAACCCGCCGCAAACAGACAGTCTGTTACGCCAATGATTCTATCCACACCTTTGCGACTCAGGATGTCTCTTACGTAGGCGGGGTTGACATGGTAGCCGTCAAGAATTTGCTCGGCGTAAATCTCATCGGATTTTAGCACCGCCTCAATCGCTCCTCCGCCGTGGAATGGCTTGTACGAACCACCCGTTGGGCCATTGGTAAAGTGGATGAAGTACTTAAGCCCGGCCCTGGCTGCTTCGGCAATCTGCTCACAGGTTGCGTTGCTGTGTCCGGCCCCTACCACGATGTCTTTGCTGGTGAGATATTCGGTCAGCTCACAACTGGCTCGGCCAAAATCCGGTACCACATTTGCCAGCTTGATGGTCCCTTTGTCCTCGATTCTGTCGAAGGAGCCGGTGACAAATTCAAGAACGTCGTCCGGATTTTGGGCGCCGGCCATCTGGGGATTAAGGAAACTGCCTTCTAAAAGTGCGCCCAAAATCCTGGCGCCCCGTTGAGTTTCCGGCTTACTTAGATAATGATACAGTTGAGCAAAACAATTCTTGAGATTCTCAATTGGGCTGGCCCAGGTTCCAACGTAAAAACCTGTAACACCGAACCTAACGAGGGTCTCACTTAACATATTCAAGCCATATTCATAAGCAGACGGACTATTATCAAAGGTCCTGGATTTTGGGTCATAAAGGCCGGTGGTGAATTCAAAGAGGTTGTAACCGTGAAAATGTATGTCAACAAATCCCGGCACGACATATTTGCCGGTGATGTCCACAACTACATCAAAGTCGGTTTTGTCGCTGACAAACTCAATCCTGGATTCCCGCAAGTCGGGGTCCCTGCCATTGCGCAGGACAATATCGCTGCGCATCAGACGCTGCGGCGTTACCAGAAAGCCATTTTTGAGCAGAACTGTTTTCATATTTATCTGTGTTAATCAACTTCAATCTGTGGCGTCTGTGTTTACGCCGGTGGCTTGTAAGGACTTCGCTCGATGACACCATGTTCAAGCGGCTTGTTCTTTAGTATTTCATTAGGGCCATAAAAACCTTTTGAAATCCGGGCCAGAGGATATGTAATGGTGTATGGTTTTAAGAACGTACCCGGGTCGGAAACACAGTTGCATCCGACCTGGCTGTAGTCGCCCATACAGATTCCCATTTTGGGATTGCCAATGTCATAAGCTCTTCCGTTGCAGCGAATGACCAGAGGTTTTCGCTTATGTTTTTCCACCAGGCCTGCAAAAATACCGAGGTTTGCAGTCGTTGCCTGGTTGCCGAAATGCGTCATATAGCCGCAGAGTGAATCACCCAGATAAGACGGATGGGGGAAGTTGGCCTTATCCATCAAGACACAATTCTTGATTTCGCCGCGGATTACGCAGCCATTGCCGATAATACAGTCGCCGCGGAGGTAAGCACCCTGGCGCAGCTCGGTTTCTTCGCCAATGATGACCGGACCTTTGATGCCAACCCCAGGTTCAACGGTAGTTTCGGTGCCGATGTATATACTGCCCTTTTCAAGGTAGATATCGGTGCCAATGACTTTTGCGCCTTTGCCAACGTAGATACTATACCTTAGGTCGTGGGACCCCGCAAAGCGGGAACCCTCGTCCTTTTGGTTAGGACCCCGCAAGGCGGGAACCCTACCGATAATCCGGGCCGGTTCAAAGACCACTCCGTCTTCAAGCAGCACCTCGAAATTACCGATAGTATGGGCCGGCTTTGGCGTTTTGTTATCGAAGGCCCTTGCAGCCGAACGCTTCTTAGCGATTGTATCGGCGAGCCATTTTGTAGCGTATTCATCAATACCAAGTATTGCTGCATAAACAGAATCGGCCTGTTCAAGAAGCCCCTGGTGTTCGAACCGGTGAGTATTAAAGTCAAAATATGTCTCCGCCCGAAGGTCGGCAGGAATATCCTCTTTTCTTAAACTTTGCAGTTTTATTACTTCATCCGCCATTTTGTTGTTCCTCTCAAATCCTAATTTCAGAAGTCAGAAATCAGAAAACAGAAGTCAGATTATCTGTCCTCTGTCCTCTGTCTTCTGCCTTCTGCCTCCTGCAGTCAGCTATTGCGGAAAGGACCTGCTTGTGCAGGGCCTGATTAGTTGTGGCGAGCACATTCCAGACGGTCTGTTCCTCAGCGACGAATTCAACGGGATTGCCGTCGAAATCGGTTACGACCGCGCCGGCCTGCTGGGCGATATAAATTCCCGAGAATACGTCAACGAAGGGCTGCTGACGAGCGAAATAGCAGTCTATTTTACCCTCGGCGACATCAACAAATCCATACGGGCCGCCGTTGGGATTGATAAATTTGAATGGTTTTAACAAATCGCGATACTCATCAACCAGCGGCATAAGGAATTTCGCGGGCTTCATAACGTATGATTCGATGCTGGCACCTTCCATTTTGGTAACGTCAGGCCGGCCCATAGACTCACGATACTTTTTGTCCAATTTTACCCTGTGAAGCAGCTGGTCTCCATCGAGCTCGGCAATAGAAGCCCCCCCTTCGTTTGCAAAGGCTATTACTCGCGGGAAACAATCACCAACGGCACAGCATACGGGTTTCAAATCAGCGCTAAACAAGGCCAATGAGCTATACCAGAAAGCAGGTATTCCATGCTTGAAAAGGTAACTGCCGTCAAAAGGGTCGCAGACGACAAAGTATTTTTCTGCTTTTGCTTCCGGGTTTATCTCAACTTCGCCGACCTCTTCAGAGAGAAACGTGAAGGGCGTGCCTAACTCTTCGAGGCGCTTCCAATAGCCGTTCTCAACGTCCTTGTCAACTTTGAGGATGTCGGGGTCCCAGCTTTTGTACTCGCCGAGCCTTTTTTCGACCGTTTCGCCGCCGATGTTCTGGTCAGACAATCTCTTAACCGTATCAAGTGCTTCAGCAACACAGGCAAGGTTAAAAGCGGTCAGCTCGCCTTCTGATTTCCAGTTTTTTATCCTTCTTGCAAAGATTTCGTCCTGCATTAAATTAGACCTCCTAAAAAATTAATACTACTACGTCATCTAATAGAGTAAATGGCACTTTTCTATGTAAAATCCTAAGCACGAAATCCGAAATCCTAAACAATATCGAAATTCAAATGTCCCAATGACCGAAACGTTTTGAATACCTGCCTCCGCAGGCACAAGTTTTGAATTTTTGTCATTTGAATTTGTTTCGAATTCCGACCCGCCACCGGCGGGTATAGAAAGATCGAAACCCAGCATTGCTGGGTCGAATTTCGAATTTGATGCAATCAACATAACCTGATCGAAACAAACTCCTTGAAAAAACTATACTCGAATTATGTTCGGATGTCAAACCTGAATGTCCGGATTATTTGTTGCGTATATTTTTTGTAATTCATATAAAATGCTCGTAGTACTTTACATTAATGAAAAGTACTACGACGTCAGGAAAAAACAGCAGATTTCTTCGTTACCTGTAACTGACCGGTTACGAATTCATTTCCTTTTCACTTTACAGGAACGTCCGGCGATGTTAGAATGCAGCCTGTAGGTTGGAACCCCCGGTGAAACCGGGGGCTAAATACAAGATACGCAATACGAGATACGCAATACGAGAAAATGGCTGGCAAAATAGTTATTGATACCGAACGATGCAAAGGCTGCGGCTTGTGTGTAGTAGTATGCCCGAAAAGTTGCATCGTCATCTCCAAAAAATCCAATAAAAACGGTTACTTCCCGGCCCAGCCAATCAACACCGATTGCACCGGCTGTGCCGCCTGTGCCATTATCTGTCCGGACGTGGTAATCGAGGTGTATCGTGACGATACCGACAAGATAGAAATAGTAACTGAGCCGGGTAAAAAGAGTAAGCCGAGTCTAATTGAGGAAAAAGCGTGAGCACCGTTAGAAATTCGATGCGGAGAAGAAAAATGGATGAAAGGATAAAATCCCTGATAAATAAAATAAAGGCACATCTGATAAAGATATACGGGGAAAGAATCAAGAAGGTTATATTGTATGGTTCCTATGTAAGGGGTGAAGCTACGAGTGATTCAGATATTGATATACTTGTGCTGATTGACAAGTCCCTAAACCCTTTTGAAGTCAGAGAAAGCATAAGCGACCTTCTGTTTGACATACTTCTTGAGGAAGGCGAGCTTATTTCAGTTATAGCGGTTCCCGAACACCTCTTTGAAAATTACAATTCTCCATTTATGCTGAATGTCAAAAATGAGGGAGTGGTAGCGTGAAAGAAATAAGGGATTTTATAGCCAAAGCTGAGAAATTCCTGAGCACAGCCGAAAATGCTCTAAATACCAGAGATTATGATTCCTGTGTCTCAAGGTGTTATTATGCGATGTTCTTTATGGCAGAAGCCGTGCTTCTCACTAAAAGTTTAACTGCTTCCTCCCACAAAGGAGTAATAAGTTTGTTTGGTGAGCATTTTGTAAAAACAAAAATTCTTGAGAGGAACTTGGGTAAAGCACTTAATGATGCCTATGATAAAAGACTTGTTGGTGATTATGGGGTAGGTTTTACAGTTACTGAACAGCAAGCAAAAGATTTGTTAAAAACAGCCCAGGATTTTGTCCAGAAGCTGAAAAGTTATCTTAAAAAGTGGATAGAAACAGGATAATGATATAATAGATTCCCGCTGGAGTTTATCCCGCACTAAGATGCGGGGCGGGAATGACACAACAAGGAATAACAGTGGATGAAAGAGTTCTGATGTGTGGCAATGAGGCCCTTGCCGAGGCGGCTATTCTTGCCGGCTGCGATGCCTATTTCGGCTATCCGATAACGCCGCAAAACGAAGTCCCCGCCTATATGTCCCGAAGAATGCCGGAGGAAGGCCGGGTTTTTGTGCAGAGCGAAAGTGAGCTGGCCGCGATAAATATGGTATTCGGAGCTTCGGCCACAGGCAAAAGGGCCATGACAAGCTCATCCAGTCCCGGCATTAGCTTAATGCAGGAGGGCATAAGCTATCTGGCCGGCGCCGAGCTGCCGGCGGTGGTCGTCAACGTTATGCGGGGCGGCCCGGGCCTGGGGAACATTGCACCTTCACAGAGCGATTATTTCCAGGCCACTCGTGGCGGCGGACACGGCGATTACCGAACCATCGTCCTCGGACCATCGAGCGTCCAGGAGCTGGTCGATTGTATGCCGCTGGCATTCGACTTAGCTGACCAGTACCGAATGACTGTTGTTGTCCTGGCCGACGGTATCTTAGGCCAGATGATGGAGCCGATTGTGTTCAAGAAAAACCCGAGGCCTAAACTGCCCCCCAAAGACTGGGCCTTGACCGGGGCCAAAGGCAGAGAGCAAAACATCGTCCGCTCATTATGGCTCGGTGAGGGAGTGCTGGAAAAACACAACAATAAGCTCAAGGCCAAATATGAGCAGATAGAAAAAAACGAAGTCCTCTGCGAACAATACGAAGTTGACGATGCCGAAATCATAGTGGTTGCCTACGGCGTAGCAGCAAGAATCGTCCGAGGCGCGGTAACCAGAGCCAGAGAAGAAGGAATCAAGGCCGGCTGGATACGCCCTATTACTTTGTGGCCGTTTCCGACAGAGCAAATCAGCAGGGCCGCCGACGAATTTCGGCTATTCCTGACCGTTGAGATGAGCACGGGCCAGATGGTCGAGGACGTAAAACTGGCTGTAGCCGGAAAAGCTCCGGTAGTATTTTACGGCCGACCCGGAGGCGGCGTTCCTACTGTTGACGAACTACTCGATAAAATCAGGCAACTAACTATATCTACGAAAACAAACGAAAAGAAACCAAAAATATAAATGTAAAAAACAAAGTGATATTTAAAATGCAAATGTCATTGCGAGCCCGAGCAAAGTGAGGGCGTGGCAATCTTTGGTGTTACGGTTGAGATTGCTTCGTCGCTACGCTCCTCGCAATGACACTTTGTGTCATTTTTTGAATTGTGATTTTGCTATCTGATTCATGACATTCAATTTTGAAGTAACGGATATGAAGACAGCATTCAAGCGAACACCTACACTAAAAGATTGTCCGACGCATTATTGCCCCGGATGCGGGCACGGTATTGCTCATCGATTGATTGCCGAGACTATCGACGAGCTCGACATACACGACCGCACCATCGGCATAGCGCCCGTAGGATGCGCGGTGTTAGCGTATGATTATCTTGACGTCGATATGATAGAGGTCGCGCACGGCAGAGCACCAGCCGTGGCGACGGGTATGAAAAGAACAAATCCCGATAAAATAATCTTCTCCTATCAGGGCGACGGCGACCTTGCAGCCATTGGAACTGCCGAGATTATCCACGCCGGGCACAGAGGTGAACAGATAACCGTTATCTTCATTAACAACGCCGTCTTTGGGATGACGGGCGGCCAAATGGCGCCGACAACGATGATTGACCAGGTAACGGCAACAACACCTAAGGGCCGAAATCCTGCCGCCGAGGGCTATCCGCTGCAGGTCTCCGAACTATTGGCCGTGCTGCCGGGTGTAATTTACATCGAACGCTGTGCGCTCAGCGGTGTAGCTCAGGTCCGCAAAGCCAAAAAAGCTGTAAAACACGCTTTCGAATTACAAAAGAACAACGCAAAAGGCCTTTCGCTCGTTGAGCTGCTCAGCCCCTGCCCGACGTACTGGCGAATGAAACCGGCCGATGCGATGGAATGTATCGAAAAAGAAATGACAAAGGTCTTCCCGCTGGGACGATTGAAGGATTCAGAATGACAGCGAACAGTTCTTATGAAGAGATTATAATTGCCGGCTTCGGCGGACAGGGAATTATGCTGACCGGCAAACTGTTGGCCCAGACAGCTATGAAGGCCGGCAAAGAGGTAACCTATATGCCCTCCTACGGTGCCGAGGTTCGAGGCGGTACAGCTAATTGTATGGTTGTTATCGCAGAGGAAAAAATCTCCTGCCCCGTTGTTGGCCGGCCCGATTCACTGATTGTATTGAACAAGGCCTCTCTGAATAAATTCGGCCCACGTCTCAAAAACGGCGGCCTGTTAATAATGAATAGTTCCCTGATTGACACCGAGCCGCAGCTGGACGATTCAATCGAGATAATTCCGGTGCTTGCTGACGAATTGGCCGTCGAATTAGGCAGTCAGAAAAGCGCCAATATGGTGGCCTTGGGCGCGTATTTGCAAAAGCGAGGACACCTCACCCCCGATGGGGCCGCTCAAGCCCTGCCGGACGTACTTGCCAGGCGATACCATAAAACATTGCCTGTAAATATCGAAGCCCTGCGCCGCGGCGCCGAATTTGTCAAAACATATTGCAAGGTTTGAGTAAAAAGGACACAGATGACTATGACTCGAAATAATAGAATAAATCGACGCAAAAAACCGTGGCTATTATTACTTATATGCCTGACGTTATTTTGTTTTATCCCTGCCACCTGCGCCCAAGAACAATATAAGAAGCAAAACAGAGATGCAATTTCCCAAATCGTGGACGGCAAGTACGATGCTGCGATAGAACACTTCGAGGACTATCTTGGCAAACACCCAAAGGACCTCGAATCCCTGTACGGTCTGGCGGTTGCTTATGCTCAAAAAGGTAACATCGACAAAGCTCTCGGCTATGTCAGACAGGCCGTTGATGAAGGATTACCCTTTGGCCGTTTCCTCGCCGGCCCCAGGGACTTATTAAAACCTCTGGCCGACAGCGCCGAGTTTAAGGCGTTGGCGGAAAAACACAGTGTCGAATTCCTGCACGGCCCTATGCTCGGTTGCATTACCGACACCAGCGCGAAGTTCTGGGTGCGCACAGTTAATGAAGTACCTGTGCAGGTCTTCGTCAGCAGCTCGGGAAAAATGTATCCTGCCCTCAGGTCCGCCATCGTTAAGACAAACAAAGCCAAAGACTTCACGGCGGTGGCTGCCGTCCGGGGCTTGAAGCCCGACACCCGGTACTACTACAAACTGCTCGTGGACGGCAACATTGAACCAAGATTATGGTCGTTCCGCACATTTCCCGCTTCCGGCACAAAAAGTAGATTTTGGATTGGCTTCGGCGGTGGGGCCGGGTTCACACCACAGCACGAAAGAATGTGGGACACGATTGCCTCCCACAATCTGCCCGCATTTCTTCTTCTCGGCGACAACGTATATATTGACAATCCGACAAGACAAGCCGTCCAGCAATATTGCTATTACCGGCGCCAGTGCCGCCTTGAATTCCGCGATTTCGTCGCCTCCACAGCCATTTATGCCATCTGGGACGACCACGACTTCACCACCAACGATGCCGGGGGCGGACCGGAAATCCGCACACCCGCCTGGAAGATCCCCGTCTGGCACACATTCACCAACAACTGGAACAATCCTTACTACGCCGGAGGGGAAAATCAGCCAGGCTGCTGGTTTGACTTCTCCATCGGCGACGTTGACTTCTTTATGCTGGATGGTCGCTATTATCGTACTAAATCCAGGGCTGAAAATCCCTCTATGCTGGGCGACGTCCAGAAAAAATGGCTGTTCAAAAAGTTGAAGTCCTCAAAAGCCACCTTCAAAGTTCTCGCCTCACCCGTGCCCTGGGCCTTTGGCGCCAAGCCCGGCAGCCGCGACCCCTGGCAGGGCTACA
>CAYQKF010000046.1:0-38196 GCA_964417935.1 uncultured Pirellulales bacterium
GGTCTTTCGTAGGGACCCTTGATGACGTGCGCGTCTACCGACGGGCGCTGACGGAGGCCGAGGTTGTGAACCTTGCGGATCCCGATCTGGTGGTGCACTACAAGCTTGATGGTGATGCTAAGGACAGCTCCGGCAATAACAATCATGCCACCGTCCAGGGCGACCCGCAGTGGGTGGACGGGGTCATAGATGGTGCGCTGGAGTTTGACGGAGTAGACGACTGGGTGGACACCGGTAACATGGAACACCTGGCTAATTGGACCGCGACTGTCTGGGCGATTAGTCCTGAAGCACCTACGTCCGGACAGCCGAGCGGGCCGGTGAATCGCCAATGGAACTATCAGATTGGCTGGAACCATTCTAGCGCGACTTACCAGGGAGCGACTGCCATGAGAGCTGAAGGGACATGGTATGCCGCGAAATTCGAGCCATTAGAAGCCAATACATGGTATCACCTTGCTGCGACGTATGATGGAAATGCGCTCAAGGCATACAGAGATGGCGTCTTAATCACGAGTACGGAGGCTTCAGGACTTCCAGATGATCCTCCTCAACAACTGCAACTTGGAAGTGCAGGGGCGAGATATTTCACAGGGACCATCGATGACGTGCGCATCTACCGCCGGGCGCTGACTGAAGCCGAGGTTGCGAACCTTGCCGGTCTTACCGAGCCGTGACCGACATCAATTATAGATTTGCCGAATTCACATGGTAAATGAGACAGGTGAATAGAAGAGACGTCGCGAGCCGGATCCGGGAGCGTGGAGTTGTAGAAGGACTTCAGACTACGGAGTGCTCGCGACGTTTTACACCCATTTTACCATGAACGAATGAAATGTCATCTATTCGATGAACTTTACCCACCACTCGTGGTTGATAATATCAAATTAACCATGTATCTCCGTGCCGAGTACCCAGTTTACCTTTCGGAGCCTCGCCGACGCAATCCGAACGGAACAGGCCAGCCCAATACTAATTTGGCTTGCTATTTTCACGAGCACGGTAGTTGCAGAAGTGTGCGACCGGATGGCTCACTCACCATTGTTGCCAGCCGCCGTATTGCACTTCGCACGTTAATCTGCTCTAACGACTTGGCGAGGAGAAAGGACGTTAGAAGTTGAATCTTCATCTATTAGATTACCTGGCATTTTTTGGCTACATCATAATTGTTATGTTGATCGGCTTCTGGGTGGCAAAGCGAGAAAAAGCGACCGCGCTTGATTATTTCCTGGCTGGTGATAATTTGCCTTGGTTTGCCGTAGGCTTTTCTCTCGTTGCTTCAAGTATTTCCACAGAACAGTTTGTTGGTGAAGTAGGTTTTGCCTACAGGTATGGGTTGGCCGTCTCAAACTGGGAATGGGGAATTTTTCCAGCTATAACAATAATGCTGGTGTTTTTTGTACCCTTCTATTTGAGAAAGCGAATAAGTACTATGCCCGAATACTTAGAATATCGCTTTGGTTCTTCAACTCGGATAGTATTTGCAGTAATAACGGTAATATCATATGCATTTATAAACCTTGCCGGGGTGATTTATTCTGGAGGGTTGGCCATACATACAATTTTTGGGTTCAATTTGTGGATAGCCGTCATCGTTCTTGGATTTGCGGCTGGAGCCTATACGATAGCTGGCGGCCTTGCATCAGTGGTCTGGACAGATGTATTTCAAACAATATTGCTCTTGGGGGGAGGTTTGCTGGTGTTTTTCCTTGGCCTTAACAAAGTAGGCGGATGGGAGGCGATTCGCGGAACGGGTGACAGAGCACACTTGATTCTTTCGGCTGATCATCCAGAATTACCTTGGACTGGAATGGTGGTATTATTTTTGTCAACCAGTGTATGGTATTATGCAACCAATCAGTATATAAACCAGAGAATTCTAGGAGCAAAAGATGAATGGCATGCTCGAGCCGGCGTACTGTTTTCGAGCTTTCTTGGGATTTTTTTGACTCTTGCGGTTTGCTTTCCCGGGTTGATAGCTTATAGGCTGTTTCCCAATCTTGAAAACCCCGATGAAGCTTACCCGCGGTTAATAAGTACACTCATTGGGCCTCTCGGATTTGGAATCCGAGGATTAGTCTTTGCGGGCTTGATTGGTGCTATAATGTCCACGATAGATTCTCTAATAAATTCCTGCTCCACTATCATGACAATAGATTTCTACAAAAGATACTGGAACAAATCAGCCAGCGAAAGGAGCATGATTCGATTCGGTCGTATATCTTCCAGTGCAATACTTATAGTTGGAATCCTGTGGGCGCCGGTTGTCGCCAGTTGGGAATCTATTTTTGCTTATTTTCAGGAATGCTGGTTCTTCATGGCCGTACCTATTGTCGTCGTTTTCTTTTCCGCTTTGCTTTGGAAAAGGTCCAATAATTTCTCAGCCACAACTACTCTGCTATTATGTGTGCCATTAACGTTGCTGCCATTTCTTCTGAACCAATTAAAGATCAATGTAAATGTTTTTAATATGGCAGGGTTGCTCCTTGTTCCTGTTACGTGTTTTCATGTCTTGATGACATATCTTAGGCATGCTCCGGATGCAAAAGATATTGAGAAATGGATTTGGAAGCCTTATATGCTGTTTCTGCCTAAAAGGTCCTATCCCTGGTACAAGAAACTGTGGCTGTGGTGGGCGGCACTCCTGGCTATTTTTGCAGGTCTGTATGTACTGTTCTGGTAGTAAATCGATGAATAAGAAGAACCAAAACGAATTGGTCGGAAGGCACTGCAAATGTGGCAGTATTGGTCAGATTTTAGGAACTGTCCTGTCTGCCGATCCAAGTTTGCATCAATATCATAGCGGTGTGTGACATTTGTGTTTAGTGTTCGAGGATGGAGTTTCGCATCTTTGTTAATAAGTAGGAGATATTTTTATGAAACGTCGTGATTTTCTGAAAAGCACCGGCCTGAGCATGGCTACCATGAGTATCATAGGATGTACACCCGTTCTTCAAAAGCCGACATCGAAGCGAAAGGTCGAGGACGTCAAATCAGAAGTCTCAAGTACCAGTACAGATTCCGGCGGTCGAAAACCCAACATCATCTATATTCTCTCAGATAACCTGGGGTACGGCGATCTTGGCTGTTACGGACAGCAAGACATCAAGACTCCAAATATTGACCAGATGGCAGCAGAGGGAATGCGTTTTACTCAGCATTATGCCGGTAGTACCGTATGTGCGCCCTCACGGTGCACGCTGTTGACCGGTCTTCATACAGGCCACGCGAGTATTCGTGAGAATGCTACCACACCATTGGAACCATCAGACGTGACTATAGGTGACGCGGTGAAGCAGGCTGGTTATAGAACGGCCGCGATAGGAAAATGGGGAGGCGGAGAAGCCGGATCAACAGGAATCCCCAACCGGCAGGGCTTTGATTATTTCTTTGGTTACTTAAATCAGGTTCATGCTCATAACTATTATCCTGAATTCCTCTGGCGGAATGAGGAAAAAGTCTATCTTCGCAATATTGTTCAGCGCGAAGGCCCCTTGGTGACCTTTAACCAAGGCCCCCATGGCGGCGTTTCTACAAACAAACTTGATTATTCTCACGATCTGTTCACAAACGAAGCTTTCAGGTTCATTAAAGCCAACAAAAATAATCCATTTTTTCTCTACCTGCCTTATGCAATCCCACATCCTAATACCCAAGCAGGTTGTGAAGGGATGGAGGTACCGGACTATAGAATCTATGCCGATAAGGATTGGCCCAAGCCGGCCATAGGCCGCGCGGCCATGATTACATACATGGACAAGGATATCGGAAGGATGTTCCAATTGTTAAAGGAATTAAATCTTGATGAAAACACGATTGTACTTTTTGGAAGTGACAATGGCCCGCTCCGTCAAAATTGTTACGATCCTGAATTCTTTAATAGCAGCGGCGGCTTGCGAGGGGTGTTATGGTCCCATTATGAAGGAGGACTCCGGGTACCGCTGATCGCACGATGGCCGGGCAAAATAAAGGCGGGAACGACAAGCGATCATATCTCTGCATTGTGGGATGTATTGCCGACCCTTGCTGATCTCGTAGGTGTAGAGCCACCTGAAGGTATCGACGGGATTTCCTTCTTACCGACGTTGCTGGGCAAGCCTCAGAAAAAGCATGAATACCTTTACTGGGAGTGGTACAGGCGTACCGGAGAGCAAGCAGTTCGCAAGGGTAAATGGAAAGCGGTCCGCTATGACGTCATGACAGAGCCTGACCCTCCATTAGAGCTTTATGATTTGGATGCAGATCTGAAAGAAACTACGGATGTAGCATCAAGCCATCCAGAAGTTGTGAGAGAAATAAAGAGACTTATGAAACAGTCTCATGTTGAATCTCCAAATCCGAAGTGGAAGATGTATGGAGAGGGAACAGAATGAAAGTTTTGACACAAACCGGTTTCTACGAATGCGGCGTTGAAAAAAGTCAAAAGAAACTACTTGGCAAAAATTAGTTTCATACAATCATTTTTATGTGGAGACGAGAGAAAACTGTTGGTAACAAACGGCCTTACCAAAGCCATCATCCGTGATGCCACCGGCGAAAAAGTACGGGGACTTAAACAGGAAAATGCTGGGCGCCTTTCGCGGCATGTTGGTCAGTGACCGCTGGGGCGGATATAATTTCTTTTGGGGTGTTCGTCAGATCTGTTGGGCGCATTTGAAACGGGATTTCAAGGCCATCAGCGAGGTCCAAGGGGCGATGGGCACGATAGGCCAGGAGCTTTACGGTTTGGCCAAGAAGATATTGAAGATGCGAAAGCGGGTTCGCTACGGAACATTACAATGGCGGACTTTTCAAAAGCGAATGGCCCCCTTGACGAAGCGTGTGGAAGCGCTTCTTGAAGAAGGCGCGAGAAGTCAATGGGCATTGAGCGGTAAGTGCCGCAGGATTCTCGAAACACCGTGACCATCTGTGGACCTTTGTACACGATCCGCGTGTGGAGCCGACCAACAATAAGGCTGAGCGTATTGTACGTCAGGGCGTATTTGTAGCGTAAGAGCAGTTTCGGCACTCAGAGTGAACGCGGGGGGCGCTATGTGGAACGTATATTGACGGTGTGCGCAACCTGTCGGTTGCAGGGGCGCAAGCGTTATCGAATATTTGCGTGATATGTGTCGTTGTCATTTGAGCGGCGTTTCTGCTCCCTCGTTAATAAAAACAAAAGGCAATCCAGCCAAAGCCGCATAAACGCTTACAATAAATATTATTTCGAATATGCGCCATATTTTTCAACCGCATAATAAAACGCATCGATGTTTTCAGGTGGTACATCTAATTGAATATTGTGAGTTGGAGCCAGGAGAAAACCGCCACTTGGACCGCATGTCTCTATTCTTTCCTTTACCTTATTCTCGACATCTTTTGGTTTCCCAAATGGCAGTGTAGATTGTACGCTTATTGTGCCCCACATCCCAATCCCGTTACCATATCTCTTCTTTATGTGGGATGGATCCATGGACTCAGGTTGAATTGGGTTAAGCAAATCGACCCCTACCTCAATCAAATCATCGATCACTGGCTCAATATAACCATCACTATGATAAGCAATCTTAATATTTTTATTTCTGCCCTTCAGCTCGTTTATCATATAAGCCATTTTAGGTTTCTGCATTTCTCTGAACGTTTCGGGCGACATAGTCATCGAGTGCTCGGATCCCACATCATCAGCAAGGAAAAGCATATCTACACCCAGATCCATCAACTTTTTCCCGAGTACCAAGTGGTATTCAACAGTCATATCCATAATCTTATGTGCAATGTCCTTGTTCGCTATAATATCTATCAGACTTTGTGCCATGCCCCTTAGGTATTTAAGCGCCTCAAAGATTGAACAGTCGATTACACCACATATATATTTCTCTTCACCATATTGTGCAATGATATCTTCTGCATAGCCCATATCTTCGTTATCTGGGTTGGGTGGTACGTAACTGTCTATTTTGGCATCATCGGCCAAAGGAAAATCAACAATTTCAGTATAATGCCCAGTTCCGTTTGGAGTATCATAGGCGACTTTACGCCATGTGATTCCCCAATCGTCAACGTATGAATCGGCTTGTGTATCTTTATAATAACCGCTTGACATTCCATACGTCAGTAGTAAAACATCATGTCCAAGGGCTATATCCAATTCGGTTACACCTGCATATTTTTTTTCAATGTCACTCGAAAGTTCCCCAAATTTATCCTTATATTTTTCTCGCAATATCTTTTCAACCTCCGGCACAAAACTGACTTGTAAAGGAACTCTATCAGGTTCCTTATGTTCCATTGCTACCTGCATTCTTTCTTTTGAGTTCACTATTCTTGCCCTATCCTTTCAATATCAAATTAGGTTTATCACCATCGGTCAAAGTCTTATAGCGTGTGTGAAAAGTGGCTGTAATGCCGTTTTCTGCCGATATAGAATGATATGGAACGGACGCCATATCCAAGCGATTTGACGGATGAGCAATGGAAGCTCATAGAGCCCTTGATTCCCCCAGCCAAGCCCGGCGGTCGCCCTCGAAAGGTGAGCATGCAAGAAGTTGTCAATGGCATTCTCTATTTGAACCGTACCGGCTGTTCCTGGCGTATGTTGCCGCACGAATTTCCGCCTTGGGGCACCGTCCACTATTACTACCGGCTGTTTCGTTTGCAGGGCTTGTGGCCGAAGATTCATGATCGCCTCCGTGAACAAGTTCGCCGCAATGCCGGACGCAAGCCGACACCCAGTGCTGGTATCCTGGACAGCCAGAGCGTTAAGACTGCTGAAAAAGGGGGAGCCGCGGTTATGACGCTGCTGGAAAGAATGTTTCGGGGCGTAAGAGGCACTTGCTCGTTGATACCCTGGGGCTGATCTTGGTCGTGGTGGTGCACGCGGCCAACATTCAGGATCGTGATGGAGGCCGGCTTGCCATGGAGAAACTGGGCGATAGATTTCGGCGGTTGAAGCGGATCTGGGTCGACGGAGGCTATGCCGGGGTATTCGTCGAATGGACTCGACATACGTTCGGGCGGATCGTTGAGGTTGTCAAGCGCAACCAGCTGCATCGGTTCGTCGTGCTGCCCAGACGTTGGGTGGTGGAACGGACCTTCGGTTGGCTCGGCAAGTATCGGCGGCTGAGCAAGGACTACGAGACGCTGCCATCCAGTAGCGAAACTATGATCTACTTGGCCATGATTAACTTGATGATTCATCGGCTCAAACCTGGCTAATACGACTTCTCACACACGCTCTAACACATTTAATAACTCGCTAACTTGCCTGGCAATTGTGGACAATCTTCTTAATTCATCCATGACGGCCATACGGGAGGAGGGACATTGTTTGCATTCCAGTCGCGGCTCCAGTCAAAGTCCCACAACTCCTTTAACGGCACTTGTCTGACGGTGCTGAAATCCAGAAAGACCATGTTGACCACTTTGCCGTGCCGGGCGATACAGACATGTGACATGTTGTTTGTCGGCGTCCAAAAACCTTCAAATTCTGGCGGCTCATCTACGTACAGCGGTGTGATGCCCCTCCATATACAATCAAAGGTTAATGGAATGTTACTGGCGCCTTTAACATTACTGGTTCGCCAACAGGGTTTGGATACTCGCCCATGAAGAAGGTTCACTTGGCTGGCAGGAGGGTTATAGAGCCACGCATTAAAACCATAGCTCATGTGATGACCTTCCTCACCCTCATATCCGGTACCTGCACTGAATTTCAGCAACTGTGCTGCAAATGGATGTCTTCCTCCCTCCTCCAACGGTTTTTTAGCCTCCGGACAGAGGGATATTTTTGTGTCACTGTAATATGGCCTCGTGACCTCTACCCAACGGCTATAACCACCTGCGCCACCATGAAGTCTTGCTGGAAAGTGTCCACCATCAATGTCCTTATTATACATATAATGTATAGTGCCCCATTGTTTCAAGTTTGACTGACAAATAACTGCCTTTGCCTGTTTCCTGACCCTCTGAAGCGCCGGCATTAACACTGCCATCAACAGTGCTATTATGGAGATAACAACCAATAGCTCTATTAATGTAAATCCTCTACACTTTTTCATTCCAATCATCTCCTGAGTAACTAGCTGGCGGCCCAAAACGTCAACTAAGTTTTGTGACACGAAAATATATTCTCAAACTCTACCTATTTACTCTTCTCATATTTTCTGCTTTTTGCTGCTTACGGTCAACTCCATATTGTCCAAAAATCTAACCATTTTATCTCCGAACGGAAATTTGGGTACTACCTCATGATATTGGTAAAGTCTTATTACGTTTATAACTATCAACGGCTGATTCCAGCACGCTGTTACGCTGCTCGGCCCAGTCCAGACGCTGAAGGTCGCTGACATGAACCGGATACAAAATATACTTCAAAACAGTCCATACTTCCTCGGCCAGGCCCAATGCCATCGCTGGTGTTTCGTCCAACAGCGAGTAATGCACCCTTGTCCAGTTGTACAAATCCCGCCACAGCCATATCGAATATTGCAGCATCACCTCCAGATGAGAGCCGTTGCGAGTACGTCTTGCCAGACGAGCCTGCTGGCCCCTTATTGTACCATTGAGTCGTTCCATATGAGAGGTATTGATTTTCCGGCCAATGCCCAGCTTTTGAATACGCTTTTCGATTTCTTTCTTTTTGCCAAACAATGCTTTTGTCGATACCTTCAACAAATTGCCTCGGCTGTCTCGAATTTTCTTCACAACACCGGCCTGCAAATCCGCAGGCGGTTTGAGACGGGGATACTTGAGTCTGCCTCTGCCGTTTCTGCGACGGCAGTGTTTGATTTGTCCAAAGACTTGCAAGATCGCCTGTGGATACGGCAAATGGTCGTCGATAAGAATCAACGGAGGGTCTTTGTCTTTGGAATACACAGCCACCGAAGCGGTCAATTGCATGGCGTTTTTGTTCGGGCATATCGAGCCTCCTTGCAAAAATTGAGAAGTTGTCCGATAACATATCGGCCAAATGTCCTCAATATGCCCAATTTTGTTGTTATTCTTTACCAGTATAATGAGTGAGAACCAAGAAATAGATTTATCAAGATTGGTCTGATAGATACAAAGCGGGCTGCTGTAGGCAAATTACTATCAGAGCATCTTGAAGACTTCAAACAATCGTTGTTAGCAAAGGGGGATACGGTTAAACATGCTCAACTGATTTATTTCAGGGTCAAACGTATATTCAACGAATGTAAATTTGAGCATTGGTCTGACATTTCTCTGAGTGCGATACAACAAAAAATCTCAGGTTTACAGAACCAAGTTGAGTTCGTAGAAATAAAGAAAATCGAAGGCAAAAAGGTTAAGAAGCGAAAACTAAAAAATTTAGGCGAAGCATCTATAAAAACCAAAAACTATTATATCAAATCCTTGAAACAATTCGGGAGTTGGATGGTCAATGACTGGCGAGTAAGCGAGTCTCCATTTCGATATCTACAGAATATTAGCAGCGATGGTACTGAACGCCACCCACGCAGGTCACTTGACATAGATGAAGCACGCAGGCTATTAGAGACTACACAAGCTGCACCAGAACGGTTTGGAATGACAGGATATGAACGTGCATTGTTGTATCGTTTAGCAATCGAAACTGGCTTGCGGGCTAATGAATTACGAAACTTGACTGTATCATCATTTGACCTAAAAGCTTGTACGGTGACGACTGTGGCTGCTTATAGCAAGAACCGGAAGCAATACACCTTACCACTAAAGGAAAACACTACTGCGATATTAAAATGTTTCTTCGCTGGCAAGATGAATAGCGTAAAAGCTTTTAAAGTACCGGATAAGCCAGTAGACATGTTAAGGTCTGACTTGGAAGATGCTAAGATACCATACGTTGATGACGCTGGGCGTTACGCAGATTTCCATGCATTAAGACACACCACAGGGAGCTTTCTTGTAGCCAGTGGGGTACACCCGAAAGTTGTTCAATCAATTATGAGGCATTCTGATATAAATCTCACAATGGGACGGTATACACATGTTTTCAGGGGCCAAGAATCTAAAGCTGTAGCGAAATTGCCGGATTTATCCCAGCCGAGCAAAGAAAAACAAAGAGCAATTGCAACCGGCACGGATGGAAAAAACTTACCGGAAAACTTACCGTTTTTAGGCGTACAACAACGTATTTTGGCGAACTCTAACGAACAGCAAAATCGCGTTAGTGGTATCGAAAACGTGGTTTTTGAACGCGCCCGGCAGGACTCGAACCTGCAACCTTCGGATTCGAAGTCCGCGACTCTATCCAATTGAGCTACGGGCGCCGAAAATTCTGAGTGTTTGTAATGTAATAGTTACACGCTACAATTGCCAGCACATTATACCTTCGATCCACACGCCGAACAACTATTCCATGGAAGAAGATTATCAGAAAAGCTTGAAATTTCAGGATATATTGTTATAATGTCCTGCTACGGCCTCGGCCTTCGCCGAGACGAGTTGTATCATTAGACAGTCTGCATGAATATTTGGACAGAAAGGGGTCTTGCAAAATGAAACGCTATCGTGCAATAGAGTTGTGGGTATTGGTACTGCTGGCTGTTTGCCTGTTGGCCGGCCCAGTGGAAGCAAACGAGAGTGATGTGATAACGCGGGCCAAAGAAATTCTCGATACCAGCGGCGTACAAGGTGGCATTGTTGTCCACCTTGGTTGTGGTGACGGGAAGTTGACGGCGGTCCTGCGCATCAGTAACCGCTATACGGTTCATGGACTCGAAGCGGACCCGGCTAAGGTTGCCGAGGCGAGAAGCTATATCCAGGCGCAGGGCATCTACGGGCCGGTCTCTGTTGAGCGGTATTCGGGGTCGGTGCTTCCGTACACGGATAATCTAATCAACCTGATTGTCGTGCAGGATGCGGGTAAGGTCTCCAGGGACGAGGTGATGCGAGTCCTGGCTCCCGGAGGAGTGGCCTGCGTCCGTCGTCCATCGTCCGACGTCCGACGAGGCACGAGGGACGAGAGACGAGGCACGTTTTTCATACGAAAAGCCTGGCCCGACAATATTGACCAGTGGACTCATTTCCTGCATGACGCAAGCAACAACGCGGTTGCCAACGATTCTGTCGTCGGACCACCTCGAAGTATCCAGTGGGTTGCGCCGCCGCTGTGGCTTAGAAGCCATGAAACACCGTCGGGGATTCAGTCGCCCGTCTCGGCTGCCGGCCGACTGTTCTACTTCTTCGACGAAGGACTCATCGGCATCACCGACGAGCGTCTGCCTGATCGCTGGTCGCTTGTTTGCCGTGACGCTTTCAACGGCAGGCTGCTTTGGAAGCGTTCGCTTGAGGCCTGGGGCTGGCGTCAGTGGAGCCTGGAGCAATATCAGGGAAAAGACTGGACTACGTTACGCGGCAGGCGAACCGATGTTCCTTCCGAAAACCAGCGTCGAATAGTTGCTAACGGTGACCGACTATACACAACACTTGCATACCAGGCACCCATGTCGATCCTGGATGCTGCCACGGGTGATATCATTGCTACGGTTGAAGCAACGCGTGGAACGAGTGAGATCCTTGTCAGTGACGGCATCGCCGTTGCCTATACTCGACAAGTACTGGAAGGTATTGCTCGGCGCAGGGGAGCTAAGGATATAGCTGGAGCTGCGCTGGTTGCTGTTCAGAGCCGGACGGGAAAGGTGCTCTGGGAGAAAAAGGTCGGCCAGATACGCTCACTGGCATTGGCGATTGACAACGGACGCATTATCTATTTGAGCGGGAAAGATTTGGTCGCACTGGATTTGAAGACCAGCCGACAGCTTTGGAAGATTCAACCAAAGCTAACCGCACCGAAAACATTGCTTACCGTCGATGATGTGGTTGTTATGCAAAGTGGAAGGTCTGTAGCCGCCTATGATGCGGCGGATGGTAAGTTACTTTGGCAGAAAACCGTACCGCCAATCGGCGGGGGCGAAGGGGACGACCTGTTCGTAGTCGATGGACTGGTTTGGCGAGGGATGCTCAGTGTGGACGACAACGGCAAGGTAGTACGCAAAAGCCCGAATTCGCTGGTCATCGGTTGGGACCTTCGCTCGGGCAATGAGAAAAAGCGGATACTCGTCAACAACCTGCGAAGTCCGGAACATCATCATCGCTGCTACCGCAACAAGGCAACCGTCCGATATCTGATCAGTTCCTACGAAGGCGCTGAGTTCCTCGATTTCCAGGCGGACAACCATTCCCAGAACAATTGGCTTCGTGGTGCATGCAAGTACGGGATGATGCCATGCAACGGCATGTTGTATGTCCCGCCTGACCAGTGTTTCTGTCAGCCAGGCTCGAAGTTTCTGGGATATGCGGCATTGACGGCTGGACCGGATGATTCCCCCAAAGCTATCGCTGACCAACGACGCCTTGAGAAGGGCCCCGCTTATAGAAGTGGTGCCGACGCAAAATTCGGCTCTGAGAGCGACTGGCCGACGTACCGCCACGATGCAGCTCGCAGCGGCACGACCCGCACTCGTGTCCCTTCCAATGTGAGGATTAATTGGAAGGTTACGCTGGCCGGCACGCTGACAGCTCCGGTGGCTGCCGGCGGAAGAGTGTTTGTTGCCAAGCCGGACGCACACGCCCTATACGCATTGGATACGGCAAATGGCAAAGTGATGTGGCACTTTACTGCGAACGGTCGCATCGACTCGCCTCCAACGGTCTATCGAGGGATGGTGCTTGTAGGTTCAAGAGACGGATATGTATATTGCCTGCGAGCGTCGGACGGTGAACTCGTCTGGCGGTTCCTGGCGGCGCCGACCGATAGGCGAATTGCCCATTTCGACCAGGTCGAGTCCACCTGGCCCGTACACGGCAGTATCCTCGTGGAGAACAATACAGCCTACTTCACGGCTGGACGCTCCACATATCTGGATGGCGGCATCCATGTCTATGGACTCGAACCTGCTGCAGGAAAAATCCTGCACAAGGGCCTGTTGGAGGGTCCACATCGAGATGTTGGCGGAGAGCGTGACGTTGCCTTCTTTGTCCTTGGGGCGCGTTCAGACGTGCTCGTCAGCGAAGGCGGATTCCTCTACATGCGTCAGAAGAAAATGACGCCAGAGCTGAAGGAGATTGAAGTGGACGTCTTGTCGAGCAAAGGCGCTCAAGATGTGGGCCTGCATGTCTTCTCGACAGCCGGCTTGTTGGACGGCTCCTGGTACAACCGTACGTTTTGGATGTACTCGAAGCGATGGCCCGGCTTCCAGTTAGCGAACCAGGCACCGAAGACCGGACAGCTCCTTGTTGTCGATGACGAGAAGACGTATGCCGTCCGAGTGTTCTATCGTCGGAACGTTCACAGCCCGATGTTCTTCCCCGGCAAGGAAGGTTATCTGCTGTTTGCCGACCTCAATGCGAACGAGCCGCAGCTCGTTGGGGAGGAAGGCTCGCGTGAGCCGGTCAAATGGCTGCCTCAATCGGATTATTCACGCGCACGCGGCAGTGAGATGCGAAAGCTGGAAAGCGAGGCCTTTGGACTGGATAAAATGATCGGCTATACGCGAGCACAACAGCCGGTATGGGAGCAGTGGCTGGGCGTGCGAATCCGTGCCATGGTCAAAGCTGGCGATACTATATTCGTGGCCGGCGCCCCGGATGTTTTTGACCCGAAAGACCCCTATGCCGCCTTCGAAGCACGCAAAGGAGCCCAGGTTGTGGCCGTTTCGGCCAGGGATGGAAGGAAACTGTCTGAAACACCACTTGAGTATCCCCCTGTGTTCGACGGCATGATCGCAGCAGATGGTCGCCTGTTTGCTTCCTTGCGGGATGGAAGTGTTGTGTGCCTAACTGGGAAGTAGTATTCCGTAACATCTAATTTGATGCGGAAACGCACGTGCGTCATCCGGCGCTCCGTCTGGCACCGGACAGGCCGCATCGACGGACTTCTAACACGCGTGTTACAGAATACTACGATTATGAGTACAGCGAAGACAGCGAACCTTCTCTTCGCACTCATCGATTTTTCGTTTTTTTTATCGTCCTGCCGCTTTCTTAGCCTTGTTTAATATCGTCCTTGCGAGGCGAGTTACGTTTCTGTTTTTCGTAGCTCGCATTACCTTTTGCATGGCATCGGCAACTTCGCCGGGCTTTTGCTCGAGTATCTTCTCACCGATTGCCACGGCCGCGAAGCTCGCTTCGTTTCTGGTTGCCGGGTCGTCGAGTTGCGTCATTGCCATCGATAGGGCCTCGGCCGCCGGCACTGTGCCCAGCACACCGAGCAGAAGCTTCTTCTCTTCGTTGCGTTGAATCAGCACGGCTGCATTCTTGCACATCGCAAGTTTCTCCCGGGTCGGGAGGCTCTCATCTCGAACCAGGCTAATATAACCGCGCAGAGCCGCGGTCTTGCGAGACGAATTCGGCGAGCTCTGGGCCAACGCAAGCAAGTCGGGCGCCGCGTCTGCAGTTTTCCATGCGCAAAGCACGCGAATGGCGGCGGCACGGACTTGAGTATTGGTATTATTGACCTCAGCGCGTACAGCCTTAAGAGCGTTCGTTCCCCCAATGACACCGAGGACGCGCAGCAGGGCGATCTTTTGTTCGGGCCGGGCCTGGGTCAGCAGACTGGTAAGCCTGCCGGTGTGTGATTGCGGATTTTCGGCTCTCACACAAACAGCACTCAATGCTCGTTCAGCCGCTTCCAGGTCTTGCGAGGCCCTCAAGTTCATTAGCAGATTGAGCAGCTCCGGCAATTCGGCGTCACCGCCCAGCTCGCCCACTTTCCTCAGCGCAGCCGGACGGACTTTCGGGTCGGCATCGACTGCGGCTTTCAGCAATGAGGGAATGCTTGTCGTCATTCGCCGACGCCCAATCAGTTCGAGTGCGGTGAGCCGTCGGCCGGTCTGGCTGCTATTGAGCATCGCCATCACGGCATCATCTGCCTGGCGGCCCGGCAGGGCGGCGAGGCTTTCCTGCGCGGCTTGTGAAATCTCACTATCGGCATCGTTCAGTAATTCGGCCAGCACGGGCACTGCGGAAGAATGGCCAATCTCCGCCAGAGATTTGATGGCTGCGATGCGAACGGATTTTTCGCTGTTCCTGGCCAGAGCGAACAGCGCCGGCGACGCCGATGCATCGGCACGTTTGCCGAGTGTCTGGATAACTAAGATTTGATTGTCAGCGGGCAGCCGGTTCAGCTCAGCGGTCAACGCCTGTGTCACTTCGGCGATTGGCAATTCCTGAGCGGTCTGTACGGCTGCGGAAAACATAATGTAGTCCTCGCTGCGCAAATGCTCGCGAAGCAATGCGACGCCGCCCTTGCCGCGAGTGAGGATCGCGCCGCGCAGAGCACCGCCACGCACTTGGTGCGGGGCATCCAACTCGCGCAGTTGGTCGTATATCTCGATAGCCCCGTCGCGCCGTCCTTGAGCAACAAGTGCCTCGGCACAACGGAACAAACCTTCGCATAGTGCGAGCTGATTGGCGGCAGAGACATTTGGCAGGTCACGCTGCAGCACTCTGGCTGCAGGCCGATTACCGATTTTGCCGAGCGCCCTGGCTGCCGCTTGGGCCACCTGGGTATCAGGACTCCGCAACATTTTCGCTAATGGTAGGACTGCTTTGACATCACGGCGCACGCCGATGCTGCCGATTACACCGACCAGCGGCCGGCCTTTGAGTTTGTCGAGCGCATCGCGGAAAGCATCGTCCACGGCCGGATCAGGGATCGGCTCCAGCCCGTAGCGGGCCATGTGCGAGAGTTTTTCGTCACCGAGCAGCGCGGCCAGCGGAGCAACAGCATCTTTGGTTCCAACTAAAGCCAGCAAACGACAGGCATCGGCTTTTTCTTTGTGCGGTGCATCGGATTTGAGCACGGCAATAAGTTTGTCCACCTGCTGCTTAGTCGCCGGTACGACGGTTTGTCCGAACGACTGCATTGCGCAGGCGAGCAGCAAGGCAATGATAAGCGTATAGTTCATTTTTGAGTTTGACATTGCTTGGTCTCCTTCCGGGTTTATATTATCCACGGCTCACGCATCGCACGTGAACGCAGTCGATTGGCTTCGGGGTCGTTGATGAATTCCTCTTTGACGGGGTCGTAGCGCATGTCGCGTTTGAGCCACATGCAGATATTGGCCGCGTGTACCGTGGTCATGGTACGGTGCATCATTACCGGATTGGACACGGTCTGGCGACGCGACTTTACGCAGTCTAAGAAATCTCGCACGTGGCTCATCGGGCGCTGGGTTCGGGCCACATAGTCATAGACCAGCTTCCTGAAGTCAGCCATCCAATCGGGCGAGGAAACATCCGGCTTGGAATAGCCGTCGGCCGCCGCGACCCACCCCTCGGTGCCTTCGTAGCGGACGCCGCACGAGCCTCGCCAGTATTTTTTATCCATGTCGCGCTCGAGGATCATCCGTATGCCGTTGGCAAACTTGGTTACCATTCCGTCACCGCTTTCGTTTTTCACATATCCGTATTCGATGGCCGCGGTGTCTGCCGCACCAATCGCCACCTGGCACTGGGCGAACGTGTGTGCGCCCCATTCGCCGATGCAGCTTGTGTGGAAATCATAGTGGCCCCGCCAGCGGCCGCGCGTGTAGGCGGAGTTGTAAGGTCGCCAGGGACATGGGCCCAGCCATTGGTCCCAGTCCACCTCTTCCCTGGGCGGTTCGGGTTCGGCGGGCAGCCACTCGTGGCTCATTTCGGCCGCGTCCCACGGGGCAATGTGGGCTCGAACGGTGTGTACCTTCCCGAGTCGACCGAGACGGAGCAACTCGTTGGCAAAGGTGAAATTCCCCTCGCTGAGCCGTTGCGTGCCGGTTTGATAAATGCGCCTGTAACGTCTCGCGGTTTCCACCACCGCCTGGCCTTCCGCGATGGTCATGCACGATGGCTTTTCGGAGTAAACGTCCTTGCCTGCCCGCATCGCCATTATGGAAGCCAGCGCATGCCAGCGGTCGCCGGTGGTAACCAACAACGCATCAATGTCCGTGCGCTCGGCCAGGAACTCCGGCGTGTCGTGATATATGGCGCAATCCTTGTTGCCGTACCGCGTGTCCACCATTTGCTTGACGGCCTCGGCACGTTTCCTCTGGGGGTCACACACTGCGACAAATTGCACGTCCTTCTCCGGCAGCATCCAGCGCAGGTCATGCGAACCGCGGTTGCCGATGCCGATCCCACCCAGCACAATCCGCTCACTCGGGGGCACCTTTCCGTCACGGCCTAATGCCGAGGCTGGAACGATGTACGGCACCGTCGCCAAAGCCGCCGCACGCTTTAAAAAAGCACGTCGTGTAAGGTTCGATTTTTTCTTTAACATGGCACTCTCCTAATTCATCTGGTCAATTGTATTAACTAAAACATATCGTCTCGGGCAAAAGCCAAACATAGTTGGCTGATTGGTCTCCTATCCTGAAGGCTTTGGTTCACAGCTAATCTGGCTCAAAATTCTACCATTTTGAAGATGCAGCGCCAACACAATTCTCAAAATAACCATTCAGCACAAGATTGTCAATCCAAAACAAAGGATATCGTAAGTTAATGCGGGTGTATAAAAACAACGCCAACTGGAGCTTCATACAGTAAATGAGTGAAATTCCTGGATAAGCAATTTCGTATATTTACCGGGATTGCCGTCTCCGATGAGCTTCTCGTCAAATCTGACCACAGGAATAATATCGTTCGTAGTTGAGGCAATAAGCAGCTCATCGGCGTTATTTGCCTGTTGTGGTGTTATTGATTTTTCCATTGTCTCTAATCCGACATTTTTACCTGCCCTAATCACAAATTTGCGCGTAATGGAAGGCAGAATATTAACTGTAAGCGCTGCGGTTTGCAGTTTTCGTCCGAAGATTGCAAAAAATGTTGAGCTGGCACCTTCGGTTATAAAGCCCTCCTCATCGACGAGTATCGCCTCGGCACAGCCCTTGTTAACAGCCTCCTGACGAGCGAGAACGTTGGCTAACAGGTTCAGCGATTTTATCCCACATCGTTTCCATCGCCAATCCGGATGTGTCGATACCGAAATACCGTTGGTCTTTGCTTCTGAATCATCCTCTGATTCTGTGACGGTAAGGAAAAAATTTGGCTTTAGGTTAGCATTGTAGGCATGGCTTCGCGGTGCCGAACCTCGGGTAATGTGAAAGTATATCTTGGCGTTGGAAATACCGGCAGTGTCAAAAGCCTTCAGTACCCGGCGGCGAATCTCGTCAAGGTCCACACCCGCTATTCCAATCCCAGTCAGGCTGTTGGTGAACCTTTGCAGATGTTCCTTGAGCGCGAAAATCTTGCCGTCGTAGCTTCGCACAACTTCATAGACACCGTCGCCGAAGAATATCCCGCGGTCGAGATACACCGGTTCAAGTTCTTCTGCCGGAACGATTTTGTCTTGTATCATGGCTATCTGCATAAAATTGCTCCAGATGAGGATATAGACTATATTTTTAGCTTCATATTGGGTAATAGAATACAAAAATATCTGATAATTTACTTTACAAAAAATGATTGAATATGTAAAGTTTCGTTTCTATTCGGATTTTCTAACATATAAAAGACAGGAGTTTTTCGAAATGTATGCAGTAATTGAACAAGGCTCAAAGCAATATAAAGTCGCCGAAGGCGATTGTTTGAATATCGACCTGACAGATATTTCGCCGGATGCCAAGACAATCGAGCTGGATAAAGTTTTGCTTGTAAATGACGGCAAAAAAATCAAAATCGGCAACCCATTTTTGAAAGGTGCCAAGGTTACTGCCTCGTTTAAGACCACGGCTCAGGATGCTGTCGTCAAGGGCGAAAAGCTCTATCCGACGCACTTGCGCAAACGCAAAAACAGCAAAAGACGCATAGGCCACCGCCAGAAATATCTACAAATAGTAATCGACAAGATAGAAGCTTAAATACCCCCTTGCTTGCCCCGCAAGAAACCTGTCCTGCTTGCCCTCCGAAGCTTCTGCGAAGGTGGGAGTGTAATCGAAGGATAGGCCACTGCCGCTTGTCCCCGCATTTCTTTGCTTGTGCCCGCGTAGGCGGGTAGTGGTGGTAATTTAGTGCGGCGTCATTCCGAGTGCGACATACACCACCGTCATTCCGAGCGTAGCGCAGCGGAGTCGAGGAATCTATTGAAAAAGTCATTGCGAGTCCGCCAAAGGCGGACGCGGCAATCTAAATTTCTTACTTCGATATTTCTTGTTCAATATTCTTTGTGATTCATTCCCGCGCAAGCGCGAATCTATTAATAAGCTCCTCGGCGAAGATTCGCCATTGAGTCGGGCCGTTTTCAATAAAATATTCGAACGACTTATCGTCGGCTAATTCTCCCAACAGGGCTTTCCGCTCGGTCGGTTCCGCCACGCCTTCGATAATCCGTTTTCGAAGCGTCTCCAGCTCGGCGAGAAATTGGCCGTGTTCTTCGGTGAAAATTTTTTCCAGCTTTTTTCTTATATGGCCGGCATAAGCAGGGCAATGTCCCTCAGTGCCGACAGCTATCTGCAGGTCGCCGCGTTTAACAACGGCGGGCACGAAAAAATCACAAAGCTCCGGCTCATCAACTACATTACACAAAACCTCCAATTCCTGACAATCCTTATATATCCGCCTGTTGAGCCGATGGTTATTCGTTGCGGCTATGGCAAGCACCGCCTCCGCAAGATAATCTTTTGAATACTTGGATTTTATAAGTTCAGCGTTTTTGTCCCGGCAAAGAGCCGTCAGCATATTATCTATCCGCTCAGCCACTACCACCAGCCGGGCACCCGCAGCTAACAGTGCTTGAGCCTTTCGCACAGCAACCGCTCCACCACCAACCACGACCGCACGGCGACCGCTTAGTTCCAGAAATATCGGATATTTAGCCATAATAATATTGTATCATAACCCCGCTTGATAATCACACCAAATTTATAAGAAATGAACAGCCAAAGTCCTAAAGCTATAGCGGCAGCAAGCAACATCGGCTCTTTTATTATATTTTAAGCAGATTTTCGGGTCTTTTCAACTCGCAAATTCGCTGATATATTGTAAACTCACATAGGTTCGTAGTTGGCAGAAAAATATGGATTCAACAAAAAATTACAGCCACCTTTGACCTGAGCAAGTGTGTTCTTAACGGTAGAAAAAGTCAAAAAATATGAGCGAAATAAAGACATTACAGCCGCCTCTGACCGAAGCTGATGTGCGTTCGTTAAAAGCGGGCGATGAAGTCCTTATCACCGGTGAAATCTATACCGCCCGGGATATGGCGCATAAAAGGTTGTGCGAGGCAATCGAAGAGGGTCGGGAATTACCATTTCAGCTTGAAGGAGCGATTATTTATTTCGTTGGCCCCACGCCCGCACGCCCGGGGAGGGTAATCGGCGCTGCCGGCCCAACTACCTCATCGAGAATGGACGCTTTCAGTCCGAAGCTGCTCGCCAACGGACTAAAAGCAATGCTCGGAAAGGGGTATCGAGGCGACGAAGTCAGAGACGCCCTGAAAAAATACACCGCTGTCCATCTTTCTACTATCGGAGGGGCCGGGGCACTATTGAGCAAACACATTGTTGCCACTGATGTAATAGCCTACGAAGACCTCGGAACAGAAGCTGTAAGAAAACTACAGGTAGTTGATTTCCCCGCTATTGTCGCGTATGATTGTTATGGAAGTAGTGTCTATAAACAAGGAGTTATTTAATTGAAAGTTGCTCTACTTGGCCTGTTACAATCCGGCAAGAGCACTATCTTGTCCGCCGTCAGCGGCAAGGCTATACCCCCGCCCGGCTCGACGGCAATTGAAGAGGCCATTGTGCCTGTCCCGGACGAAAGACTTGATTGGCTGAGAGAATACTACAAGCCTAAGAAAACCACCCACGCCACAGTCGATTGTCTTGACCTGCCGGGCTTTGACTTTTCCGATGAGCATGGCCGTGCTGCTGCCAGGCGATTGATTAACCAGATAAGGACTGTTGAGCTGCTTGTTCTGGTGGTGCGGTCTTTTGAAGACCCGGCAGTGCCTCCTTATCGAAATACGGTAAACCCGGCCGGAGATTTAGCGGAACTGAAAACCGAGTTGCTGCTTGCCGATTTGGAGCTTGTAGCCACGCGTATCGAAAAGCTCGAAAAGCAGGTCCACAAACCCACCAAAACCCAGGCACACGATAAGGCCGAATTAGCTCTGCAAAAAAAACTGCAGGAAGCAATAGAATCAGAAAGGCCCATCAGTTTTGCTGTCGAAACCGACGCCGAACGCGAAATGATTAAGTCCCTCGGATTTCTGACCTTAAAGCCGATGGCAGTTGCAGTGAACGTTGGCGAGGAGCAGTTAGAAAGAAAGTTCGATTTCAGCAGTGCGATTGAAAGTTCTGTGCCGGTCGTTACAATTTGTGCCAAACTGGAACACGAACTGGCACAATTGGATGCTGAAAGCAGGGCTGAGTTTATGGCTGATTTGGGTATCACCGAATCGGCAGCAAGTAAGTTCGTCAAAAGCTGCTATTCGGCCCTGGGTCTAATCAGCTTTTTAACGGTGGTCTCAGATGTGCTGCGTGCCTGGCCCATAAAGCAGGGCACCGCGGCACTGGACGCAGCCGGCAAGGTACACACCGACATTAAACGGGGCTTCATTAGAGCCGAGACTTTTGCCTTCGACGACCTCAAAGCCCTTGGCAGTGAAAAAGCACTCAAAGCCGCCGGCAAAATCCGCCTCGAAGGAAAAGATTACGTCGTTCAGGACGGCGATATTATCAATTTCAGGTTTAATGTTTAACCCCGTACTAATTGAGCCCGAGCCGGAGCACTACAAATCGGCTGATTAAACAGGTTCTTCGCTGAAGGACAATTGGTGTGTGGAGTCAAAGGTGACATTTGTGAATCGTTTCTTAAAGCTATTCTTTCCGGTATTGGTAGTTATATTAGCGGTCATTGTAGTCGTCTTCCGTCGGGACTCTAAAATTCCGGAAACTTCCATATACTATACTTATGAAATCGTCAATACCTTTCCTCACGACCGAAAAGCCTTCACACAAGGGCTGGTTTTTGAAGATGGCGTTTTATATGAAGGAACAGGACTTCCCGGACGTTCATCATTGCGCAAAGTCGAATTGGAAACAGGCAAAGTCCTGCAGACACACCAGCTATTGACCAAATTCTTCGGCGAAGGTATTACCATTTACGGGGACAACATCATTCAGCTAACCTTTCAGGAAAACGTCGGCTTTGTTTACAACAAAGACACTTTCAAATTGCTGAGAGAGTTCAATTACCCTACCGAGGGCTGGGGCATAACACACAACGGCAGGTATTTGATTATGAGTGACGGCACACCAACATTGTATTTCTTAGATCCTGAAACTTTTAAGCAGGTCAGCCGTATTAAAGTTTACGACCGCAATGCTTCCTTGTGGGGGCTTAATGAGCTCGAATATGTTGAAGGCCAAATCTATGCCAATGTCAGGCCTACCGAACGGATTGCCATGATTGCACCTGATACAGGCCGGGTGACCGGCTGGATAGATATGAAAGGGCTCTTAACTCAACAGGACTATACCGAGTATGTGGATGTTCTCAACGGCATTGCGTATGACAAAGAAAGCAGACGATTATTTGTAACCGGAAAGTTTTGGCCAAAACTATTTGAGATAAAGCTGATTCCCGCAAAATAGTTATGGCGGAAAATATATGTCTTTGTTAAAAACAAGGTTTTGCAAAATTGAGGTTAGGCATATATTATTTAAGAAAATTAGCTTTTTCGATTTTCTTAAATAATTAGCTATCTTCTTATTAGACAAGAACTTACTGTTTGAAAAGAAAAAATCAAAAGCTTGTCCTCACGAAAGTGGGGAACAATTTTTTCTTTCCAAAGTATGCCTAACCTCGATTTTGCAAAAGTCTTGTTGTAGGAAAGAGCCTATGAAAGCAGTTGTGCTAACAGGTTTGAAACAAATGGAACTGGCCGACGTGCCGGCCCCGAGCATAAAAAAAGACACGGATGTCCTGCTGAAAATCGAAAGGGTGGGCGTCTGCGGTTCTGATGTGCACTATTACGAGACCGGCAGAATCGGCGAACAAATTGTCGAGTACCCTTTCATAATAGGCCACGAATGCGCCGCGACGGTCGAAGCTGTTGGCAGCTCAGTTACCCACGTTAAAGCCGGCGACCAGGTAGTGGTGGACCCTGCCGCATCGTGCCATCAGTGCGAACAGTGCACCCAGGGCAGAGAGAACACCTGTCATAATGTCCGTTTTCTTGGCGCACCGGGACAGGGTGGTGGCTGTTTATGTGAGTATCTTGTTATGCCACAGGAGTGCTGCTTTCCAACTAACGGGACGATTACACTTGAGCAGGGAGCTTTGTGTGAACCATTGTCCATAGGTGTATATGCCGTCAAAAGGGCCTGCTTACCGAAAGATGCCGACGTGGCGATTCTCGGCGCAGGGCCAATCGGCCTGAGCTGTCTGCTCAACGTCAACGCTGAAAATGCACGTGCCTGTTATATGACCGAGAAAATCGATGGGCGCATTGAAGGCGCAAGAAAAGGCGGCGCAACCTGGGTCGGCAATCCAAATGAGCAGGACATAGTGAAAGAAATTCTTCAGCGACAACGCACCGGAATGGATGTTGTTTTCGAATGTGCCGGCCAACAGGAAACAATCGACCAGGCACTTGAGATGCTCAAACCGGGCGGAAGACTCGTGCTTATAGGCAGCCCCCGAACGGAAAGAGTCTCTTTCGATATTGATAAGTTACGCAGAAAAGAAATAACCATCACTAATATCAGAAGACAGAATAAATGTACGCAAAAAGCAATTGATTTAATAGCTTCGGGAAAAGTTAATACTGATTTTATGATAACCCATCGTTTTGGGCTTGAAGATACAAAGAAGGCCTTCGATTTAGTCGCAGGCTATCATGATGGTGTAATCAAAGCTATGATTAACGTGTAGGTAAGTGGTGAGTAGATTATCAGATTATTAGGATATCAGGTTGCAGGGAATCAGAAAATCAGGGAATCAGGAAAAGACAAATTTACTCTGATACCCTGGTAACCTGATACCCACTACCTGGTCACCTGATACTCTGATAACCACTTACCACTCACCAATTAACTAATTAGTATCTGTTGTGGAAAACAAAAACAGACGATGTCACCCCTGCGAAAGCAGGGGTCCAGAGCGAAAAAGCTGGATTCCCGCTTTCGCGGGAATGACAAATAATGTTTCCGCAACAGGAACTAATTAACCAAGTTTTTTTGGAGATTAAATTCAATGGGTTGGCTTAATTTGGAAGGAAAAGTGGCAATCGTTACAGGAGGGGCCTGCGGCATCGGCAGAGCCGTTTGTGAAGGATTAGCCGAAGTCCGAGCAAAGCTCGTTGTGGCCGATGTGAACGAGCAGGGCGCTCAGAATGTAGCCACAGAGTTGAAAGAGAAATTCGGGGGCGATTATATTGCTGCGACGACGGATGTAACTAACAAAGCGAGTGTTGATGCTATGATAAATACGGCCCTCGACGGCTTTGGCAGCATTGATATATTGGTCAACAACGCCGGGATAAATATCCCAAGATTGCTTGTTGACCCCGCCGGCAAAGAGGAGTTGACGGAAGAGATTTGGGACAAAGTCGTTTTGGTAAACCAAAAAGGCCTTTTCCTGTGCGCTCAGGCCGCTGCACGGGTTATGATTAACTCTAAAGGTGGTGTTATAATCAATATGGCCTCTGAATCCGGATTGGAAGGTTCGGAAGGTCAAAGCGTTTATGCCGCCACCAAGGCGGCAGTCTATAATCTTACCCGGTCCTGGGCAAAGGAGCTTGGCAGACACAATGTCCGTGTCGTCGGCGTTGCACCGGGAATCCTCGAAGCGACCGCTCTGCGCTCCGACGAGTACGAGCGAGCCTTGGCCTATACCCGTGGAATCACCGTCGAAGAGCTGCACCGCCGTTATAAGGAAGCTTCAATCCCCCTCGGAAGAAGCGGCGAACTCAGCGAAGTTGCCAGCACGGTCTGCTTTTTGGCCTCCGAACGTGCCGGTTATATTCACGGCACTGTCATTAACGTCTCAGGCGGCAAGACCAGAGCGTAAACCATTTTTGGGAACAGAAACGTCTTTTTTTCTTGAAAAATGCTCTTTTTATATAAATAAAAAGAGCGAAAGATGATATAATTTATCTATGATTGCTGAGTCGGATAAGCGGAAAATTAGAGAAATTTCGGAAAAGTATCACGCCAAACGTGTACTCCTTTTTGGTTCCTGTTTAGACGCCACAAGAGAAAGCCGTGATATTGATATAGCCGTAGAAGGTATATCTCCTGAAGATTTTTTTAAATACTACGGTGATCTTATGCTAAAACTCTCCAAACCTATCGATGTAATTGATTTGTCTGAGAGGTCAAAATTCACCAAATTGATTCAGCAAGAAGGAATTCTGCTATATGGCTGACTATAAAATGCACATCGAAGCCGAATACGAAGCTATAGAGAATACTCTTTCTTCGCTTCCTGATAAGTCTTTATATCAACTATCGAAATTGGAAGTCGCGGGTGTGGCAACCTTAATACATAGTTTCTATAACGGCATTGAAAATATAATAAAGCAAGTATTTCAAGCGAAATCCCTTAAGATTCCCACTGGCCAATCATGGCATCAAAATTTATTGCTTACAGCGACAAAAGAAAATATAATTTCTCAACAGCTTGCAGATGAACTCAAGGGATATCTTGCTTTTAGACACTTTGTTGTTCATGCTTACGCTCTCGACCTCCAACCGCAAAGAATCGAATCGCTTACGGCTAATATTATAAAAGTATTTGACAAATTTAAATCTGAAATAAACAAGATTACCGTCTAACAAGTTACTGCACCTGACCTCTCGCCCCTCCGCACTTCATATTGCGCATTCTCCCGAGTTTTTTCCCTTGTAAACCTTCCTTTTTATAGTGTAATATCCTATGCGTGTTATACAGCAAATCTGCCAGAAGAAAAAAGCTTGTATCCGGAAACCATATAATCAATAGTTGGGCCAAGGGGCGCTGAAAGGATAGTTCATGTATAAGAGCATAATTTGTCTGGCTCTCGCAGCCCTGTGCCATTCTTTATCTTGTGCTTCCGACACGCCAACTTCTGAGACCGAGCCGCTAACGAAAACCTCCATCCATGGTTGCATACGTACAGCTGACGGATCACCTGTGGAAGGAATCGAGATCAGATGCTTTGAAATCGATCCTCGATATAGTTATGAGTTCGTTTGGCAACGGGGTAGCCAGCTATCTAACGATCAGGGGCGATACACATTCTCCGTATTAAGTAACAGAGAATACCGCATAAGGGTGGGGGGTAAAAAATCGACTTTGGCAGAATCGAAAAGGTTCTTTGCTCATCCAGACAAGGAGATATCTGTCGAAGATCTTGTTGTCATCCCTGCTACAAGCTGTTTGAAAGGAAAGGTTTTAAATGGTGACGGCAGACCTGCAGCCGGACTGCTTTACGCATGCCAATCAGAGAATTTCCACCCATTCCACCCCTTCATATATCCTAAAACAGATCTGAATGGTGGTTTTCACATATCTAATGTCTTGGGTACTGAACAGGTCGAATTTTGGGTTGTCCCCTCCAGTAATAAGGTTCAAGTTTGGATGGGTGTATCTCCCAGCTCGGAGGATATGGTGTTTCGGTTGAATCCTAATGAATTTGTCGAATTGCCCCCTGAGTGGAAGAAGTACTTCGATATAGAGGCCCATGCACGTCAGATGAGACGCACCAAGGTACAAAATAGAATTGCTTTCACCTTTCCTGATCTGAAAGGCAATCAGGTTTCCCTGGATTGCGATCAGTTCAGAGGTAAAGTGGTGCTCGTGAATATATTCGGCTCTTGGTGTGGTGGTTGTCGTGCGGAGATCCCTCATTTGGTCCAACTGAAAGAGAAATATGCCGACCAAGGCTTAGAAATAGTCGGTATTGCCTTCGAAAGGGACTCAGAACAGACTGCCAAGGCCACAGTTAGTGAGTTTGTGGAGAAGCGAAAGATCAACTATCCTATTCTCTTTGGAGGACAGGAGAAAAGAACGCATGTCATATCGACAATTGACGGAATCGAGCGTTTCTCTGGCTATCCCACTACCATTTTCATAGGTCGATATGGGACAGTAGAAGATGTGAAAGTCGGCTTCAAAGGCGAGACCCGCGAGAGAATAGAGTGGCAGATAAGCAAGTTCGAAGAAATCATAGTCAGACTCTTGACTAAGCCGCTTAAGGATGGATAACCATTAACCGTAGAATATAGAATAAAAGGGGGTGCTGTTGAGAAAAATAGGGACAGTCCAAAAAATGACGTCTAATTTCTCTATGAAACTTTTAGGGAATAAGTAAGGACCTATGAAAAAAGTAAGTATCATCAGTATCGGCAATGAGTTGCTCAACGGTCAAACGGTAGATACTAATACCACTTATCTAAGCGGCCAACTGCTTTCAATCGGTCTGCCCGTTGTCAGCTCTTATACTGCCGGCGACGAGATGGATGCAATTGTACGGGCATTTAATCTGGCAAGCACCGATGCTGATATAGTCCTGGCCACCGGCGGGTTAGGGCCGACCGACGATGATTTGACCCGCCAGGCATTCGCAAAGTTCCTCGGAACCGAATTGGAATTACAAAATGAATTTCTGAAAAAAATTCAAAGTTTTTTCACCAGACGGAATTTGCAAATGCCGGATAAGAATAAGATTCAGGCATATATACCAGCCGGCGCAAAGGCACTTGCAAACCCTCTTGGCACAGCCCCCGGCATTATGGCCGAAGTAAAAGGCAAACTGATTGCTGCTTTACCCGGTGTGCCGTCGGAAATGAAACAAATGTTTGCCGAATCGGTCCTTTCGGAACTTCAGAGGTTCGCCGGCACGCAGGCTGTGGTGGTGCGAAAACTAAAATGTTTCGGAACAGGCGAATCAAACATCGCTGAATTACTCGGCCCGCTTATGCAAAGGGGAAGGAATCCATTGATCAACTGCACGGCCAAGTATGGTATAATCACCCTGGCAATTAATGCGACCGCAAAAGACAAAGATAAGGCCCATCAAATTGCCGAAAAAGACGAAAAATTACTGCGGAATAAGCTTGGAGAGCTGGTTTACGGAACAGGGGAGCAGACTTTAGCCGAAGTGGTCGGCGAAAAATTAGCCCGGCAAAAAATGACTATCGCCGTAGCCGAATCCTGCACAGGCGGCACCTTAGCCAAGCTGCTGACCGATATCCCCGGAGCAAGCAGATATTTCACACATGGCTGGGTTACTTACAGCAACACCGCAAAGACCCGCGAACTTGGCGTACCTGCCGATTTGATTGAAAAATACGGGGCTGTCAGCGAGCAGGTCGCTCAGGCTATGGCCCAGGGCGCCAGAAAAAAAGCTCGAACAGACTTTGCGATTGCCATAACCGGCATAGCCGGCCCAAATGGTGGAACCGAACAAAAACCCGTAGGACTGGTATATATCAGTGTGGATTTCCATAATGGCTGTGATACCAAATGCTGCCTTTTCTCTGGCGATAGGCGGTTTATAAGGCTGAGAGCCGCAAAAACTGCTCTGAATATGCTCCGCTTGAAATTGAACATTTGACTAACTGCGTTGGAGATGTTATAATAGTAATTATCGGGATTATCAGGATTTCGAGGAGAATATGGCAAAGCAGCGCAAACGTTTAGGTGAAATACTTTACAAAGCAGGGCTTGTAGAAAGGCAGGCTCTCATAAATGCTATTAAGACTTCGAAGACGAATAACAAACGGCTCGGACAGGTATTGCTTGAACTCGGTCTGATAGATGAAGATAATCTGACCAAGGCAATCGCCAAGCAGTTTGGGTTACAATACGTAAATCTGGACAACACTACCATCCCACAGGATGCCACTAAGTTGATTCCACAGGAGCTTATGAAAAGGCATAATGTCCTGCCTCTCGGTATGAACAACGGCAAATTAAAAGTGATCATTGGCGACCCATTGGACCTGGAGATGATGGACGCAATTCGGTTTCGCTTGAATACCGAGCTGGACTGCCATGTTGCGAACCCTACGAAGATTCGCTCATACATCCAGGATTCCTTCGACCAGGAAAAAAAGGAGGAGAGCGACAGGCTAAGGCACAGCATCGACGCAACTGCCGCCGAACTTGCCGAGGTAGGGCACGAGTTACAGGAAGAAGCACTCCGGGCCCAGGGCGCAGCAGGCGATGATGACGCCCCGATTATTAGATTGGTAAACCTGATAATTGACAATGCCTATTATATGCGGGCCAGCGATATACACATTGAGCCAATGGAAGATAGAGTACGCGTAAGATACCGCGTCGATGGCGTCTGTTTGGAGAGGGACAATATTCCAAAGAGTATGCAGGCACCGCTGGTTACACGCTTCAAAATTCTCTCCGGTATGGATATTGCTGAAAAAAGATTGCCCCAGGACGGTCGTATCAAACGGGTGATAGGAGGACAGGACATTGATTTCCGTGTCTCGTCTTTGCCGGGCAACCACGGCCCAAGCGTGGTGCTCCGAATTTTACGTCCTGATGCCGTCAACGTCGGTATTGAGTCTTTAGGCTTTGAACAGGACAATTATGAGCAATTCCATAAGATAATCAAAAGACCGAACGGCATCTTTTTGGTTACAGGCCCAACCGGTAGTGGAAAAACCACAACGTTATATGCCGCTTTGCAGGAGCTTAACAAGCCGGATAAGAAAATTATCACCGCAGAAGACCCCGTCGAATACAACTTCGACGGAATGAATCAGTGCCAGGTCAAAGAAGAAATCGAATTGACTTTTAGCAGGATTCTAAGAGCAATGCTGCGACAGGCCCCGAATATCATACTCATCGGCGAAATCCGAGACGGCGTTGTCGCAGATATCGCAATTCAGGCCGCACTTACTGGACACCTCGTTTTCAGCACTTTGCACACAAATGACGCCCCAAGCGCAATTACACGTCTGATAGATATGGGCGTCAAGCCCTTTCTCGTAGCAAGCTCAATTCAGGCCATTATGGCACAAAGACTTGTAAGAATCATTTGTAAAAAATGCAAAGTAGTTGACGAAGATCCGGATCCCCATCTTTTACAATCGCTGGGTATCACGCCCGAAGACCTCGAAAAACAAGCCGTCTATAAAGGAACCGGTTGTAGTCAGTGCCAGCATACAGGCTACAAAGGACGTATCGCCATATTCGAGATGTTTGAAATGAACAATGAAATAAGAGAGCTGGCTTTTGCAAAGGCTCCTACTACCGAGTTGAGAAAGGCTGCGAAAGCAAGCGGAATGAGAACACTGATGGAAGACGGAAAGCTCAAAATATTCAACGGAATAACCACGCCGGCTGAAGTCGTCAGAATAACCCAGACAGAAGGTGCAGCAGTCGGTTAAACAAAATGTAGGTATTGAGGATTCTTAAATGGCAACAGTCAATATGGACAGATTACTCCAAGCCTGTGTTATGCAGGGGGCTTCGGATTTACATATTGTTACCGGCCGGCCGCCTGTATTGAGGATAGATGGTTCACTCAGGTCACTGGAAACCAAGGAGCTCGAACCTGATGATACCACCGCTTTAATGAAAAGCATCACACCTGACCGAAATCAACAGGAGCTTCAGGAAGAGGGCGGAACAGACTTTGGTTTTGCCTACGGTGATGTAGCAAGATTTCGCGTCTCTGTTTTTCGACAGAAAGGTAATATCTCGCTGGTCTTACGGCGTATCCCGACAACGATTATGACTTTTGATGAAATTGGTTTGCCAAAGATTTGTGCCGCTCTGTGCCGCAGGCCAAGAGGGATGTTCCTGGTTACAGGACCAACCGGATGTGGCAAGACAACCACACTCGCTTGTATGATAAACTACATTAACGAAAACTTTGACCGCCATATTATAACCGTTGAAGAACCGATAGAATATTATCACCCGCATATAAAATCCATTATTAACCAGCGGGAAGTCGGCGTTGATGTTCCCAGCTTTGGCGAGGCCCTAAAACGCGTTTTGAGAATGGACCCTGACGTGATTCTGGTAGGCGAATTGCGCGATTTGGAAACAATCGAATCCGCCGTCAGGGCCGCCGAGACAGGGCACCTGGTCTTCAGCACAGTCCACACCACAAGTGCTGCAGGAACCATTACCAGATTGATTGATGTCTTTCCCGTGGACCAGCAGGAGCAAATTCGAATTCAGTTAAGCAGCAATTTGATAGCTGTTCTCAGCCAGGCACTTTGTCCTTTAGCTACCGGCAGAGGAAGAATTGCAGCTTATGAGTTTATGGTTGTAACACCTGCCATTGCCAATCTTATCCGCGAGAACAAGACTTACCGAATCGATTCCAGCATTCAAACCGGCAAAAAGCTCGGTATGCAGCTTCTTGATGAGCACCTCTGGAGACTCTATGATACCGGTATAATCAGCCTCGAGGAAATGATCGACAAAGGCCGTCAGCCGGGTGCATTGCAGGACAAGGCTGAGGGAAAAATAAACGCCATGAGGGGAAAGGCAAAGGTAAGGAAGAAAGAAGCAAAGAAGGAAATGGATGATTTAGGAACTATCTTAAGGACCTAACAAACGCCTTCCTTATACGAACTAAACATCGAGGTTCTGCACTTCAAGCGCGTGGTCGCGGATGAAGTTTCGGCGTTTCTCCACGTTGCTGCCCATTAATATACTGAACAATCGGTCGGCTTCACCGGCATCGTCGAGTTTGACGCTCAGCAAAGTACGCGTCTGCGGATTCATTGTCGTCTCCCATAACTGGTCAGCATTCATCTCGCCCAGACCCTTGAAGCGTTTTATCTCAATCCCTTTGCCGCCTATCTGTCTGATGCTTGCGCAGATGTCCCCTAACGATGCGACCTCGTATGTATCATCGCCGCTGACCAGCTCAAACTTCGTGGGCGCAGCTTCACCTGAAAGACCTTTAGCAGGTTTTAATAGAAAATCGTTAAGGTCTAAGCCGAACTGCTTTTTAAGCTGCTTGTTTATTTCATTGATGCGGTCAACCTCATGAAGCTCCTCGGCAGCAATTGATTCTTCCTCCTCACCTTCCGCTAAACCTTTGGTCCGCTTTTTGAGTTCATCGACCCGTTTTTCGTACTCCTCCCTTTTGTAATAAATCTCCTCCTGGCCTTCGGCGCAGATACGAAACTGCGGAAGTCCTCCTTGGGACGGGCTGTAATAGGCCCGGATGAAATCGGCGAAGTTAATACCGCGTCTGCTCAAAACCGTTATGATACGTTCGGCCTCAGCTAAGGTCTTTACAAGCTCAGCCAGCTCTTTGTCGCAAACTTCACGGGCCCCGTCGGTACGGGCGGTTCGCGAACCGCTCCTACTTTTAACAGAGCGGCCTCGGCCTACCTGCGCCTTCTTAGTCTTTTTGCTTTTTTTGCCGTCCCTGATGATAAGTCCTGTACCTTCTAGACCGCGAGCAATCATCCGCTTGTGCATTTGATTCTCGCTCAGGATATATTCAGATTTCTTTTGACCCTTGACTTTAATCTCATACAAGGGCGGCTGGGCGATATAAATCTTATTCTCCAAAAACAACTGCTGCATCTGTCTGAAGAAAAACGTCAGCAGAAGTGTTCGAATGTGTGCGCCATCGATGTCGGCGTCTGTCATCAGTATTATCTTGCCGTATCTGCACCTGTCCAGATTGAACTCGTCGGTGCCGATACCGGTCCCCAAAGCGCTGATAATAGTTCGGATTTCATCGTGGGCTAACATCTTTTCCAGCCGGGCCTTTTCCACATTTAGGATTTTCCCTTTCAACGGCAGAATTGCCTGGATATTTCTATCTCGCCCGGCCTTTGCAGAACCCCCGGCCGAATCACCTTCCACAATGAATATCTCCGTACTTGCCTTTTCCTTACTCGCACAGTCCCACAACTTGCCCGGAAGGTTGGATGTGCTCAGCGCACCTTTGCGCCTGGTTAGTTCCCGTGCCTTCCTCGCTGCTTCTCTGGCTGCCGCCGCCTGGATGGCCTTGTTCAAAATCCGTTTCGCCTCTGCCGGATGCTCTTCCAAAAAATGACCCAATTGCTCGTTGACGGTCGTCTCAACGAAACCGCCAACCTCCGGATTAGTCAGCCGAACCTTCGTCTGCGCCTCAAAGTGCGGGTCCGCAAGTTTCACCGCTACCACCGCTGTCAATCCCTCACGCAGGTCATCACCTGTTGTCGCCTGCCCATTCCTTAGCAGGTTATTACTTTTGGCGTAATAATTCATCGTCCGTGTCAGCGCCGTCTTAAAGCCCGAAAGATGCGTGCCCCCGTCGATATTGCAGATGTTGTTGGCAAAGACCAGCACATTTTCGGTATAACCGTCGTTGTACTGCATAGCCACTTCGCAGCTCAGCATCGCCCTGCGGTCTTCTCTGGCTAAGTAGATGACATCATTATGAAGTGTCTCTTTACCCTCGTTAAGATGCTTGACAAACGCCTTGGTACCGTCCTCAAATTTGAATACCTCTTTTTTCTTATTTCTGTCATCCCTGAAGCTAATCTGCAGCCCGCCGTTCAAGTAAGCTAATTCTCGTATTCGTTTCAGCAGCGTATCGTACGCAAACTCCGTATCGCCGAATATATCTTCGTCGGCTTTGAAGGTTATTTTTGTGCCGCGTTTATTGCTCGGGCCGATTTCCTTGACCCGACCCCTGGCGACTCCTCTGACGCACTCGAAATGATAGTGCTTTCCGTCGCGATACACATCGGCTTCCAGCCATTCGCTCAGGGCATTGACAACGCTCACGCCAACGCCGTGCAGCCCCCCGGCCACTTTGTAGCTGTCGCTGTCGAACTTGCCGCCGGCGTGAAGTTTTGTCAGCACAACCTCAAGAGCGCTGGTCTTGGCCTCTTTGTGCTTTTCGATGGGTATGCCTCGGCCGTTATCCTCGACCATACAACTGCCGTCAGGATAGATGCGCACGTTTATGTTGTCACAGAACCCGGCCAATGCTTCGTCGATGGAGTTATCTAATACCTCATAGGCCAGATGATGCAGCCCTCCGCCTCCGCGGTCGCCGATATACATATCCGGCCGTTTACGCACCGCCTCCACACCCCCAAGAATCTTTATTTTGCTCGCATCGTATCTATGGTCCTTCATATCAACTCTCTACCTCTATCTTATATCTGGGCTTTTGCAAAACCTTTGCTCTATCATATATATCGTCTCTATTAACTGATGAACCATTGGTTTTTTAGGCTTCTCGAACCGAAAACCAAAATTCACGAACCACGGCTTTAAGCTGGGTGGCACCCTCAAACCCTGGCCTCCAGTTCGTCGAAGGCTTATTTGGGGGTGTTGACTTCAACGGCTTAAGCGACAACGAATTTGATTTTCGTTAATCGAGCTTTCGGACACTGCTGTTGCAGCTCTTCAAGAAGCTCCGAACTGCACAATTGCAGCTCGTACTTATATGCAGGCGAATCCACACGGACTTTCAACTGACCGCCGGAAATATCAACAATTTCACAGTGCCGGCAAAGTTCAGCAGGCAGCAGTTGGCTCCACAGTTCAGCTACAGCGCCGAACCTCGCCTGCCGCGGCGAAACCTGCTCGGCCAAAAATTGCTGAACAGCATCACCCAACCTGACCGTCCTGTCAGATTTCTGTAATCTTCGTCCCTCGGCAGCATTGTGTAGTAATTGTTCGTCTTCACCCATAACGTACCTTATATTTGGAGTTTTGCAAAATCGAGGTTAGGCATACTTTGAAAAGAAAAATTGTTTTTTTGATTTTTTCTTTTCAAACAGTAAGTTGTTGTCTAAAAAGAAGTTCGCTCATTATTTAAGAAAACCAAAAAAACTGATTTTCTTAAATAATATATGCCTAACCTCAATTTTGTAAAAGTCTTGTTATATATGAACTATCCTAAGTTAATCGGCATCAGAACGTACAGGAAATTTGTCCCACTTTTTATCAGGCCCGGTCTGTCCGACTGGCCTAACTCAAGTTCGAACTCCGGTGTCTTGATAACTCGCAGAGCATCTATCAAAAACTGCGGATTAAAGCCGATTTCAATCGGCTCGCCTTTGTAGTCGATGAGCATATCAACCTGAGCATTGCCCGTCTCTGGTGCTCTGCCGGAAAACACCAGCTTGTCCTTTTCAATCGACAGCTTAATCCCCCTCGACTCCTCGCTTGTCAGCAGCGATGCACGACGAACAGCACTCAACGCCCCCTCGGTCGATAGGGTCAGCTTCTTGTCGTAATCGGTTGGGATTATGTCCTCGTACTTCGGAAAGTTGCCTTCGACCAGATTCGAGCTTATAACAACGTTCGCACAACTTATCAGAATCTGGTTATCGACAAGCTTAACTGCAACGGTATCTTTCTCGTTGCTGCCGACTTTATCCAATAGTCCCATTGCCTTAGCCGGCACTATTATATTTTCCGGTGTTTTGTCTTTCGCCGGGGCAGAAGTTAGGTTGACCCTGCACCGCGCTAATCTTCTGCCGTCTGTGGCAACCAGCATTAGCTTCTTGTCCTTAATCTCCCACAGCACACCGTTAATTGCGTATCGGCTGCTTTCTCTCGCCGTCGCAAACAGGCACTGCTCGATACCAGCCTGAAGGTTACTCAAAGCAATCTTTATATCACCGGCACCGTCAAAACCAGGAACCACCGGATACTGGCCCGGCTCCTGGCCGTAAATCGTAAAGTGGCTGTCGGCCCCTTTTATCTCACAAGTGCCCTTTGAGGCCTCTAATAATAGGACATCATCAACACTTTCACGCACAATCGCCGCCAGCCGGTCCGCCGGCACGATAACCTCGCCTGTCTTTTCGACCTGCACCTCAGAGACCAGATAGTTGATGCCGACCTCCAGGTCCGTCGCACATATCCGAACCTCTTTTTCCTCAGCAGTGATTTGCACACAGCGCAGTATCGGCTTGGGCGTTCGGCTCGGCACTACCGATGTCAGCAGACCTAAGGACTCGCTAAGGGCCGCTCTGTTGAAATTTGCTTTCATAATAAACCTCTGCGTTAATATACCAAAAGGTTAAAAATATCAATTTTTCACACTCAAAATTACCAGCGTAGTTTACACCAAAACTCACACTTTCACAACCTTTTTTCACAAAAAAGCTGAACTCTTTCGAACACGCTTCTACCTTGGATTATCAGTGATTTTAAGGATTTTGCAGAGACTTTACGTGTTGGTTGTGAAAATGTATAGATTAGCCGGAAAGTTTGGAGTGTCTAAAGTGACACTTACGTGTCATCCTGAGGCGAAGCCGAGGAGCCTGCCCTGAGCTTGCCGAAGGGATCTGGCCAACGAAAAAGAGATTCTTCGCTTCGCTCAGAATGACAGCTTTGCTGTCACTTTAGTTCACTTTAGTTCACTTTAGCTCACTTACAAATTTGGAGCGGCCAGCGGGATGAGCTTGGTGATGGCTTGGAGTCTATTTGCGGCTTATCCTAACTTCGAGGTATCTAACGCCCCATTCCAGGGCCTCTTCGTGAGAGCCGAAGAACACGTCGAGCCGGTTTCCTTTGATGGCGCCGCCTCTATCGAGAACCTTCACGGTCTGGTCGTTGCTATAGCCGGGGATGAGCATTTCAGTACCGAAAAGATATCGTCTGTCTGCCGCCACAAAGGTATCGCCCGGTCGTATCTTATGCCCGCAGGCCGTTACGCCGTCTGAATATTCGCCGCAGCATTTCGGACAGGGACAATAGGCCGTTACACGCATTCGTATGCATTCCCATTCGCCACCCGCTCTTGCTTTCGCAAGAAAACGCGGGGGCTTGGCGTTACCCTCGGAATTATCGGGTTGCTCGTTTGTGGTATTCTCTGGCCTGTGCGGTTTGGACTCGGCCTTAATTCCGGATTTGTTCAAAGGATGTTGACTGGGGAACTCTGGCTTGGTTACACTTGTACCCGCTTTTTCTGTGCGGGCAGCACAGGTGCGGGCAGTAGCGTTGAGTAAAGTTGCTGGAACGGCCATCTTGGCCGTTTTTTCACGGGCTGCAAGCCCGTGCCACGCGGCCTTTGTGCGAGCTATATCGGCGATTAAAATCAGGATGCAAATGACCGTTGTCAGATTTATCAGCTTTAGAAATACGCCGCCACCTGTACTCGCGTAACCGCAGGTGCGAGCAAAACCTTCCCGCCGTGGCTCGCTCTCGCCGCGATGCGACTTAACGCATCGAGTCGCAGCGGGTGGCGGAGCCAAGTCGCGACGGGTAACTGGTCCTTTTCCCAATGGACACCCTCCTCACTCGTCAGGTTTGAAGTAAGTGCCTAAAGTTTGAGGTGCCTAAAGTTGTGGATTATATTTTCACTTTAGCTCACTTTAGGCACTTTAGCTCACTTTGGACACTTTTAATTCGGTTGAGCCCCTCATCCCTGGATTGTTGCTAATATTGTACCGTAAAGCCCGTTTCAATTCAACTCAAATAGTCGCGAAAAGGCCTTTGCTGAGCCAATTGCGGGCCTTTGGGAAAGAACACAGACCTTTTATAGGTCCATACCGAAAAGTTTTTCCCCATGCAGACCGGCTGGGGGCAGACAAAATATCGTAGCTCCATCCATGGCTGAATCAATTGAAAGGTCTTCTGTCTCCCCACCTGACCAATTACCAATTACCAACGAAAAAGGGGCCTATACCGAACCAATCGGTATAGGCCCCGAATTAACATAACACCTAACGTCATTCCCACTAACTAAAGTGGGAATCTAATTAGCCTCACATCAATTTCCTAAATCAAGGTGCGACATAGTCGCCTTCGTAAAATCTTACACCATCTATCCAGAAATCACCAGTTGCAAAAGCTATGTGGAATGTGATGGTCGCTGGACTGACGTCCTCAGCAAAAACAGGAGTTGTTACGCTAAATTCTGTCCATTCTTCAGTCATGGTGAAGACCTGGTCACCATATCCCGTCCATGGGTCTTGTGCCAGTTCCGGCTTGAAATTGATATCCAGTGTACCTTCCTTGCTTTTGAGAAAGACCGAAAGAGTGTATTTCTTGCCTGCTTCAAAAACATGTCCTGCGTGCTGCAGACCAGCATCCCAGAAATTTGCACCTGCTTCTGGGACCTCAACATGCAGACAAGAGCCTCCCTCAATCGGAGCTTCGGGAACCGCTGCGCCGACCAATTCTTGAACCACTTCTGTGGTAGCGCTACCATAAGTGCTCCACGGATCAGCAATACCGTCCTCAAAGCCGCCGTTAGCCAGTATATTGATGATTTCGTCTGGTTCCGGCTTCGGCTCTGGTGCCGGCCGATACAGTCGAATATCATCAAAAAAGACTAAACCTGAACCACCT
>CAYQKF010000047.1:0-38063 GCA_964417935.1 uncultured Pirellulales bacterium
AGTTCATCGAATAGATGACATTTCATTCGTCCGTGGTAAAATGGATGTGAGACATCGCGAGCACTCCGTAGTCTGAAGTCTTTATACAACTCCAAGCTACCGGATCCGGCTCGCGATGTCTCTTCTATTCGCCTGTCGCACTTACCATGTGAATTCGCGGAAAATTTATAATTAACGTCGGTCACGGATCGGTATGATCGGCAAGGTATAGTATCTCGCCGTTCGAAAGCGCCTTGTCATAGATACGAACCTCATCAATTCCGCCCAGCCAGGAGGCAGCCGAGTTTGCACGGTTTGCGATACGCACAAAGGTAGCTCCTACCAGATCAGACGGTGAAGCAGTAGTATTGCCATTAGAGATGGCCATCTCGACGCCGTTGACGTAAATCTTCCTTCCTTCAGTAGTGTCATTGACGAACGCCAAGTGATACCAGGTTCCCGGTGTCCAGGTCCAAGCGTCCTCCATCCATGCCGTGGCAGCCCCTGTGGCTAGCCACCCGATCCTGCCCGGGGCCCCGCCTCCGTGCATCTGTATACGCTGGTTAATCGTACCATCAGTCCAGCAAAACAGTACCTTTCCTTTGGTACCGTCATAGCCTTCTGCCCACATCGACAGCGTGAAGTTACCGAGGCTGGACAAGACAGCGTGATGGGCGCTCAAATCCACATAGTCATTGGCGTCGAAACGGAGAGCTTGGCCTGAGTAACCGGACACAAATACAGGGGCACCTCCAATAGTACCATGGTAGCCATTTCCGCTACTGTCACGCACATCATTCTCAAACTTGTACGATGCGATCAGGCGATCGGGATCCGGAGCAACGGGAGTAATCATAACACCAGGATACAACCGGATATCGTCAATGTACATCGTACCTGAACCACCGGCTTGTGGAGCAGCTTTGTCGCCAACACCAATGCACATCTTCTTGATTGTCTGCGGATTTACACCGGTAAATTGTGCCAGTGGAATGTCCCACTCCGTCCAGGTGTCTATGGTCGTCGCAGCAGAGTCAGGATGCTCGACGATCACTGAATTATTGGCGCTATCTTGCAGAACTACATAAAGCTGGTCAGCAGAAACATTACTTGCTATACCGATGTCTTGCGACTGCCACTGGCCTGGAAGCGTGCCGGTTGTGGTAACATTGGAGAACTCGGCTGTGCATGTTGCATTGGCAGTACCAGCAGTCAGGCATAAGCCTACATAGAAATCCGCAGACAAAGGCAGGTACATCATCGTCAGCGGTGTACCTAATGCCGTCCAGATAGTTCCGTTAGTTGAATACTCGGCTGTAAAGGTCCTGCCGGTGCGGGTTAATCTGATCCATTGTGGAGCGGCGATCCCGGCTTGCGTAGTTGCCGTTGCGCTAGTGCCCCCAGCACTCAGACGGTTAAGGAAGGTAACTTCAGAAGTAGGGGTGACAGCCACCATAGCGTGCATCGCGTCTGCTGCCAATGTCTCACGAATCATCACTCCCGCTCTGGCCGCCGCGTTGGTGTTAGTGAGGCTGACTACCCTCGCTGTGATGCTCCCATCGCCAGAGAGCTGCTGGTAGGCAAAGTGGAACTGGTCGGACGCACCTGCGATCCCGGCGCCCCGAGCAGTCATCGTCATCGGCGGCCCCACGGTGAAGCTGCCATAAAGCGGGGGCAGGCCTCTGAACCACAGCGTCAAGAGCTCAGCGCCGTTTGTGGTCCAATCCTGCGGAGCCGCCCACTCGCGTTCAGCTTCGGAATAAAACTTCGTTCCGGTCTTCTCGTAGGCGGTACCTTCGTTCACAGCACCATCGTTGTCGTAACGATACGGCATCGATTGAGAGCCACTATGAACAATATCTTGTTCAGCAAACGGAGTATCAAAGTGACCCACGATCGCGCCGGTATTGTTCGCGAAATAGTCCGTCCACACATCGAATATCTTATTATCGGTGTCGTCGTACTGCTCAAAATCATCCACAACCAGATACTCTTGTGTGGCAAAGTTCCAGACATCGCCCTGCCAGGTGGCAGGACTCTCAGCCTCATTGACCTCATTAACCTTCCAGTAATAAGTCTGCTTTAAATCAAGCGCGCCGGTGTCATAGCTGGCATAGCTGCTGCCAGCGGGCACACTAACGGGACTGATAGTCTCATCTACCACTGCCTGCTCATCGGTGCTGAGGTACACATCGTGCTTCGCTGCCTTCCTTCCTGCACGCCAGACAAGAGTTACATTATCCACGTCTATATCCGTTGAGCCGGAAGCCGGATCAGGTTCTCTCGCCTGCACCGGTATATACAAGAAGCGAACTTCGCTCAGACCATACTGGGTGACAATGCCGCCCCAGTTGCTGTTAGCAGTGATTTTGACGTATTTCGCTGCTACGCCACTAAGATCGACAGTGGTATTGTCTGCATAGCCAGCTGCACCAGGGGCCCGGGCAAATTCATGAGTTGTACCCAATGTGGTCCAGTCGGCTCCATCGACCGAATACTCAATGGCAGCATCCTTGACCCCTAAACCAAAGGCTTGCTCAAGCAGGCTATTATGGTTCCATACCCTCATCTGATGCAGTTCATAAACCCTGTCGAACTCATATTGGATCCAGGCCATATTTGCATCCGCGGCATTGCTAAGCCACATGTCCCCCTGGTCGGCCGAGTGCAGGTCATCAGCATCCAGCCCAGAGCCGTTGATGCTATTTTCAGGCCCTTCATCGGCACTGTTCGCGCTGGAAGCGGTGGCAGTGATATTTTCACCGGCAATTGGATAAGTGAATGGTTCCACTGTAAATTGCCAGACATCGCCTTTGAATATCGTATAGTCCGGCGGCGCGTTAACTTCATCGACCCGCCAGTAGTAAGTCTGGCCAAGGTCTAATCGAGCGGTCGCATAGGCGTTCAGGTCTTGACTTCCCATGTAAACACCGGCTGGATCCACAGTTGTGGTCGCATCGTTGACATCATCGAGATTGGTTCCGAAGTACACATCATGCTTGTCAGCAAACTCGCTTGGGGTCCAGCTAAGGACCACATCTCGCGGCACATCTGTCGCCTCATCAGCAGGGATTGGGTTAGAGGCCACCAGACCAGGTGGTGCGACTATCATGGTCTGCTGAATCTCCTCTGCCGCCAGAGCCCGGTCGTAGATGCGAACCTCATCAATTCCGCCCAGCCAGGAGGCAGTCGAGTTTGCACGGTTTGCGATACGCACAAAGGTAGCTCCTGTCAGATCAGACGGTGAAGCAGTAGTATTGCCATTAGAGATAGCCATCTCGACGCCGTTGACGTAAATCTTCCTTCCTTCAGTAGTGTCATTGACGAACGCCAAGTGATACCAGGTTCCCGGTGTCCAGGTCCAAGCGTCCTCCATCCATGCCGCATCGGTCCTTGCGCTGTTTACGGATAGCCACCCGATCTTGCCCAGGTCCCCGCCTCCGTGCATCTGTACACGCTGGTTAATCGTACCATCAGTCCAGCAAAACAGCACCTTGCTTTTGGTACCGTCATAGCCCTCTGCCCACATTGACAGCGTGAAGTTACCGAGGCTGGACAAGACAGCGTGATGGGCGCTCAAATCCACATAGTCATTGGCGTCGAAACGGAGAGCTTGGCCTGAGTAACCGGACACAAATACAGGGGCACCTCCAATGGTACCATGGTAGCCGTTTCCGCTGCTGTCACGCACATCATTATCAAACTTGTACCATGCGATCAGGTCGCCGGAGCTGGCTGAAGCGCTCACCAGCAAGACCCAAATAATAAACAGATAACATTGTTTCTTAAACATGACTTGCTCCTCCAAAAAAGAATAACAGCATTTCAAAACCTACCCTGTCACAATCATTCTGCGTATAAAACTCTCACAGAGCACAAACAAAGCTTCTTACAGCCATACATCGTATATCGGTTTTTGCCTTTCTTAATCAACGCTATTTTGTCCAAAAAGCTCACCATTCTTTCTACTGCCCCCCTAATTAGTTCCTGTTGCGGAAACAGTATTTGTCATTCCCGCGAAAGCGGGAATCCAGTTTTTCGCTCTGGACCCCTGCTTTCGCAGGGGTGACATCGTCGATTTTCGTTTTCCGCAACAGATACTAATTAATTTACGGTTGCGGAAATGCATTCGTCCACTCGGGCCAAGAGGCTGGTATGTTTACGGTGTCAAACTGTCTGTGCCATTTCAAACTCCACAATTCAAATATACTCATTGTTCTGACGCTAAAATCACAAAACGACGAAACTATCCTTCCCCGCCCATGACGGTCGATGAAATATTTGCACATTTGTTGTCCGTTGTCTATACCAGCTAGAGAAGGGGGTTCGTCGGTATCAAGGGGAAGATGGCCTCTATATTGCCCGTCCGAAACCACCGGGACATTGTAATTAGTTTTTACCATAGTGATTTTGCGCCAGAACCACTCGAGTGGTGGATTCGGATTGCCAGGCACAGAGAATGGCTCACCTGGCGCAGGATTTGATAGCCAGCCATTAAAGGCTACACTGCTGTATGCAGTAACAATTTCTTCTTGATACGGCAAATCAATCTTTATAGGGAAAGCCATGTGCATACGATCGACTGCTCGCTCCAACGGCTTGCTCTCGGGGCATAATAGAATTTTAGGGTCCCGGTAGTATTCGGCTAAGACGAGCTCCTCCCAATGGGACATACCTCCCGTTCTTCCCCTTGCTTTACGCGGGAAAGAATTGTCATATGCGTTCAGATACATTGCCCAGCAATATGCGATCTGTTTGTGATTACTCATACATACAACCACCTTCGCCTGATTTCGCACCCGGCCAAGAGCCGGTATTAAAATGGCCAATAGAAGCGCAATGATAGAGATAACCACCAACAATTCAATCAGCGTGAATCCTTTTGACTTTCTCATAACTGCCTCTTAATCACACTACTTCATACTTTCTCTTTTTAGTTGTTTGCTCCGGCTCCTTACAGCGATGGCCTGTTTGTAGGAAAAATCTTTGCCTCTTACCATTTTCCCGTCAAACTTAGGATTCACCCTACAATCGTTGGCGTTGACAGCTTTCTTCCATGCGATTAAGTCCTTCCTTAACTCATTTGCCTTTTCCGGTTCAACGTCGGAAAGATCATTCAGTTCATAAGGATCTTTTTTCAAGTTGAAAAGTTGTACCCCATTGTCCTCATAAAACAGGTAGAACTTCCAATCGTCTTTTATCATGCAGGAATAAGGCCCGGTCTTCGTTCCACCGCTGGTATATTGCGGGAAATGCCAATACAGAGCCCTCTTCTTTATCTCACCGGTTTGTTTAAGCAAAGGAACGAGGCTGACTCCGTCGATAACTTTTGACGGGTCGGCCTTTAACTTGAGAATATCAAGTATGGTTGGATAAATATCAACGCCGTAAACTCGGGTCTCACATTTGCTTGCCGGCTTAATTACGCCGGGCCATTTGACAATAAATGGTACACGTGTACCGCCTTGATAGGGGTAAGCCTTTTGTGCCATAAGCGGATAGCATGAAGTGGCTTTCTGACCGCCGTTATCCGAGGTGAAAATAATGAGAGTTTTTTCGGTTAAGCCCAATTCTTCAAGTGTCGCTACGACTTTGCCCACGGAATCATCCACGCTTTCGACCATTGCCGCAAAAACAGAATTATTTTGGTCGTCGGTGGGTTTATTCTTGTATTTGGCAACAAGTTCAGGTTTGCCATTATTGGGTGAATGAACCGCATAATGTGACAGGTAAACAAAGAAAGGTTTGTCCTGGTTTTTTCTGACAAAGTCACAGGCCTCATCAGTAATCCGGTCAGTGAGATATTCGCCCTTGGGGCCATCCTTAAGGTATGGATTCTTTTGACGGGTGAAATAGGGGGAGATATGGGAGCTTGGTAATCCTATTCCACATCCTCCTACATTGGTGTCAAAACCATGTTCCGTAACAGGTATTTCGTAACCCAGGTGCCATTTACCAAAAAGACCAGAAATGTAGCCTTTTCTTTTCAGAGTTTCTGGAATAATAATTTCTTCAAGAGCTAAGCCTTTTCTCCTCTTCGCACTTATCATTTTGTATTTAGGGTCATTTGTGTCGTAATTTCCGGTAAAATGAAGTCTTGCCGGATAACGGCCCGTCATTATAGCGGCACGTGATGGACCACACACCGCACAAGCCGAGTGTGCCCTTGTAAAAAGCATACCTTCACTGGCGAGTTTATCAAGGTTGGGGGTTTCATAATAGTTGCTGCCGGTACAGCCAAGGTCTTTCCAGCCCATATCATCAATCAGAATCAAAACGATGTTTGGTTTGCTTAATTGTTTCGGGTCGGTTGTTTGGCCCCAGACTGGCTTGATAAAACAACTCCCTGCTGCAAAAGTGGTCGCTCCTGCAACAACACCGTTCAGAAAATCCCTCCGTGACAAATTGTTTGTATTTCGCCGCATCTTGTACACCTCCATATCCTGCAAAGAAAATCTGTAACCGTTCACCGGTATTTCGAGAGTGTTAGGCAACGCGCTCAATACAAAATACCCAACTTCTAAAAAAGGCTTCTTACAGCCATAATATAGTATACCGGTTTTTGCCTTTCTTAATCAACGCCATTTTGTCCAGAAGACTCACCATTTTTTCTATTGCTCCCCAAATCGCTGCAGGAAGTGGGGCACTGCACCCCTCCGGCCGGAACGGCTTGTAACGTCCGTGTATCGTATGTCGTTTGGCTGGACTTTGGGTAGCGCTCCATAGCAGAATAATACTAAAGTATTCACCTGAAGGCGAGAGATTTTCTCCCATTGTCCGAAAGGGGGCATTAATCAAAATAGGCTGGTGGCTTTGGTTCTAACCAATCGACTACCGTATCCTTTATCGAAAAGGCGCAGAAATGGTTGCCCGCGGGACTATAGTGGCCAATATAGTAGCGTTTCAGATAATCTTCGATCGATACATTAAATGATTTGAAATCTTCCAAGTGCACATCTGCAAAATCAATAAACGGGATATTCTCTTTTTTTAGAAAGTCAATGAATTCCTGATTATATCGCGGCTTTCCATTATAAATAGCTACGATATGATTGGAGGCATAAGTCAACAACACCATAAATTTCTTGTTTTTTTTGGCAACAAATTCCTTGGTTTTCTTAATGGAGTACATACTGACTTTCATGGCGGATTTTCTATAGAGTTCACTGGCTATTCGTCGGCATTCTGAGGGATTAGAGAGATCGCCGGAAATGCTCAGTACTTTCATTAATTTTTCAATTTTGTCCGGATACTCAAACCTGCCACTTTTCGCTGCCATTCTTATCTGCACGATTAAATCATCTCTGAATTCTTCATAAACGTGCTTTTTGTCGCATAATTTATAAAGGGATTCAGGTGTCGGATATGGATTCTCATACTCCACAACCCTTCCGGTATCCGGATCGACACGAACATAACTCCATGGTGTTCCCTGAAATCTTACCGCACTCTTAACCTGTTCTGTCTTATTGAAATCATAACTTTTCAGAAAATTTTCTCGAAAGCCATCAATCATAATCCATCGCCATTTATGCAGGCTTCTATGGTAATCATCGCCAAAAATATTAAAAATGATGTACTCGGCTGATGCAGAAGTCGCTTCTTCTCTTAACATTCTTCTGTACATATGGTAAACACCCGTTCCTCCAATACCAAAATTTCTGACCGGCTCACCTATATGTGCGGCTAGATACTCCTGCCAAGTTTCACCATCACTTACCTGCGAACAGTTCGTAAAACTGTCACCATAAGTGTTTATCCTGCATTGCCTGGATGCCCAATTGATCATCTTGCGCTCGCCGTACGGGCCGTAAGAAGAAAAGGCATTTGAACCATCCATTCCATACTTCACCACAGCATCATTATGCCTGTATCCGGTTACCGGATCGAAAACCGACCACTCAATCCCCTTTAGAAAATTGTCCACAACAACTTTTGGCAAAACAGCGTCTTCGAGAAACTCTCGTGTACTGATGTAATTTTTTCTGAGATTTGCATCATCAGAGTTATCTACCTCTGGAACAGGTGCGCCGGCAGCCTGCAACTTAGTCCCAGCCGCTATAACAATACTCCAAATAATTACAGTTTTCAAGAAATGATGACATTGCATTATGATCTCCTGAATAAATTACCAGGTTCTAAATTGTGACAGTGTTTCACTACTGTCCGGCTACAAGTCGAATGACATCAACTGCTTACAAAAATAAGTGCTCTCAGTTTTGCGCCAGCTACTCCGTATGTCTAAGCACGCTATGCTCCTTACGGTACTCCAGCGGAGTCAAGCCCTTTTCATGTCGGAAGAATCTCGCAACGTGGGCTGTATTATGATACCCTAAGCTCAGAGCGATTTTGGATATCGACATATTGGTTTCGACCAACATGCGGGCTATCTCGTTGGCGCGCACGTATCTAATTTCACTGTTTATTGAACGGCCAAGTACTTTGTGAAATCGTTTGTATAAATCAGCTCGCGAAACACCCGCCGCATCTACTACATCACAAACCTGTATTATTTCTCTGGCATGCGTGCGGATACAACGTATCGCTTTTGCAACAACCTCATCTTCAATGTTCAGTATGTCTGTCGATTGTCTTGCTACAACATACAGCGGTCGAATAAATGTATCCTCTGTGTCTATTGTCTTGTGCTCCATTTGTTTCGCCAATACCTTTGCCGCCTCATAACCTGCCCGTTCAGCGTCAGTGGCTATGCTGGACAGGGGCGGATCGGTCAAGTCACATATAAGCTCATCGTTATCCACTCCGATGACCGCAACCTCTTTCGGCACGTCTATCTCGAGAGTTTTGCACACGTTAAGAATCTTCTGTCCACATTCGTCATGTGCGGCCATCAACCCAATCGGCTTCGGCAGGGGCTTAAGCCAACCAGCAATGATATCAAGATCATTTTTTGTTAGCGATTGTTCGATTTGGCTTTTCGGCTGCATGCAAACGTTAACCTTAAAGCCGCTCTTTCCGAGCACCTTTTGAAAGCTTGCTAAGCGTTTACGAGACCATGGCTTATCGTCTCCAAAATAAGCAAAGTATTCCAGACCCCGCTCGATGAGATGCTGACCTGCCATTTTTCCCATTGCCGCATCATCAGTAATAACGTTAGAGACCCCCTGCTTAGGGTTCAGGTCGGCAACCATCACAACCGTGGGTAGTCCTAATTCTATAAACTTTAGGTTCTCAATCCGATCGCGCATAATGACTCCGTCAGGAAAGAACCTTTTCTTGATTTGCTCAGTGGTTATTTCGGCCGGGTTGACGTGTAGGTGAAAAAACCAGGAGCCATAGTTACGAGAATATTTCACAATGCCACGAATCAGGCTCCTGCTCATCGTGGTTGACGTATCGATCGACAATATAACTTTTGGCATTTCTTTCATGACTACTGCACTTTTCGACAAATCATCTATCAGGCAGCCAGCTTCATGGGCTCATACAACCTACCTTTTCGAGTGGGCTCCATTATGCGGTTAAGATTTTTCACGGGCTCGAACTACTGCATTAATTTTTGGTAATAACGGACTTTAGTTATTTCTCAGAAAGCATTCTTTCTTCCCAATATTTTAGATATTCCTGTGGTCTAATATTTGGATCAAGGCCTCGCTTTTTCATCCTTGGCTCATATATCCTTTTCCTGAAATCTTTGCGAACATTTTCGGCGACCTCGGGGTCCTCGCGATTTCTGCCGTGGTCATTTGTTTTTACAATCCATTTCTCTAAAATCGCACGCATTTGCTCAAGTTGCTGATGGTAGTCGGGGTCAGAAGCCAGATTGTTAATTTCGTTCGGATCTTTTTCCAGGTCATAAAGCTCCTCAGCGGGCCTTGTTTTTGCCATAAACCTGGCCTGAGCGGGAGTCAATTTGCCTTCATAATGCAAAACTTCCATTAAAGTCAGAACCGGCAGAACCAACCTTGGTACTACATTTATCTGTACATAAGGCTGATTCGGATAAAAGTTGCGAAGATATTTCAGCTTTTTGGTCCTGACGCAGCGGACACGGTCATAAGTCTCATCAATACGGTCACGGACCGAAATTATGAACTTTCGTGTCTTAACATCCGGGCCCCAGAAAGAACGACCCTGCATGTATTCGGGCACTCCAATATTTGCCATTCTTAGACAGGTAGGCAGCAGATCGATTCCGCTTATGAGATTATCATTCACCGTGCCGGGTTTGATATGACCTGGCCAGCGAATAACTAACGGAATATGGATCCCTCCGTCGTAGAGGTATTGTTTGCCTCTGACATGCGGACGGCCATGATCAGCGAAGAAAAATACGATGGTATTTTTTTCCAGACCATCTTTCTTTAAACGTTCCAGCACTTTTCCAATTTTTCTGTCAAGAATCTGAATATATTCCAGATAGTCCGCCCAGTCTCTTCTGGTTAGAGGATGATCCGGGTAATAAGGAGGCACCTGAACCACATCAGGGTCGATAGGACTCTTCGGGTCTCTTGCAAAACCTCTGTGCGTTTCTCCAAATTGAACCTGTGCGAAGAAAGGTTGATCAGGGCTTCGATCTCTCCAGTCTGTCCCATCAAAGGGATGTTCTGGTATTTGGAAATTGCAGTCTATTTTTCCCCGCTTATCCCAGTCAAGAGCGTGATTACTGCAGGTAAAATAACCGGCGTTGCGGAAATGTTCCGTGGCAAATTTGACCTCATTGGGCAGAGGCGGTATTTGAGGGGACCGGTGATGGTGTGCGTTTATGGTGGTCTGATACATGCCTGTCAATATGGCGGATCGGCTCGCAGAGCAAACAGGAGCAGAACTGAAGGCGTCTGTGAACATCGCTCCTTCTGCGGCAAGTTTATCTATATTCGGCGTTTTGACCAAAGGCGTTCCATAACAGCTAAGATCCGGGCAAAGGTCCTCGGCCACTATCCAAAGGATGTTTGGCTTGGCCGGCTTAGATTCAGCAGCGCCTAAGCCCAGGCAAAACCGGCCGGATAGCGTTGCCGTTCCCGTAGCAGAAATCATTACCTGCTTTAAAAAATTCCGCCTGTTTAGTCCAGTTTGAGGGTGTTTATAGGTAGTGGACAACATCAAATCTCCTTAGAATTCTTGAGTCCGCTCCGGAAAAGCTCCCTTTAGGCGGCTTGCCCGGACTATTCTGAACGTTCAGGCCAACAGCAACGCTTGCCTCCAATAATTACTTCCCAATGTCCATTCCGATTATGCGTTTTTTAGAGTGATCCGACGACTTTTCGATTACAGTCTTTTGCGACAATCTAATACTGGCTCCTAAAATCACGTCACTTGAAATATATGTACAATGCGATTATACACACAAAAAATACAGAAGCCCAAAGCTTATAATCAGCGTACCAGGGTCTCACGCCCAAATCTCTGCGGGGTCTTAAACTTAGCACAGCAATTTGCTCTTCAGTTGGGGGACTGGTCAGATAACTTACCCCGAACAGAGTGGCTGTTGCTATCAGGAAGAGCCAAATATTCAGATGGTAAAAATGCATGTTAACGATCCAGTCAGGCAAGTGACTCTTCAGAGATGCAGTGGTTGTAGCTATCATAAGGCCGAAACCCAAAAGCAGCCCAGAGGCCAGTGTGGCCGCTGCTCCGGCACGATTCACTCTTTTGGATAATATCCCGAAGACAAAACAGGCCACAAAAGGTGATGATATATATGCGTAATATTTTAGTAGATAAATGTAGAGTAAGCCAAATCTTCGAATATATGGGGCCCACAGCATACTTATCCCAAATATAATGCAGCCCAAAACCCTTCCAAATAACACCAGTCCCTTGTCCGAAGCATTTTTCTTGAATTTCTGATAGAAATCTATGGTGACAATGCTGCTGGTAGCACAAAATGCGGAGTCAAGAGATGACATAATCGCTGCCAGCAGTCCCGCGAGGACAAGGCCGGAGATACCTATGGGCAGTATGTTCAGGATCATTATTGAATAGGCCTTGTCGGGCATAGCGTCAGGATAAAGAACCTTAGCTATAAGGCCGGGTAAAACGATTACGAACATTGCCGCTATTTTCAGGAATCCGGCAAATATTCCTCCCATTTTAGCGTGAAACTCATTCTTCGCTCCAAGCGTCCTTTGTACGACTTCCTGATCATTACAGCAGTAGAATATGGATACTAAGGTAAGCCCAAAAACGACACTGGTCCACGGCATATCCGGCGCTTTTACACTCATGGGTTTTAGCAACTGGAACATGGATGGGTCAAGAGTTGATCTCAACACATCCCACCCCCCGATTCTGTGCAGTCCCACCACCAAAGTAAGAGCTCCTCCAAGAATTAGCATAGCTGTCTGTATTGCATCGGTATAGACAACAGCACTTAAGCCCCCTATGACAGTATACAGTGATACTGACAGCCCTATAATCAAGACACATAGAAAGATTGAATCGATACCCAAAAACTCGCTCAACACGAGGCCACCGGCGTAAAGAACTATCGAAATCCTTACCGCAATCAGAGTTATAATACTTAATGCCGCATAGATCATCCTGCTCTCTGGCCCATACCTTTTTTCAAGAAATTCCGGCATCGTATAAATGCCCATTCTTATATAAATGGGTGCGAAAAACAACCCCATAATCACAAAACAAATACCACCAACAAACTGGGGGTTTCCTACAACAAGCCCTAATGCAAATGCACCACCTGCTTGCCCCACAAATTGCGCGCTTGATATACCGGTGCTGAAGAGGGACGCCCCGATGACAGGCCAGGTTAGTTTCCGTCCAGCCAAGAAGAAACCTTCTTTGGTCTTGGACTTGTCTTTACCTATCCAGAGGCCTATAAGAATGACAGCGACGAAATAAACCACTACTATGCCTATATCTATGGGATTAACTTCATATGACCGCATTTGAAAGCCTATCTGGTACTCCAGAGCGAACCAAGCTCACGAAATACCACAAGAAGATTGAAATTGTTTTGGATCAGATTCACATCGACCAGAGGGCATCTATTCTTTTACGAAGTCAAGAATCCACTTTCTACCATAATTGTTCGTTGAATCACATATAGCCGAGCATGCGAAGTCTTTCCATCTGGGCCTCTTTGTCCTGTCGTCGGCCTGCTCGTTCGACGGTATTGTCCAGGTCCTGCTCCCAGGCAGGTACGCCTTCCACTGCGATCTGACTGGTGGTCTTGGCTCCGAGGGAACGATAGCCTTTCTCATATAGAGTACAGTAAGGGATATCAAAATATAGTGTGGCATCCCATAGTGCTTGTTCTTCCCAATGGAGAATAGGCCGGAAACGAGTATGAGCTGGCACAAGATCCTGTGCCTTCACTTCTTCCATGTACGGGTCGTTCTTGCGAGCGGGCTGCTCATCCCAGCGAAGGCCTTGGAACACCCCCTTTACGCTATTCTCCTCGAGATAGGCATTGAACACCACCGTTTTCATCAGATGGTTGCCCACATAGGATTCCGCTTCAAAAGGGAACTTGTCCAGGTCAAAGCCAATGCGTTTGATTTCTTGCTGGTTTCTTTCATTGAGGTCTTTGACATCTACCTCCGCGCCAAGTATATAATTGGCGGCCTTTAGAACATCTTCGTTTCTGCCCCAGTCCAGTTCAACGCCCCACTCTTTTGACCATTTATGCAAAAACTCATCGATTTCTTCAAACGCATCACCTTCATCAATGGTAAAGGCCTTGGGCATCTGGAGATTGTTCTCCTCACAGAACTGTTTGCAAATCCAGGTGGTCAGAGTACTGTCTTTGCCCCCGGACCAGATAAGACGCATATCTTTGGCATCGAATTGCTCGTAAGCCTGCTGGAAGATCTCTTTAGATTTTTCTATTTTTTCTTTCAACTCTTCCACTCTTTCAGGGATAGGCTGTATCTTTGCCATGCACTTTTCTCCTTTCCGTTTATCAGATTTTTCTGATCGCTTATTTTTCCAGCTGCCAGGTTATTCTGGAATTGAGTTGGTTTTTCATCTGTTCGGCAACCTCAGACAACTCCACTATGTTATTCTGTTCACTGGGGTCTTTGTCTAGGTCATAAAGCTCCCATTTGTCTTCTTTCATGTGGTGAATAATTTTGAGATTATCCTTTTGATAGAAATGCACCGGCCGGTCGGTCTCCTTGACCTTGTGCGCCAGTTTGCCGATAGCTTCGCCGAATGCACCCTTTGAATTGTAATTGTCCAGAGGCAGCAACGGTTGACCGTGCCAATTATCCGCAGGTTCCAGCCCGAACAAAGAGGCAACCGTGGGAGCAACATCAACACCGCTTAACACGGTATCGACCGTTTGGCCCTCAGTCACATCCGAATCATAAATAATCATCGGAACGTTAATGAGTTCGGAATACATCTTGCCATCGTGAGACAAACTGCCGTGCTCGCCGAATTCATCACCGTGATCGGCGGTGATAATCATTATACAATCGTCCAGAATACCGTGCTGTTTAAGAACGCCAAAGAAATTCTTCGCGTATTCATCGACCTCAATGACATGAGCTCGGTACAGTTTTCTAAGAGCTTCGACTTTTTCGGGATTGGATGTATCACGAGGAAGAAGCACTTCTTTGAACATGGCAAACATTTCCTCTTTACTTAGTTTTAGCTGCGGGTCGATTTTCTCAATATACTTTTCATCAGGCACATAAGGTTCGTGAAGGTCCATGTAATGTACCCATAAGAAAAACGGTTTGTCCGCAGATTGCTTTGCATGAGACTGAAGCCAGCTACCGACCTTCTTATTGATTGTGTTACCTTTGACATAAGGCACCATATCGGTGACTTGGTCTTGCATGGAATCGTAGAAATGATCCCAACCTCTGTTCCAGCCGACGTATTCCGATAGATATGCATTAGAATGGAACGCAGCCGTGGTAAAGCCACCTTGTCTTACCACTTCGGAAACAAGAGTGCGCTTGGGCGAAAGCTGCTTGGGATCACCATATTCCAGAAAGTAACTTGAGGCAAGGATGCCCGGAAATGAAGCCTGAGTGTATGGGCCGACTGATTCATACCGGGTAAAAACCAACGATTTGTCTTTTAACGAGTCCAGAAAAGGCGTAAGCCCCAGATCACTGCCATATAGCCCTAAGACATCTTTCCTCAATGCATCAATCGTAAACAGAATTACGCTTTTCATGTAAAACTGTGCTTCTCAAAAATAATTGTCTTTGATTTGTTACTATACTATTCAATCTTCCGGTAATACTGCATAAGTATATCTATAACTTCCGGCCGGCTGAATTCTTTTGGGGGTCTCTTGCCTTCCGAAAGCATTTTTCGTAAATCGGTACCACTTATCATCAGCCTTTCTTTTTGGGAGTGTGGACAGGTCTTCATGGACGCAATACCGTTACATTTATAGCACCAGAAAGTCCAGTCGAGCTTGAGCGGCTTCAAGTGCAAATCAGCTGGTTCGAGTTTATCAAATATCGCCTGAGCATCGAATGGGTCATAGTAGTCACCCACACCGGCATGATCTCTTCCTACAATCATGTGACTGCAACCGAAGTTCTGCCGAATGATAGCATGAAGAATTGCCTCTTTGGGCCCGCCATAACGCATCTCCAGAGGACAGACCTTCAATACCACGCGATCCTGACGATAATAATTATCGAGCAGCGCCTTATAGCATTTCATGCGAGTTTCAGCGGGGATATCACCGGTTTTAAGCTTGCCCACAATTGGATGAATAAACAAGCCGTCACAGACCTCCATGGCAATTTTGGTCAGGTACTCATGTGAGCGGTGCATAGGGTTGCGGGTCTGAAAAGCAGCAACGGTATTCCAGCCTTTCTCTTTGAAGAGCTTACGCGTCTCAGCCGGCCGAGCAAATTCTGGATACAAGTGCGGATATTCGCCTTCGCTTAGAACATCCACGGGTCCGCCAATATAGAGTTCACCTTGGTCATAAATCTTCTGTACGCCGGGATGCCGTTTGTCCATTGTACCAAAAACGTTATGAGCTTCTTTTTCCTTATCATAGGAAAACTTATCCTGCACTGTCATAACCGCCATCACTTTTTTTTGTGCGTCAACAAGAGCGACTCTCTGACCCTCAACTATTTCTTCGGCGATACCTCCGGGGACGGCTACGGTCACCGGAATCGGCCAAAGCATACCTGTTGACAGCCGCATCTCATTGAGTACACTCTCATAGTCAACCCGGGTCATGAAGCCTTCCAGCGGGCTGAACGCTCCAATACCGAGCATGATTAGATCCGAAACTTCCTTGCTGGACAAAGGGACATGGAGAAGGGTTTTGGCTTCCTGAAAGACGTCTCGTTGTGGACGATCATATTCTATAAGCAGAGGTTTCAAAATTCCTCCATAAGGTGTCACTAAATTACTCATAACGAAACATACCTATACTCATATCATGGCATATACATCACTTCCTCATGTCCTACGTTGGTTTCACGGCTGCCAAGTCTAAAGAAGCTGTGAAGGCCGCTCAATAGCCGGCCATCTCCAGCCGTCGTTTGATCAGTTCCTCTTGAGCCACATCTTCCTTACATTTCTTCTGAATAACCCACTCATAGTTCTCTGGGCTCAAATCCTTACCTTTGAATCCTTCAAAGTCCGTACCATATCGATGAGCCTGGAACATCAGCCTTGTTACACTCCACCCAAATTTTTCCGGAATCTTCAAAATGAATGGACTGACGTATTTCCAGACAACTTCCTTTTCGGGGGTGATTTCATAGAAAGTCCCTGCAGCCGAGTCACAAGCCATATAGTTGCCATTAGGCAACTTCTGCACACTACCACAGAAATTTGATATCATAAGATGCATCGGGTCAATGTACTCCCACATAATATCACCGGTTTCGGGATCAACTTCGAGGAGTCTGGAAGCATGAAAACAGGGAGTGTCATTATGATCCACACCAGGAGTATGAATCCGTCGATGTAATCCATTGTCAAAAATTGTAATCGTCCCCTGTTCGGTAACACTGACATCGTGTTGATGGCCCAGCAAATGCTCGGGGCCCCACTCCCAAATGATTTCACCCGTTTTCCTACTGATTCGTATGACGCTGTTCATCCGTCGAACGGACAAGATCACGTCTCCATTGGGGAAGACATCTACGGAATTTGTATAACCCCATATCTCCTTGTCAGAAAATGGGCATTCGATGTGGTTATTGGCATCGAAATGTTCCCAGTTATTCCATTGCCAAAGGGTTTCTCCCTTCCTGTTGATCTCTCTAACTTGAACGCCGTAGGTCTGGCCATTCAATTCCGTGCCCGGCACCCCTCCTCTGAGATTTTTCTGAATCTCAGCGGGCAGTTCTACATGTCTCATGATCATAATATTTCCATTGTCAAGCACTTGGAAATCGTGATGCATACGGGAGTCATCATATCGCCATACCTCATTGCCGTCCCAGTCTACTTCCACCAACTCGTCGGCAGAAGCATTCAAGCCTTGCATGATATTGGGTCCTCTGCCCAGCCACATGAGATTCCCGTCTTTTAACAGCTTGCAGTTAAGCCCTGGAGGATGTTTCATCTCCCAGAAATGGACCACATTGCCTTTCATATCTATAAGCCAGGCCATTCTATTCTGAAACGATGGTGCAAATAGCGTATAGCCACCATAGGTTTTCAACTCATTGTAAATAGGAACGTCGTTAGGCATTTGTCTGACATAATTTGCCATACTGCTTCTCACTTTCTTGACTCGACTTTTGCGATGTTACTCATTTTATTGTTCCCTCGAAGTCTTTGATAATTTCTGTTAATTTGGCCGCCCGCTCCCGATCGATTTGGCCCTCTTTGGTGTGTGCCAATTTGCTTGCTTTCTCTTTGGCTAGAGTATATGTGTCTTTGTTGCCCTCGGCCACCCAGGTAGCTCGTGGTCCACGAACACTCAGCCGGGGTCGCAGATATTCGTCCGAGTGAAGCCATTTCATCGTATGCTCGGTGGTAAGATAAGTATCCCCTTTTGGTCCAATCTGTTTTATAACGTCCGCAGCGATTGTATCTTTATTGACGTTGATACCTGCTGCGATTCTTTTCGACATTGCCGAAATCTCCTCATCTATCAAAAGCTGCTCATTACTACAGGTTAGTCCGGTAGCGAACATTCCACAGTTAACTATGAGGTCGTGGCCTGACGCCACGGCACAGAACTGGCTGAAGGTCTTTTCCCACGCATTCTGTTCATCGTGCTCATGGTTATCTGAATTCGGCGCTGTGGTATGGGAAGGTATTTTGTATAATTTCGCCAATTGAGCGGCGGCAATTCGACAGATAGTAGTCTCTGTGGAACCAACCAGCGCCGCCCCTGAGTTCATGTCTGTAGTGGTCCACGAGTTGCCGTACATCAGCTTCATTCCCTTCTTTAGCAACTGGAGCATGACTATACCTGACAAAGCTTCTGTATTGCTAACGGTTAGGAGTCCGGCAAGAGTATAAGGTGCAGAAATACCGGCAATCGGTTCCGGCAACAGAGAAATAGGCACCCCGGTTTCAGCGGTTTCAAAGAAAGCATCCATTACACCCTGTTCCCAATACAGTGGACCCGTTGAAGAAAGCTGACAAATACCATAAACCTGATTCTTCAAGTCTCCGCAAAATGCAGCTTGCAGCAATTCGGTGCAGGCGCAATTTACCCTACAACTGTCCGTCGAAAAATATATCGGCTTAGTGCTGTTTTCCACCACAGCCCTCACCCCATAAAGCAACGTGGCACAAGGCTCCGGCACATCTTGCGGCATTACTGGAACGCCAATCATGTCAATGCATTCAAGGGCTTGACATATCCTGGAAAAGGCCGCCACATCAGCCACGGTGGATTCGCGGGTTACACCTGAATCTGAATCATACCAGAACACCGCGTTGTGGCCGGCTGCTATTTTAGGAACACCGTCACCAAGTACGAATGCGAATTCACCATTGCGATCAAAGACCTCGAATTTGTCCGGCACGGAGCTTAGAGCATCCTCCACGGATTTACGAGTAAACCTTACAAGAAGCTTCTCTTCGTCAACGTCTAATCCCTTCTCTTTCAAAAATCTCAACATACGTGTATTGAGAATCTTGACACCACAATTCTCCAATATATTGATTGAAGACTCGTGAATCTCCTTGATTTCCTCCTCGGAAAGAACTTTTAGTTTCGCAAGTTCCATATGCTATGCCAGTTAATCAGTTACTGCCTCTCGATTTTCCTTCATCCATTATTGCGATCTCAAGAAAGCCCGATTTTATGGGCGATTTACTTCCTTTGGCAGAATGTGCCTGAAAATGCAGAGTTACATCTCTCTTAGCCAGATCAGACAGGGAGATAAGCCTGGTTGGCGATTGCAGCCACGGAGCCGTAGTCGCTTCTTTTCTTGCCCAGAAATGGTAAGGGGCAACGCCATCCTGCCATAACAAAGTGTATTTGCCATCTTCTTCAGCGGTAATCCTAAAACGAATTATAGGAGCAGCGGCACTATCCTCTACACTCATCTGCGGTGCCTGGATCAGCGGCCTGAACCTTAAAGCAGGTGCGCCCGCCGGTATAACAGCCTTAAATGAATAGTCGTTAACTAATTTTAGCGTATCAGCGGAATATGCAACCTCTGCTTTATCAGCCAGAGCCGTTCTGGTCAGGTATTCCGCCAGTTTTGCAAGCTGGTCAGGTCTGGGTGCTATCAAACAGAACGTGGGTTTGCCCTGACCATACAGTTTGGTAATAAGGCCGGCTGAATATCTTTTCTTATCACGCCAGTTGATATAACGGCTATAAAGCTCTTCCGTAAAGTTACGTCCAATATCCGGATGGCTTTTAAGACCGTCATAGGTGCCGATGACAATGCGGCAATCCGCGTTTGAAGCGGATCTTTCTATGCACTTATCCAGATTAAACCGCATACCCGCCCGGGCGCCTAATGTATCCATAATGCGCAGTGCCAGTTCACGATCACGCCAGTTTTCACCTGTCTCCACCCGTACCGCTCCTCCGCTGTCTTCAAGAACTTTTACCATATTATCTATGGAAGTTAAGACTACCGGCTCAAATGACCTGACTACCGAATCGGCCATGCGTTCATATTCTGAATAACGTATCAGCTCTTCTGGCTTTTCGAGACCTGTTTCAATTACAACACAATCTTTTCCAATAACAGGAACCTTTACTATCTGGCCATAGGAGATAGTTCCATTACCGAGTGGAGCCTTGACCGGATAGACTATGTATGCACTGACACTAGTGTTTTTCGGCCAGAAGCCTATCTTTTCATTAAGGGTAAATTCAGCCTGAGCCTTCTCGAATCCTTTGTTGAGCAGATAGATTACTCCTTCACCTTTTCCCACATGCGAATAGCCCATAAGGCCGTCGTTGGGTTTATCATCCAGAGGGTAAATTAGTCGCAGGTCAAAGATGTATTTTGACCTCTCTCTGTCCCAGGCAAGCCATTCTTTGAGAATATCTATGTCAAATTGAGCCATCTGGTCAAAGCAGAAACGGATATCCCGTACAGCGGTGGTAGCAAAACAAGTAAACATATTTAATGTCCAGCCTTCGCCGGAAGAGATAATGAAATCTTTATGGGCGGGATTTACCCAGATGGGTGAGCCTTGCTGTATTGACCAACCTGCTATATCGCCTTTGATGCCCCACGGAGGCATGAATCTCTCATATTTTTGCTGCCAGCTTCGATACCGTTCAAAAGCCAGTGCACGAACGGGAAAATCTGTTTTCATCACTTCCCCCATCGTGGCGCTGGAACCAGGATCACCTGCATGAAGATGAGTTGCGTGCATTAAAATCCATGGGGCAACATCGCCTCGGCACCAGAATCGGTAGAAGCCGGGGCTCGTCTCGTTTGCCATATCGAAAATATCGATAGTCTTGCGCATCTGTATATCTATCGAATTCCACGCATTTGCCAGACTTCTGCGGTTTGGATCGGTCGAATAGTCAGGCGTATAGGCCTGGTCATCAAATAAGAACCCCCTCAAATTGTATCGCTTAATGCATTGAGATGCGAATTCTTGCAGGAGATCACCATATTCACTCGCTGTTGATTTTGGCTTAACTTTCCCTTTTGAGGAGTTTTCAATAGCCCATAGATCATCTTCGTTAACTATCCAGCTGCCGGTTGTGTCGAACCATAATGAGATGTTCATGCCCAGCGATTCGGTAACAGCTTTGATAGGGAGCAATCCATTGGGTAGCCGACTTTCCACCGTCATGGCCGCGTCCCAGGCTAAATCATCCGCATCGCGTACCTTGGCAAGACGCTCACTGTACGTATGATCACCATTTTGCCAGCCCAGGTCAAAGTGCATAAGGTCGGTTCCCACATATGCCATATCTTCAAGATTCATCAGAATACGAGATGAATTTGCATAGCCCAGCCACGGTCCCCACGTGGTATACTTAATCACAAACGGCACATCAGGATTAACGCGTTTTCTTACATGGCCAATGAAAGCCTGCCGGGCGGCATCAAGGTCATCAACATCCGCCGCGGTCCTTTCAAAGCAGACAAGCGAACCGGCAGAGACCTCTTTTGTTTCACCGGCTTTTAGCATAAAGCCCGGCCTATACGTCATTTCAATCGTACCATTACTGTAGGACAGACGCGCCCTTGGCCATTCCAGTGTGAAAAAGCAGCCCTTGCCGGAAGCAAGTAATACCGCAGGCAAACCATATTGATTACGACCCGGCCAGGCCATTGGGATAGCGGGTTTAAGATTCCACTGGCCTACGCCGGCAATGTAGGTATCCTTCCTGGCTTCACACTCTACCGTTTTCCGCAATACCGGATCATCCTTACTGAGCGTATAGATAACCTGAACCGTTAAACCTGGATTTTCAAAGTTGAATACCGCCTTTGTTTTTTCATCGTTTACGCTCACATCCTTAAAATCAAACTTAGCCTGTAAATCATAAGTGACAATCAGATTAGGGTCATGGATTGATTCCGGTTCGACCAGTGCAAGCATCAACTGCTGGTCGTTGCTGATTGAATAGGTATAGCCGGTGGAGAGATGTTTTACACTGCTCAGGCGAGGCCCTGCGGCCGATTCAGCGAATGTTACAACAAGATGATTGTTCTGCAAAGTCACGCTTGCCGTAGCTGTCACGGCTTTAGCTGGCTGATAACACGATGTGTAGAACACCAAAAGAGCCATAATTGTCGTTGCTACAAGTGATTTTTTCATGATTTGTTGCTCCTTTCCTTAGAGTTAATTCAGTCCGGTTATAACCGGAATACCTACTTCAGATAATCTAACGTTTTCTTTAAGGATTCCTCGTGCCCTATGGACGGCGCGTATTCCAGCCCGAATACGCCCGTATAACCCGTTTTTTCTATTTGTTCTATGACAAAAGGATAATCTGTTTCACCACGGTAGAGCTCGTGTCTGCCAGGGACACCTGCTGAATGAAAGTGACCGATCACATCGATATTTCGTTTTATGTGATTGAGCAAGTCGCCTTCCATAATCTGCATGTGGTAGCAGTCAAACAACAGCTTCATTCTATCGGAGCCTATCTCGCGACATATCTGAGCCCCGGCATCGCTGCTGGTTAAAAAATAACCTTCGTGGTCATAGGATGTGTTCAAAGGTTCAAGAAGCAACGTTATGTCGTGCTTCTCAGCCATTTCAACTGTGCGTTTGAGTCCTTCCATAACGGACTTACGCATTTGCCCTTCACTCATTCCCTGGACAACATTTCCCGTACAGACGATTGTAGCGGGAATACCGGCGGCATTATTGAAATCCAAAGTCATCTCGGCTCGTTCGAGCCATTGCTCACGGTTTTTAGGATCGGTGAGGCCACCACCAATAGAACCGTCCGGAGCCCCGATCACCGTGTTAGTAATCTCAACATTATTCTTATTGGCAATCGCAGAAAGTTTTTCAGGTTTTCCCTTGAAACTCATGTCCACAAACCACATCTCAATATACCTGAAGCCGATTTCCGCGGCCTTTTGCACACGCTGCTCAAAAGGAAGATTATCCAGCGCCATTTCTATGCAAAGCCCATAATCCATACATGAGTCTCCTTCATTCTTGCCGATCCAGTAAACTTGCGGTTATTTCAATAAAGCTCTCAGTACCTTGTTGATGCCTGTGGCGATGGCTTCACAGTCTTCGTCGCTGTAATTGTAATTGATATCCAGCATTACAGTTCTGGACAGCAGGTCCAGAGTTCGGGGACACATCTGGCGTGAATACTGAGGTAGTTCTTCAGTTGGAACGGCACTCCATGGCAGCCCATCTTCGGCCACTGCTTTTTTGTCGATGATATGTTCCCAGTACTTGTATATATGCCAGTCTCTGACTTTAGAGTCATATATACCGCCGACTGGCACACCTTCAGCCTGCATAGCTTCGATGGCCTTGCGAGTAGTATCCGCATCCGGCAGAAGCATTACCAGACATATAGCTGTGTCGCCTTCCGGATCAGTGAGTCTGCGATAGTCAAGGCGTGGAAAATCTTCAACTGCATCTTTGATCAGCTTCTTTGCCTTTCTGTACCCGGCGAGCATTTCGTCGGACTTGCGAATCTGAGCCAAGGCGACGGCTCCCTCCAACTCGCTCATCCGATAATTCTCCCCGCAGAATAGTTCTCCCTCTTTTCTCTCTTTGGCAAAACGGTCCGGACGCCAACAAGCTGCACAGTCATGCCAACTCTGAGCTCTGGTGTATAGCCATTCATCATCAGTCGTTATAAATCCGCCTTCACCACTGACGATAACCTTATAGTAATCGAAACTGAAACAACCCACTGTACCAATGCTGCCAAGACGTTTGCCTTTGAAGGAGCCCCCACCTGCCTGGGCTACATCCTCTACGACCGGAATGCCTTTTCTGTTGGCCACATCCATAATCGCGTCCATCTGAGCAGGAGCACCGCGCATGTGGACCGGAACAATAGCCTTGGTTCGTTTGGTGATCGCGATTTCAATAGCGTCGGGATCAAGGCACAGTGTCTCGTCAATATCCACAATTACAGGGATGGCATTGGATGAAACTACTGTTGCGGCACTTGCAAAAAATGTGTACGCGGGCACAATCACCTCATCACCTGCACCAATACCCAGAGCACGGTAGCTGGCAACCAGCGCCGATGTACAGGAATTAGTAGCAAGACAATACTTTGTGCCCACCATCTGCTTCATAGCTTCTTCTGCGGCGGCAACCTTGCTGGGTTTGGGATTGTAATACCTGAACAGATGTGGGCCGCGCAGATTTGTTTGTTGTTCAATTACCTCTTTTAGCTTGGCCTCATTTTCGGGACTGAATTCCCACATATCCAGAATTTCAAGCAGTTCCTCTTTGGCAATTTTGGCAGGGAAAGGGCCGAGCCGGCCTACAGCTTTGGGACCTCCTTCAATTGCCAATTTTTCCGTTGTCAGTTTTTCTGGACTCACTTGCCGTACCCTTTCTTGATTAGTATCTGAGCGGTTCCATTACCGTTGCCAATTTTGGACCGCATTAGCCCAAATTTGTTAACCTATGCTTATGACTCACCTCAACACAAAAAGCACCACCACGCCTTATTTTCCATAAGCCAGACTTTTCAGTCCGCAAATTGGCGTGCCTGCCGGATAATATCAGCACACTCATATCACATTCGTGAGTTTCCCATTCACTTCTGGTTTCTGTAGGGGCTATGGTCTCATGAAAGATTTCAAACCAAATGTCTTCTCATGGCAAACAAGATTGCGTAAGTTCAATAAATACTGCATTATCCGTCTCCCAAAAGAGTAAAAAAACACGAGCCTGAGACATGTTTTTGAACACATTGAAAAACACGCTAAACTTGTCTGACGATTGTGGACAATCTTCTTAATTCATCCATGACGGCCATACGGGAGGAGGGACATTGTTTGCATTCCAGTCGCGGCTCCAGTCAAAGTCCCACAACTCCTTTAACGGCACTTGTCTGACGGTGCTGAAATCCAGAAAGACCATGTTGACCACTTTGCCGTGCCGGGCGATACAGACATGTGACATGTTGTTTGTCGGCGTCCAAAAACCTTCAAATTCTGGCGGCTCATCTACGTACAGCGGTGTGATGCCCCTCCATATACAATCAAAGGTTAATGGAATGTTACTGGCGCCTTTAACATTACTGGTTCGCCAACAGGGTTTGGATACTCGCCCATGAAGAAGGTTCACTTGGCTGGCAGGAGGGTTATAGAGCCACGCATTAAAACCATAGCTCATGTGATGACCTTCCTCACCCTCATATCCGGTACCTGCACTGAATTTCAGCAACTGTGCTGCAAATGGATGTCTTCCTCCCTCCTCCAACGGTTTTTTAGCCTCCGGACAGAGGGATATTTTTGTGTCACTGTAATATGGCCTCGTGACCTCTACCCAACGGCTATAACCACCTGCGCCACCATGAAGTCTTGCTGGAAAGTGTCCACCATCAATGTCCTTATTATACATATAATGTATAGTGCCCCATTGTTTCAAGTTTGACTGACAAATAACTGCCTTTGCCTGTTTCCTGACCCTCTGAAGCGCCGGCATTAACACTGCCATCAACAGTGCTATTATGGAGATAACAACCAATAGCTCTATTAATGTAAATCCTCTACACTTTTTCATTCCAATCATCTCCTGAGTAACTAGCTGGCGGCCCAAAACGTCAACTAAGTTTTGTGACACGAAAATATATTCTCAAACTCTACCTATTTACTCTTCTCATATTTTCTGCTTTTTGCTGCTTACGGTCAACTCCATATTGTCCAAAAATCTAACCATTTTATCTCCGAACGGAAATTTAAGGAAAAAACAATTGATGTCAGATAAAAAAGGCTCGTTAATAGTGCACAATAACATTGTGTTCGTAAGATATGACGCGTTTCTTTGGACCTCGTTCTTGTAGGATACGGATATGGAAGCTCTATCACAAACAAAGGGAAACTCCCTTGACCGATTGGCAGGACTTGTGCTGAGGAGAGTATTCCGAAACTTTCATTGTACTATGCTTTTGCTGCTTCTTGGACTTTCGTTTTGTCCAAGTCTCTACGCCCGTCCCGAGTCATTAGTTCTCCAGAATAAGGCCCTGGCCGTTAGATTTGAATATTCAGACGCTGGACCACGACTGGCGAGCATCAATTACAAGCCGACCAATGATTCGTATATTATCAGCGATTCACATGAAGTCTCACTTGCTGTGCTTAGGCTCGAGTTGATTCATGATACTCATGTGGAGGTAAAGTACGAGATGCAGGAGAGCTTTAGTTTTGATGATGCGGCGATAGCAAAGGACAGTAAAAGCGTGGTATTTTATTTTTCCCATGACCTGCTTCGGGTGGACGTTCGTTACGAATTGCAGTCCGAGACAGCTGTTTTACTCAAGACGATTACATGTACAGCTCGTGAGAATGGCGCTTATGTGGCTGGAGTAAGGCAATGGATGCTAAAGCCTCTTGATATGGAGTTAGCGTGGCCGGTAAAGAGTGGGACTTTCGGCCAACCTGCAGTTTTGCTCACTGCGACCAGCGGCTGTTTGCTTACACTTGAATGGCCCCGAGAACAGGTACTTGAAGACGAAGCAAGTCTCCGTATCGAATATCGGCCGGGCTTTAATTTAGCAGGCGGTGAACCTGTTCAAGTTTCTCGAGGTTCGATGATATTTTTCCGCAAGCAGGTTAATGAGAAGACCACAACGCTCGAAACCGCACGGCGAGCTTTTTGTGCGCATGTTGCAAAAAGGGTCAAGCCTGATGTGCCGTTTCCTGTAAAATTTACGACATGGGGACCCTGGTTAACTAGCACTAGGGCGGACCGCATACTTCAGGTTGTGGATGATTTGCAGTATATAGGCACAGACTTGCTTCATTTCGACGCGGGCTGGTTATTGCCTGACCGACCTTACAGTACAAAACTGCCAAAGGTTATGGATGCAGAAGACGAGGTTTGGGATATGACCTTAACCGAACCGGCTAGACTTCCCAATGGTATGCTGCCTATTGTAAAGGCAGCCAAAGAACGTAATATGAAATTATCGGTCTGGATGGATTCACTTTCCAGCCGTTATATCCGAGAAACCGAAGAATGGGCGATCTTAAATAGAGAAGGCAAGCCCTATTATGCCAAGATGGTTCCTCATTTGCCTGATGCCCCCATTCAGGCCTTAACATCTGAATACGGCGACCGTCTTATGACGTTCGTCATACAGGCGTTGGACCGTTATGACTTGGGGGGTATCATGTTTGACTTCCACAAGTATATGCCGGATTACTCTACCAAGCACAACAGCCTGGCCAACAGTTGGGATTCGATTGACAAGCAGCTTCGAAAGATGATTAAGATATATGATGAATGTGAAAGGCGGCGGCCTGGAATATATCGCTTCTACTGTAAAGCCAGTCCTTGGCCCTGGATGCTCATTCATGCTACGCACATTCATGCCAAAGATCCAGGTACGACGCCAGATATGGCATTAGCGACAAAGACGGACCATCCGGCACGATCGCTGGCCTTTGAAAGACGGCTCGCCTGGCAAGACCATTATGATCATTTCGTACCCCCCTGGGGGATCAAAGGCGATATTGCCGGCTGGTCGATGCAGCAGAAATCTGCCATCCCGGTCAATCTGAAACATACCGGCCTTCTTATACCATCAGGAGAGGGCTGGACACAGAATATGTTTACCTGTTTCGCCACAACCGCGGTTCGCGACATCCGTTTTTCTTTTGCTCAAATGCCTCAGTTCGATAAGGATATTCTAAAAGAGTGGCTGGCCTGGGACAGACGAAGAACCCAATATATTTTCAACTGCCGACCTCTCTTTAAGCCCAACAGAAAGCCCAATGAAGGGATAATGGGTTATTCTCACGTAGGCTCCGGAGAGGGGGCTATTTATCTTTTCAATAGTTCGTTTGATTTGGCCAAAGCCGAATTGTCTTTGGATGAAAGTGCAGGTTTTAGACCCATCGATAAGAACTTATCTGCTTACATGGTTTATCCGATGAGAGCCTCCTTGGGGTCGGGTAAGGTCTCATACGGGGATACTTTGAGTGTCCCTATTATAGGTAAGGACTGCGTGGTCATTGAAGTTGGTCTGGAAATACCAAAGAATCGTGATAGTTACGCAAAGTACGAACATGTATCCAGTTCGATAAGAAGGTCTTTCAAGCCATTATATCTCACGCCTCCTGAAGAAATCTTCAACGCAAGTGGAAGTGGTTTATTGAAAGTTGAAGTTGGGGAAAGTCCGCGCGATCGGAGACTTGCTCGTCAGATATTGGAAGTTTTGGGAGCTGAAACAGGCAAGAGACTTGCGCTTGAGGAGTGTACCGCATTACCGCCCGCAGAAGCTAAGTGTCGTCTCATCATAGGCACAAACGAGGGTCTTTCCACCCATCCTGAAATAGGCGATAGATTCTGTCAAATGCTTTATAATCAATATATACAATGGGACGATAAATTAATTTCGGCCCCACTGGTCGCAAAACTTTCCGGCAGTGACCGGCCTACATATTGTCTTATCGCACCCAGACCGGAACAACTGGCTGAGCTTGCAAAGGAATTGGCCTCGGGATTTTCAAGCCGAAGGCAGGTGTACTGGACTCGGGAACAAGTTGATGTTTCATCCGATCTGTCCTTTTCCGTGACTGTACCTTCTTCAGGTAGGCCGACATTAAGTTTTAAACCGGTTATCAGGCGTCAGTACAGAAGACCGCTTCCCAGTGACCTTGAGATGATTCGCTTTGAGATTCATGCTGACCACAACGGCAAGAGAAGATTGTTATGGTCGCAAGATATCCCACCTTTTGTGATCGCTGGTGAACCATGGTGGCAGGATAGATTTGTCCCTATCAAGGACTTAGCAGGTAAGAAGGTGACGTTTCACTTGACGAGTAGATTTATCGACAACCGCACGGGGGTCGATCTCAAATTTGGATTTGGCGAAGTTTCGATTCTTAAATGAAGTACTGTATTTTCTGGCAGGTTCGATATTATGGGACAATGGAATTGGAGGATCGAAGCGAAAGAGACGTTAAACGGGAAATGGCAGTTCATATTTTAAGGAGACAGGTTATGGTTTCTTCGGTCATTAAGAGACGGTTCGGTACTGGCCGTACAAAAGCTATTTTTGTTTTTGCTTCTGTAATTTTCGTCAATTCAATGCCATTGATGGCCCAAGCTGAGAGAGAGAGCGGGAATAATGGTATTGTTCTGGAAAATGATTATCTGTCTGTTCTATTTTCAAATTCCCAAATCGGCCCTAAACTTAAGCAAATTGAGGACAAAATTTCAAAACGTAAATACTCTTTTGAAGATTCAGAACAATTGGGACTGGTCGTGGTTAGGCCTGGATGTGCGGTTTACTGAAGCGAATATTAAACTTATCCGTGTATCTCTTGATGATCTTTTTAGAGGATTGAGCCCAGGCTCCACTGCCCGATTACAGGCGTTCTGTGAACGGGAAATATTGGAAACTCTATATTGAAGATACAGGAAAATGAAAAATTGTCAGGTGTTATTGATGTTGGCGATACTGGTTGGTCTTGACAATGTAGGTCACGCCATCCATGTGTATGTTGAAAACAATGATATTGAGGCCGGCGGCGGCGATATCTTATCTGGGGATGATTTCTCATTGAAAGCACATGTTGTTTCTCTTGCAAGATCGCGTGTGTCGGGTCTGTACAATGATGCAACATCTGAGCCTTCAGTTAAGACTCTCCATTGGCAGGTGCGCGGGAATCCTAATTCGAATTGTACAATATGGTTTCAAGATGCTCTGACCAAGGTCTTTAAAGAGCCTGATCGACTTGATACCAAGCTCCGCCAATCCAGTATCATTATCAAAGCGGCAAAGGGGGAATATGAACCTTTTCAACTGGTCATAATCCCTGAAAAGGAGATGGCTGGTATTGAGTTGAGATTTACTGATCTTGTAGGCCCGACTGTGATCCATAAGGACAACATTTATTATAACCGAGTCGAGTATGTGTATGTCAGTGTCCCGTCGCACCCTGACATTCCTACCGGTTACTATCCCGACCCACTGCCATTTGAACAGTCATCGCTACTTACAGGCGGTGTGAATAATCCGTTCTGGATCACAGTCAAAACACCGATACATATCCCCGCTGGAATCTATAAGAGCGCAATCGAAATATTCCAAGATTCCCAGAAAATATCAGCGATTCCCCTGGAGCTTAAGGTTTGGGATTTTACGGTACCAGAAAAAACAAGTGTCTATGCCTCTGCCTGTCTCCATAATCCATTTTATCACAGCTTTGATCAAATCGAAGTCCTGCAACAGGAGTACGGCGATCCTATAGAGGTCTTGAAAAGATACTATAAGAACCTTGTCGACCACCGGGTTAAGGATTATACACACGGCAATATTATACCGGATATCGAGGTTGACGTAAGCAATCCAAAGAATGTAGTGATTGATTACACTGCCTTTGATGAAATGGCAGAGTACCTGGAGCAAATCGGAATGGAGCGTTATAAATTTCCCGCTTGTTGGACATTTGGTACTCATAGCCTTCCGGTGTATCCAAAATGGCACTTTGGCAATACAGATATCCAGATTTTCTCGGACACCAGTAATACCACATTTACGCCCGAATTCCTGAATTTATTTAATCAGGTTTATCCGGCGATCTACACCCACTTACAGGAAAAAGGGTGGGCAGACAAGGTGGTAGCCATGTTTGTTGACGAACCGAATTATGCCCACGCTCCAACCGTTAATGCACTAATAAATATTAGTCAGCTATTTAAGGATATCAATTCTGATATTAATATCAGACTAACCAAGTATCCCTATAGTAGTTTATATGGACTTGTAGATATTTGGGAAGTGCATTCAAGCCATGTTGAATCTCACTTAAATAATAACCGTTTGAGACAACAGGCAGGTGATGAGTACTCGCATTATAATAATGTGTCATTTCTTCTGGATTTTCCAGGGATGAGATTGCGTACTATTGGCTGGAGGTTGTGGAGATTTCAACTCGATGGGACTTTATGCTGGTATCGTGTAGCTGACTGGCATCGTAATCTGTGGGAAGAACCTCACGGAGGACATCGAGGATTGAATGGCGAGGGGATACTTCTGTATCCTCCACGGAATTCATCTGAGATCGGTCCGATTAATTCGATTCGCTGGGAACTGCTTAGAGAAGGATTAGAGGATTATGAGTATTTGTACTTGTTGAAGCAAAAGACGGATCAACTTCAGGCAATTATAGATTCCAGCAATCTGACTGGCCAACAACAGGACAAATATAAATTACTGGTATCAGAGAGCAAAGGTATTTTGTCCCAAGTCAATAAAATTACCTGGGGATTTCCATATGTATACCCCAAACCGGAAGGTAAATCTGCTCTTGATCAGCCGTATACACTAGATGTTTCGCTTTTAAGAAACATAAGAGAAAAAACTGCAGAACAGATAGAAAGAATCACTGCTATTTTACAATAGTACTCTATGACGTTTGATTTTGTGGGTTAAAACCTGCGGTGAAACCGCAGGCTAAATATAGCAGGCAGAATTGGAACGCACCAACAAGGGCTTGAGATCGCCTTGCCCAAAGACAGTCCTTGTGACTACGCTTTTGTGTTCAGGATTAACTGATTCCCGAAGCCAGGTGAAAATGGACTATCGTTTGGAGAAAACATGCATGGCTTAGAGACATTCGCACCCGGCGGCTTTTTGATAGCTCTGTTGGTAGGACTTCTTACCGGCATGCTTGGTATCGGCGGAGGATTCCTTATGACCCCTGCCCTGATCGTCCTATTGGGGACGCCGGGACATACTGCTGTCGGTACGAGTATGGCGACTATCCTGACGATTAGCGTCGGCGCCTCGCCCTCTTGCATTAGTTTCACCGCTCGCCGACGGCGGCGTTCCAGTTCTTCTGCGTTTCCTTTTGGTCTCATATATATGGTATCGGAACATTTGCTTGCGTCACCTTAAAAAAACTGGAATCAATAGGTGTTTAGTGTATCACTGTAGGTAAGTGGAGAGAAAAAATAATCGAAGACGTTTGGGAAATACCACGAGAAGCAAACTGGACTAAGAAGAGGAGATACGACAATGAAATGTATAAAAACAGCCCTCATACTGGTATTCGCACTCATCCTCTTGCTGAAAACAAACTCAGCATGGAGTGTGGCCGCAAACATGGTGAATCTTAATGAAACTAATGATAAAGTCGCCGTTGACATAGCTGCCTTTGCCAAGAAGATGAGTTGGGACCCGCTCCAGCAGGAGATAAAGATCGGTCGTACGCAGGAGTTTCCGCCGGAATATATCTTCCCGGGCAAAGAGGTCAGTCCCGACTCTGGCGGCCTTTATACGGTCCCGGTCTGGAAAGACGGCCAGGCCTGTATCGGCCTGGAATGGCTCGAACGCAAAGATATCAAAAGAATCGAAATTCAATTTTTTCAAAGTGAACAGGTTCCTGCTGCCGGGGATATAAAAGCCGATTTCTGGCATGCGCCAAGCGGCCATGAATCGATGTGGCAAGGTAAATGGCTGCCGCTTGATGTGACCATCGAAAAACCGGCCGCAGACAAACTGGTATTCGATGTTCACTTTGAAATTCAGGAAGATGAGCCAAAAAGGATCGCCTGGAAAGAGTTTGGACCCGCCCCCGGCTTTATGAAAGTGCGCTTTATTCTTCCGGCTTCGGATAAACCTGTCAGACTCAAAAATATTTCGGCTTACTCTAAATCGTCCTGGCAGACGATGGAAATAGTGATAGAACAAGAAAAGCCCGGCGAGAAGAGTCAGGCTGAAATTGAGATTTATAATGGGAGGATACTGTCACCAGTTGATAACGATTCACGGATCAAATGCAACTGGAATATGAGCAAGAAGCTCAAGATGAAGCTTTGCTACAGCCAGCCTCAGCGGCACAAATCCGACCGTACACTACTTTGGTTTCGTCTTCCTGAAACGGCATTTGGTGTAGCCATAGAAGACTTGATGAGTCACGGATGCGTCTATGTGTCTTATGCCGGTGTTTTTCTGACCAAAGCTTCCGATCCAATGAGTCTGCCTAATTACCGCGCCAAAATAGCTGAACGTCAAACCGTTCTTGAACGGGTTCATGAAATGCCCGATCAGACTATGTCCGGGGCCATGGAAGTCTTCAATGATATACAGAACTATAGCCCCACATTCTTAGCCTTGGTCTGCCACAATCGAAAATTCCACGTCAGGCGATCCGGCATTATCAATTATTCTACATCCGATTATTTACACGGAAGAAATATGCCCAAGGATTTTCTGATCCCGCAATTCGGAGCGCACAAAGATGAAGATGCTGCCAGATTTTTTGAGGCTCAATCCTTTAATCGCGGCCTCGCTTATCCCAAAAGGCCCTCACCGCAACAAAGCGAAAGGGACAAAAACAAAGTTCGCCGGCACCTGCATGGTGACTGGATGCCTATACAGGTATTGAACATAAAAGAAGACAGCCTGATTTACAACCAACGCGCATTTGTTGCGCCCTGGAATAAATGTCCCAAGCCATTCAAACCGGGCTGGACAAATCAGCAGGCGGTTTGCGTTTCGGAGTTTACCATTGAAAATCCGAAAGCAGAACCAACTGATGCAAAACTAACCCTTAGTTTTATCTCATTTCGGAATGAAGACAAAGATCTGCCTCGAATACGTGCCAATATTCGCGCTGTTTCTGATGGTGCTATTGTAATGAAGGATGGCAAATTAGCCGCCTTTGTAAACACCAGTGACAGCGAGCAGCTCAATTTAGAGATTAGCGGTGATAACGTTATTGTACAAGGTTCTATCCCGGCAAAAACCCACGTGTCCTGTACTGTGTATATACCCGGCTGGGATGTGGATAGCGATGGATATGCGCAACTGAACAAGAGTCCTCAAATGCTTCTAAAAGACACGGAAGCTTACTGGAATAACGTCATGGCGGATACAACTCAAATTGACATCCCCGACGAATTATTTGAAAACATAATCAAAGCGTCGGTGATGTATCTTTTAGCCACAACGAGACAGCCTCAATCTGGACATCTCGCTCCATGGGCCGCTGCGTGGGTCTATGGACCGATTGAAAATGAAGCCCAGGTCGTCATTCGCGGGATGGACTTGATGAACCGCAGTGACTTTTCCCGGCAATGCCTGGAGTATTATTTAAGCCGCTATAATGACGCCGGGGCTTTGACGACCGGCTATACCTTGATGGGGACAGGCTGGAATCTGTGGACAATTGCCGAGCACTATAGACTGACCCGCAATCGCGATTGGTTTGGCAGAAACATTCCCAAAATCGCCAAAGCATGTGAATGGATAACGAAACAGTGCAGGAAGACCAAAGCGTTTGACGTCCACGGCAATAAAGTACCTGAATACGGTCTTTTCCCGCCAGGAGTGACGGGCGACTGGTCACGTTTTGGATATCGGTTCTATTTACAAGCTCACAACCACAACGGGCTCGGTCAGATATCTGAATTACTAGGCGAATTTAGTCACCTCGGGGCCGAAGGTTTGAAAAAAGAAGCTGCTGAGTTTCGGCAGAACATCCTGAGGGCATATAAATGGGCCCGGGAAAGGAATCCTGTGTTGGCTATGCCGGACGGTACCTGGGTCCCCCCCTATCCCGCTGTCGTTTACTCTTACGGCCGGGTCAGTGACATGCACCCAAGTGGCAATCGTGCCGCAGAAAGCTACGATGTGGAACACGGCAGTCAGCATCTCGCCGCTGCGTTCGATATTCTTGAACCTCATAGCGATGATGTTAACTGGATGGTCAATCACCTTGAAGACGTATGCTTTCTGTTCGATAATAGAACAGTATGTCACGAGGGAGAGGATAATCGGCAAAACTGGTTCGATAAAGGCGGATTTTCAAAATACCAGCCTGCCCATTCCCGAATTGTAAGAATCCACGGCTTGCGCGATGACGTCAAAGCCGTTATCCGCTCAAACTTCAACGAGATTCCGGGGGGCTTCGACAGCGAAAACCTTTCGTTTTGGGAACATCCCTGTGCCACTGCCGCATGGAACAAGACCCACACTACCGGTCGGATGGTGGCCCAATCTCGACAGATGTTCGTAATGGAAAAAGGTAATCAGCTCTGGCTTGCTCCTTTTGTGCCAAATCATTATTTAAAGGATGGCCAGAAGGTGTCAGTAAAGAACGCTCCAACCCACTTCGGCCATACTAACTATGTAATAACATCTTCGGTTAACAAAGGCTTCATTGAAGCTGTCGTCGACCCGCCTACCCGTAATGCCCCTGATGAAATCATTATCCGCATACGTCACCCCAAAGGCAAACTAATCCGATCAGTTTCTGTTAACGGCAAACCCCATACAGATTTTAGTGCTGAAAAAGAATATGTGCGATTGAAACCATCTGAGACAACCATAAAGGTTCGCGCAGAGTTTGGCCCGCCAAAAAAGGAGTACGCCGAAATCAGCAACCACAGAGTCTTGGTTGACTTGTGTCGAAAGATTAAGAATCAATACAAAAAGGATGAGCTGAGAGGATGACCATGACTGCAAAAGACCGGACCGAACCAGTGTGTTGCCCAATACCTTCGAACTACCCGTGAAGGTCCAGCCATCATGATGAAGTGCAACGAAGTTAAGAAGAGAATGGAGCAGATCAAGGCGGTCACAATGCTGGGCGCGAAAGAGCAGGCAGAATTGGAACGCATCAACAAGGGCTTGAGATCGCCTTGCCCAAAGACAGCCCCTGTGACTACGCTTTTGCGTTCAGGATTAACTGATTCCCGAAGCCAGGTGAAAATGGACTATCGTTTGGAGAAAACATGTACGGCTTAGAAACGGTCGCACCCGGCGGCTTTTTGATAGCTCTGTTGGTAGGATTTCTTACCGGCATGTTTGGTATCGGCGGAGGATTCCTTATAACTCCTGCCCTGATCGTCCTATTGGGGACGCCGGGACCTACTGCTGTCGGTACGGGTATGGCGACTATCCTGGCGACGAGCAGCTTCGCCCTGCTCAAGAGGCGGCGAACCGGCACCATCGACGTGAGATTGGCCCTGACGATTGCCGCTGGTGGCATATTGGGGATAGGTATCGGACTTCATTTCCTTGAAACTCTCAAACACACCGCGCCTTTGGTTATAAACGGCCGTGAACTGGAGGCTGTCGAGTACGTTTTGATATGCGCTTTCGCCGTGCTTCTGCTATCAATCGCCGGATGTCTGTGCTTCGATCATTTCCGGACACGTGGACAATCTCCGCAGAAGAGGGTGGGGCTGCTCGCCGCAGTCAAAATACCTCCGTATTCTTGTTATCAATCGCTCGAACAGCCACGCCTGTCTGTAATCTCCCTGATCCTGCTGGGTATGGGTGTTGGCGTGCTTACAGGCTTGATGGGGGTTGGTGGTGGTATTATCCTTCTGCCGGCGTTGATGTACCTAGTCGGACAGCGTGCGGTAAAGGCGGCAGGAACGAGCCTGCTGATCGTCTGGGTATCATCTCTGATTGCAGTAGCCCTCAATACGAAATGCGGCAACGTCAACTTGTCACTATGGGCCGTGATGACCGTCGGCGGGTTGATAGGTGCCTTTTTAGGAACAAGGATCGGACTTAAAGCAGGAGAGGTCAGACTGCGTGTTTATTTCATATACGTTGTGCTGGGGGCATTTTTGCTCGTCTGCTATAAGGTCGTCGATTTGACTATTGGGTGAACGCGTGCCAAAAAGCGAGCCATCTTATCTCCGAACGGAAATGTCAGGAAAAGAATAGTTGAGGCCAGACAAAGAAGGCTCATTAATAATTGTATTGTCCAATTTGACCAATGACCTTGAATATGCTGGTATCGGTATTGCAAAACGAATCGGGCGGCCGAAAAGAGGAACATTAGTGCTTGTCTCGGGCCGTGGCAATACCGTTTAATCACCGCTTTAGCGGTCACGTATAAGGAATGTGAGCAGGATACTTTGTTTTTGATTGAGGGCAAGTGTAATGGCAGATTTGAAAGCGTTAGCCGACGCAGTCATAAAAGGAGATCAGAAAAAGGCGGTGGATATTACCAAAGCCGCTCTTGAAGAGGGCTGTCTACCCGAATAACCTCGTCCACCTTGTCATTAAAGAACTTACGTAAACTTGCTTCGTGCAACTAATTGTAATATCTTAGCGGTATGAATACCATAGGAAACCTTCTAACAAACCTTCGTTCTATCCTCTATTGTGTCCGCGAGACCTTGGGATATGCCCTGATTTCTCTGTGGGCCATCTTCTGCCCCAAGGCAGTAATGGCTGCCAAGCTGCTGGCAGTGGAGAGCCAACTCGCCGTTTGTAAGCACCAGATCGGGCAGAGGAAGCGCCGGCGGCCAAGATTTACTGCAAGTTTTCGCCTCCTATGGGTCGTGCTTTCAAAGTCTCTGGACAAATGGGAAGATCTTGTCCATCTGATGCAACCGGCTACAGTCAAGAAATGGCATACTACAGCTTTCCAGTACTTCTGGCGTTGGAAGTCTCGTCGGAAGGGTGGTCGGCCTCCGATTTCCAAGGAGATGCAGAACCTGATTTACAAGCTAAGCAAAGAGAATCCCTTATGGAGCCCCGAAAGGATCAAGGACACACTTATCCTTCTCCAGTACGATCCACCTTGCGAGGATACAATCAGCAAATAAATGTGTAAGCCGCGAAAACCTCGCAAGAGATCAACTACATGGCTGCCATTTATGAATTGGGTTATCAAGCAACTACGTGAATCTATGCCATTTGGTCTACAACCAAAATATCTCTTCCGTGACAATGACGGCATTTATGGCAACGGAGTACGAGCTTTTCTGGAAAGCTGTGGCATAAAGGAAGTTCGTACAGCATACCGAAGTCCATGGCAAAATCCATTCGTGGAAAGGTATATTGGAACATTGCGGCGAGAGATGCTCGATCATGTAATAGTACTCAGTCAGAGACATCTGGAAAGGCTACTTCGGGAATTCACCGAAGATTACTATCACGTAGCACGACCACACCAGGGCCTTAATGGTGACACACCTGTTTTACAAACAAAACGACCACAGATTTTAGGCCCAAGCAAACTCATTTCTGTTCCTGTACTCGGAGGTTTGCATCACGGGTATGTCCGCGTAGCTGCATAGACTACCGAAGAAGTGTCTACACTCGTCTGAATAATGCC